>JAYVNQ010000153.1:0-14114 GCA_043758365.1 Chitinophagales bacterium
GGTTGTGATAAGTAATGGTATAAAGGTGATAGTTTTCCTTCTGATTTATGCTTGGCAATGAGGTAATCAATCATATCGCCATTGGTAGCATGAACGTTGATTAATCCGCCGTGTTTTTTTACTTCCAGCATGAGGTCTATCATCTGCCTGTCATCAATCATTAATGCACCTTTATAGGCCATGAATGTTTTGAAAGATGTGATGCCTTCTTCCGCTATAAAATGCTGAATTTCTTGCTTGGTATTTTCATTAAAATCGGTAACAGCCATATGAAAACTGTAATCACCAACGGCATTGTTATCGCTCCTGCTTTTCCATTCCTGTAAAGCTGATTGTAAACTTTTTCCTTGTGTTTGTAAAATAAAATCTATCACGGTTGTTGTGCCACCATACAAGGCAGCACGTGTACCCGTTTCGTAAGTGTCGCTTGAATAAGTACCCATAAAAGGCATTTCTAAATGCACGTGCGGATCAATGCCACCAGGCATTACCAACTTCCCTGTTGCATCAATAATTTCATCGGCAGTAACGTTTAAGTTTTTGCCAATGGCAGATATGGTTTCGCCCTCTATAAATATATCAGCCACATAACTATCTATTGCTGTAATGATATTTCCGTTTTTGATTAAAATGCTCATTTCAATTTATTTTGAATTTTGAACGCTAAATTTTAAATGGAATACATCATCCAAAATTTAAAATTCAACATTTATAATAATTCCTTCTTTTTCATCATAGCCCAATACACCAAACCACTAACTCCAAAACCAATAAACCAAGCATAACTGTACAAGCCTGTAAGCCATGTAGGAAAAGCATCCGCACTAAATACTTTGATGGTTGTAAAAAAGCCGGCAACATTGGGCAAGATACCCAAAACCAAAGCAATAATTGCAGCACTGTTAAAGCCTGTTTTAAAACTGTAAATACCATTGGAATTGTATAAATCATCAACCGCTAGGGTTTGCTTTCTGATGAAATAATAATCAGCAATCATAATGCCGCCAACAGGGCCTAGCAAGCTTGAATACCCCACCAACCAAGTGAAAATATACCCACTTGGATCAGCAATTAATTTCCAAGGAAAAATACAAATACCAATGATGCCAGTAATGAAACCACCAGTACGAAAATTAATTTTTGATGGTGCAAGATTGGCAAAATCGTTGGCCGGACTTACAATATTTGCAGCAATATTAGTAGCCAAAGTAGAGATAGCGACAGCAATCATAGCAAGGCTTACAAGAAGTTTGCTATCAAATTTTCCTGCTAAAACCAATGGATCCCAAATGGTAGTACCATAAATAATAGTTGTAGCTGAAGTTACCACCACACCTATAAAACTAAAGATAGTCATAGAAGGTGGCAAGCCAATAATTTGACCTTTTATTTGTGCATTTTGACTAACAGCATAGCGTGTAAAATCTGGAATATTTAAAGATAAAGTTGCCCAAAAACCAACCATGCCTGTCAAGGCAGGAAAGAAGAAATGGAAGAAATTTGCACTTGTTGTAAACTTAGATGATTGATGTAAAATTGGCCCTAAACCATGCCCTGCAGAAATGGCCCAAAACAATAACGCCAGAGCTGCAACGGGCAAGAAAAAGGCTTTGAATACCAAGAGCTTTTTAATACTATCAACACCCAAGTACACGACATACATATTTAACAGCCAAAACAAAACAAACGTAATAGCAGGGCCTGTTTGCAGCCCAAAAGATGCTGGGAAAATTTGTGGTAATGTTTCAAGCGAAGGCATCCATAAACGCAACATTTGGTAAATAGCAAAACCACCAATCCATGTTTGAATACCAAACCAACCACAAGCTACAATGGCACGCAACATAGCTGGAATATTAGCACCATTTGTGCCAAAACTCGCCCTTGCAAATACTGGAAATGGAATGCCATATTTTGCCCCGGCATGACCGTTTAAAATCATAGGAATTAACACCACCACATTGCCTAGAAAGATGGTGAAAATGCTTTGCCACCAATTCATGCCGCCTTCTATTAAAGAGCTTGCAAGCATGTAGGTTGGTATGCACAAGCTCATGCTTATCCATAATGCTGCATAGTTCCAAGTGTTCCAAGTACGCTTAGATTGCGGCACGGGTGCTAAGTCTTCGGAATAAAGAGACGAGTTATTCATTTAATTTTATTGAACACGGATGACACAGATTGAATAGATCTACACTGATAAGCCATTAAACGTCGTTATTCTTATTTTAAATTGTTATCAAATACTTTTCGTTTTACCTCGGGCTTCTTTCCAAAATTCAGTAAAAGCCCAACTTCAATATTAGTTGCTTTTAGATAATTTACTAATTGAACAGCGTGTTCTTCAATCAAACCTTCATTTGCCTTCAACTCAATAATTACGGTATCTTCAACAATTAAATCAGCATAATACAATCCAACTTCTTCTTCCTCATAAAAACTGAAATACTCTTTTGTTTCTCAACTAAAAAACTATTTCTTCTCAACTCAATTGCCAGAGCATTTTCATACACCTTTTCCAAAAAGCCATAGCCAAGTGTATTGTAAACTTTGTAAAAAGCCTTTATTATTTGCTCGGTTAACTCTTCGTGTTTCATAAGTCAAAAGTTGAATTTTGTAGCTTGAAAGTGAGATAAAAATCCTTTCAAATCCATTCAATCCGTGCTATCCGTGTGCTATATAGCTGCTTCATCAGCAATTTGTATTGCTTCGCTAATAATTGCCAACCCTTCATCAATTTGTTCTTTAGTAACAATTAATGGTGGAGCACAAAAAATATAATTCCATCTAACAAAAGTGTACATACCCAATGCCTTAATTTTTGCGGCCACCTTGTTCATCACTACCATTTCATCAGGCTTGGCATTAAAAGGCGCCATTGGCTCTTTAGTTGTTCTGTTTTTTACCAATTCAATACAACCAAGTAACCCTGTATTTCTGAAATCGCCTATTGACGGATGTTTTGCTTTTAATAGTTCAACTTGCTCTTCCATATACTTGCCCATTACTCTTGCATTTTCAAGCAAATCATCTTCTTCGTAAATCTTCAAGGTTTCTAAAGCCGCAGCGCAGCAAACCGCATGTGCAGAATACGTTAACCCTAATGGCAGCATGGCATCATCATATTTAGCAGTGATTTTTTCACTTACCTGCAAGCAACCAAAAGGCAAATAGCCACAGGTAAGGCCTTTTGCCATAGCAATCATATCTGGCACAATACCATGATTTTGAAAACCAAACCACTGACCTGTTCTGCCAAAACCACTCATTACCTCATCCATTATCATCAATATGCCATGCTTATTTGTTATTTCTCTTACTGCTTTTAAATAACCTTTGGGGTATTGCAAACAACCCGATGTACCACTTTCACCTTCCAATAAAATGGCTGCAATATTGTTTGGACCTTCATAGGCTATAACCCTTTCTAGGCTTGCGATAGACTCTTTTAGTAAGTTTTCTTCGCCATAATCCCAACGGTACAAATTGGGTAAATCGAAGTGAATAAAATTGGGTGATTGTTGCGCATCAACAGCCAATTTACGAGGGTCGCCACCTGCAGAAATTACACCCATAGTTGCACCATGATAAGACTGGTAACGAGACAATATTTTATGCCTGCCAGTGTATAATCTAGCCAGCTTAATGCCATTTTCAATAGACGTTGCACCGCATAAAGTGAAGAAAGATTTATTCAAATCGCCTGGGCAAATTTCTGCTAATTTTTTACCTAAATCGGCACGAACTTTAGTAACACAACTTGGTGTAACGTAAGCTACTTCTTGCATTTGCCTTACCACAGCTTCAGTAATGCGTTGATTACCATGACCAATATTCATATTGATTAATCCACTCGAAAAGTCAATTATTCTATTGTCATCGTAGTCATACAAATACACACCTTCGGCACGTTTTACAGCAATTGGGTTGGTGCCTTTTTGTTTGCTCCAACTAAATAAGGTAAAGTCTTGTGCGTCTTGAATGATTTCTTCTGCTAATGACAAGGTTTCTGTTTCCATAATTTTATTTTTTGTTTACCAGCTTTTGTTTTTCAATTAGGCATCGTTGCGTCGCACACTTGTAGGTTAGATACTTTATTCCTCTTTTTTAAAACCAATTCTATTTCTTGTTTCCCATGTTTCAGTTGCTACTTTTTTGTCTAATAAATTTTCTATGGCATCATAAACATGATTTAGTTGTATATCATGTTCACCTAAGTAAATTTTCAATCCTTGTATCTGTTCTGCTAGTTCGCTGTAATGAGATGCTACTTTTTTCAATTCAATAAAAGCCCTTACTACTTCAATGCTCATTTTTATTGCCTTCTCACTTTTTAATACACTTGCAAGCATTGTAACGCCATGTTCTGTAAAAGCATAAGGCGTAACACCGGTATTTCTTTTATTCTGCGATGCGGTCGCAATTTGCGACTGCACATTTTCACTTTCAGATGCGGTCGCAAATTGCGGCCGCATCGTTTGCCATTCTTTAATAGTAAGACGAAACATAAAGTCATCGGGAAAGCGTTCTATGTTGCGTTTTACTTGTTCATTTAATCTTTTAGTTTCTACTTCATACAATCCTGCCAAATCAAAAATCTAACATTATTTTATACCCACGAACAACATAAATCTTTCGAATGATGGATTCATCTGGTGTAATTTTTTGAATATTTTGTTTTGCCATTTTATAATCATTTTTACGCTTTAAACGCCTGACAACATAGCAACACCTTGCTCAGTAAAAGCATAAGGCATGTAACGAATACCGCCCCAACTTGAGGTGCCAATTTGGCTTCTCAAGTTATCAAACTCTAGTTGGGTAAGTTGAAACATAAAATCTTCAGGAAATCTTTCAATGTTTCGGTTTACTTGTCTTTTCAATTGCTTTGTTTCCACACCATACATTTCAGCCAAATCTTTATCCAGCATCACTTTTTGTCCACGCAGTGAATAGATTTTACTTATGACAGTTTCATCGGGTAATGTTGAATTGATGGATGCTTTGACCATACTTATTTTAAATTTTAGAAGCAATAAAGCTTATCGAAAATATTAATCTACGCTTCCGTAAAAGTTGAACAAAACCCAGAACGTCGCAGTGGGTGACACAACAGACGTTGAATAGAATTACTACAGCTTGTCCCAAAAAGATTGCTTCGTTCCTCGCAATGACGTTACGCTACGACATCCAATTTACACCTGCTTCTGCATTCCATTTGGTGGTAGATTTTTTCAATTTCGTCCAAAATTCAATCGAACTTTTACCAGTAATATCGCCAACCCCAAATTTACTTTCGTTCCAGCCACCAAAACTAAATGGCTCACGAGGCACAGGTACGCCAACGTTTACACCAATCATTCCAGCGCTTGCACGGTCAATAATATAACGAGCCACACCGCCATTTTGCGTAAATACACTAGCTGCATTGCCATAAGGATTGGCGTTTTCTATAGCCAAAGCCTCGTCAACGGTACTAGCCCGTGTGATGCCAATTACAGGACCAAAAACTTCTTCTTTAGCAATGTTCATATTAGCAGTTACGTAATCAATAACGGTAGGGCCAACATACGTACCGCCTTCTTTGCCAGCAACTTTTGTATTACGACCATCAACGAGAATTTTAGCCCCTTGTTGCTCAGCTTCTGTAATAAATTGTTCTATTCTTTCTTGCGACGCTTTATTAATAACTGCACCTAAATTTTTGCCAGGAATTATCTTTCTTGCTTCTTCACAAATTTTATCAATAATATGATCTACATCACCAACAGCCACCATTGCACTAGCGGCCATACAACGCTGACCAGCACAGCCACTCATAGATGCAGCAACGTTTTGAGCCGTCATAGCAGGCAATGCATCTGGCATAACCATTAGGTGATTTTTTGCACCGCCTAAAGCTATGCACCGCTTATAATTATGTGTTGCACGTTGGTAAACAAGCTTTGCAACTTTAGTAGAGCCAACAAAAGAAATAGCTTCAATATCTGGATGATCGCAAATGGCTTCTACAATTTCTGTATCACCATGCACCACATTAAACACGCCATCTGGCAAACCTGCTTCTTTTAATAGTTCAGCAATTTTACCACAGCTTAAAGGTACTTTTTCCGAAGGTTTCATAATCATACAATTGCCCAAAGCAATAGCATTAGGAATGGTCCAATTTGGTACCATTGAAGGAAAGTTAAAAGGCACAATTGACGCGACCACACCCAATGCAGCTTTCTCAGTTCTGCACTCAACACCACGGCTTACTTCTAACACTTCACCAGTAACCAATTGTGGTAATGAGGTGGCAAATTCTGTTAATTCAATACACTTTTCTATCTCAGCAACCGATTCGCTGTACATCTTTCCATTTTCTTCGCTGCACAATTCAGCCAACTCTTGCATGTGTTTTTCTAATAATGATTTATATTTAAAAAAAACTTGTACACGTTCTTTAATGGGGGTTTTGCTCCAAGCAGGAAAAGCCGCTTTAGCAGCAGCAACGGCAGCATCTAAGTCTGCCCTTGTTGAGCATGTCATTTCAGATAATAATTCACCATTTATTGGCGAGATGACAGAGATGGTTTTAGTAGATGAGGCATCTATAAAACTGCCATTTATAAAATTTTGAACTTTACTATATTTCATTTGAATGATTTTAGAACGTCTTTGCTTTGTTTAGCATGAATTAAAAAATGGCAAAACTTAGTAATAATGTATAACGTAGCTTTAGATTTAAAATTTGAATTTACTATACTTAATTTAAAATAGACAATTTTTTTTGCATAATTTTTATATTAATGACCTAAAACTAAAAAAAATGAAGTGCTTTAAATTATATTCATTGTTCTAAAAGTAAAAGCGACTCATGGAAAAACATAAAGCCAAAACTAAAACAGAGGCGGCATTGGATGATATGGACTTTGCAATTTTAAATTATTTACAAGCCGATGGAAGAACTTCTTTTACGGTAATTGCAGAAAAATTAAACGTATCAATCGGTACCATACGCACTCGGTTTAACCGACTGTTAGAAGACAAAGTAATAAGTATTATTGGTAGGGTTGATCCTGCAAAAGTTGGCTTCCGTTGCTATGCTCATATTGCTGTTTTTGTACGACCAGCTACTTTTAAAGAACAGGTTGCAAAAACAATTGCCGCTATGCCTGAAGTAAGTTTTTTAGCAGGTACTTCTGGTGACTATGATTTGGAGGTTGATGTGATGTGCAGAGACAATGACCACTTGGAAACTTTTATCAACGACATCTCAAAACTGGAAGGAATTTTTCAAACTAAAACTACTATTTACTTTAAAGTTTATAAATATGCCCAGCCCGATTTAAAGTTGCTGGATTAGAATTAACATCTGTAAAAACAACTTCCAATTTTCTTCAATTTTGATGGCGTACTTTGAAAAAAATTACACGTGAAGCTATTGATTATTGAAGATGAAATGTCTCTTAATAAAAGCATGGTTGATTACTTATGTAAGCAGCAATATCTCTGCGAAGCAGTAAATAATTATCAAGATGCACTAGAAAAAATTGAGTGTTATGAGTACGATTGTATTGTGTTGGATATTATGCTGCCAGATGGTAATGGTTTGCAATTATTACAACACTTAAAAGCCAATAATAAAATAGAAGGTGTGATTATTATTTCGGCAAGAAACGAGCTGGACGATAAAATAAAAGGTATAGAATTAGGTGCTGATGACTACCTAACAAAGCCTTTTCACTTGCCCGAATTAAGTGTAAGAATTTCTGCAATAATTAGACGTAAAAATTTACAGGGCAATAACGTTTTAACTTTTAATGACATTAAGATTGATGTGTTGGCAAAGTCAATTTTGGTTAACGACAAGGCGATAACGGCTACCAGAAAAGAGTACGAATTATTACTCTATTTTATGATTAATAAAAATCGAGTGTTATCAAAAAATGCAATAGCAGAGCATCTTTGGGGCGATGATATGGATATGGCTGGTAACCACGATTTTATTTACACCCACATCAAAAATCTTCGTAAAAAATTGATGGTTGCAGGGGCTGGCGACTACCTGCAAAGTGTGTATGGCATGGGGTATAAATTTTCTTGAGTATGAAATTATTTACAAAATATAACCGCATAAATGTTGTTGCATCTATCCTTATTTTTTTTGTAGGGTGCTTGGCATTTTATGTGGTGCTGAACTATGTTTTAATACGACAATTGGATAAGACTTTACGCTCTGAACAATCTGAAATTTTACAGTACACAAAAGAGCATAATACATTACCAGAAATTGTAAACACGAACGAACAAGAAATAAAATTTATACCAATTGCAGCACCAATTATTGAGCCTATTTATTCATCTAATAAAGTTTGGGATCAACGAGAAGGAGAGAAAGAATGGAAGCGACTATTGGTTTTTAATGTAGCCGTAACTGGTAAAAATTATAAGGCGGTTGTTATAAAATCGCAGGTAGAAACTGAAGAATTGTTGAGCTTGATTATTGGGTTGGCTATTGGCATGATTGCTTTAATTATTGCCGCTAATTATTTTATCAACAAAATTATTTTACGCAAATTATGGCAACCCTTTTATATTACCATTAATCGAATTGGCGACTACCAATTATCAAAAAGGCAGGGTTTACAATTGCCCAATACCACAATTGATGAGTTTAATTTATTGAATGATAATTTCAATAATATGACTAAAAAAATAGAACAGGAATATGAAACTTTAAAAGAATTTACTGGTAACGCAGCCCATGAAATGCAAACACCATTAGCAGTAATTGCCAATAGTACAGATGCTTTAATTCAAGATGAAGTTGTATTAAAAAATCACCATCAAACCATTGCTATCATTGAACAATCAGTGAATCGATTGTCCCGTTTAAACCAATCTTTATTACTATTAACTAAAATAGAAAACCAACGATTTGCTTTAAACGAAACGGTACAATGGGATGAATTGGTACAACAAAAAGTAGAGGAATTGCAAGAGCTTCTCACATCGCAAAGCTTACAAATAATGGTAGATGCAGAACCAGTAACCACAGAATTTAATTATCACTTAGCAGATATTGTTATTAGTAATTTATTAAATAATGCCATTCGCTATAATATCACAAATGGTAGCATTATTATCATTGTAAAAAACAACCAACTGCTTATATCCAATACATCTAATTTGCCCACATTGGATATAGAAAAAATTGGCACTCGCTTTTACCGTCATCCTGCTACAAAGCTTGATGGCAACGGGTTAGGCTTGTCTATTGTAAAACAAATTTGTAATATAGGGTGTTATCATTTTAATTATAATTTTAAAGATGAACACCATTATTTAAGCATCCAATTCTAGCTTCAATTTATAAACAGAATTGGTAGTAACTTTTGCAGAATAATTATAAAATAGATTTTAAAATGAAGAGATGGTTATTAGCTAGTGCCTTATTATTTACATTTGCAAATGTACAAGCACAATACACTTTTAAAGCAATTGTAAAAGACAAAGCAACGCAGCAAATATTGGTTGGCGTTACAGTTGCAGAGAGCACCAACAAGACGGTTACTAAATCGTCGACAATCAGCATTAGTAATCTTTCTGCGGGTAAACACCAATTTGTATTCTCGTTTGTGGGCTACGAACCAATAACTTTTAAAGCCACTTTACCAGATACAACCACACACGAAATTTTATTGAGTACCACAGAAAAAGTATTGCAAGAAGTAACCGTTGCATCATCTACAAGAAGTAACCAAAATATAGAAAACTCCCCACTAAAAGTTGAGGTATTGGGCAAAGAAGAAATGGCGGAAGAAAACACCATTAAGCCAGGTAATATTGCTAGTATTTTGGGTGATGTGAGCGGTATTCAAATACAGCAATCATCAGCAGTTTCGGGCAATGCCAATGTGCGTATTCAAGGATTAGATGGTCGTTACACGCAAATTTTACGGGATGGTATGCCGCTGTTTGATGGCTTTAGCGGTGGCTTTGGTATTTTGCAAATTCCGCCATTAGATTTAAAACAAATTGAGCTCATAAAAGGCTCTGCATCTACATTGTACGGCGGCGGTGCTATTGGTGGTTTAATAAATTTAATTTCTAAACGCCCATTATTTACGCAAGAAGGTGTAATTACTTTAAACCAAACAACGCTTAAAGAAAGCAACTTTAATACCTATTTAGGCAAGCGTAATAAAAGCGTTGGTTACAATTTTTTTGGGGGCGTTACCCATCAAGTAGCGGTTGATGTAAATGGTGACGGCCTATCGGATGTACCAAAAACTGACGCTATTATTGTTCACCCAAAAGTGTTTTTATATCCTTCACAAAAAACAACCATTGCACTGGGTTACACTGGCACTTTTGAAACTAGAAATGGTGGTGATATGGCAGTAATTGGTGGTGATAAAAATAGCGTTCATCAGTTTTTTGAAAAGAACATTACCAACCGTAACACAGGCGATATTTTGGTAGAACAGTTTTTGGGTAATGGCAAGAAGTTAGAATTTAAAGCAAGCCTTAGTTCATTTACAAGAACCATAAATACGGCAAAACATAATTTTAAGGGTAATCAATTGAACTACTTTTCTGAGTTGTCTTTGTTTATTCCGAAGGATAAAAACAGTTTGGTAATGGGTATTAATGCTACTGGTGATAAGTTTAAAAAGTTGGCATCAGACCCAATATTGCTTAACAATTTTGACAATAATACCATTGGTGCATTTGCCCAATATACAGGAAGAGTTACTGAAAAAACCACACTTGAAGCTGGCTTACGAGCTGATCATCATTTTGTATATGGCGACTTTGTATTACCGCGTATTGCTGTGTTTCATCGTTTTAATGAGCATTGGGCAACCCGTTTAGGTATTGGACTTGGCTACAAAACTCCCAACCCGTTGGTACAGCAAAATGTTGAGTACGATATTGAAAATATACAGCCTCTACCCTCTGGTTTAAGTGCTGAAAAATCGGTTGGTTATAATGTTGAGTTTAACTACAAAAAAGATTTTGACGAGCATAACAGTTTATTCATAAACCAAGCATTTTTTTTAACACAAATAAATAACCCAGTGATAGCTACGGTACAAAGTAACAATACCGTTGCGTTTGTAAATGTTGGCAACAACCTTACTAGCAAAGGGTTTGATACTTATGTAAAACTAAAATTAGATGAATTAGAATTATATGCTGGCTACACTTTTACTATTGCTCAACGCAACTATTTACCTTCTAATAAATTTGTACCACTAACCCCAAAAAATCGTTTTGCATTTGTTGTAGTAGAGGAAATCGAAAACATTTGGAGGTTTGGTTTAGAAGGATCGTTTACTGGGCCACAATATCGAGATGGTGATAGCAAAACACCAAGCTATTTTTTTATGGCAGCTTTAGTTGAACGAAAATTTGGTAATAAAATAAGCATAGTTTTAAACTGTGAAAACCTGTTAGATTATCGCCAAAGTAACCATGAGGCTTTGTTTACAGGTACCATTACCAACCCAACTTTTAAACCGCTTTGGGCACCAATTGATGGGCGGGTTGTAAACCTTTCTGTTAAATGGAACTGGGCAAAGAAAAATTAATACTATGTGGTGGATTTACGCTTTACTCTCTGCATTATTTGCATCATTAACAGCCATTTTTTCTAAGTTGGGAGTAACAAATGTTAATTCAAATTTGGCAACCGCCATACGCACCATCATCATTTTAATTATTGCTTGGGGCATTGTATTTGCAAGGGGCGAAGCCAAAGAGTTAGCCACCATTTCTAAGCAAAATCTCATGTTTTTAATCATCTCTGGCGTTACAACTGGTCTATCATGGATATTTTATTTTAAAGCACTACAAATTGGTAAAGTATCGCAAGTAGCACCCGTAGATAAACTTAGCGTAGCCTTAACAATTGTATTATCTGTTATTGTTTTAAAAGAAGTTTTAACCGTAAAAGCAGCTATTGGTGCAGCGTTAATTATTGCAGGTACGGTAGTAATGATTTTATAACAATGGCTTCAATATTTCTTCAATATTAGGTTGCTAATTACATCATTAATAATCACAAAAAAATTAACCATGAAACGTTTATTGTTTGCTTCTCTCATCATTACAAGTTTACATGTTACTGCCCAAAAAATGGATGCTGCTAAGGTACCTGCGGCAGTTAAAGCCACCTTTGCAAAAGCTTATCCAAAAGCTACCGCCACATGGGAAATGGAAGACAAAAATTATGAGGCTGGTTTTAAACAAGATGGCAAAAGCATTACTGTTGTTATTGATACAAAAGGTATATTACTTGAAACAGAAACTGACATTGCAATGAGCGATTTACCTAAAGCTGCTGCGGACTATTTATCAGTGCATTACAAGGGTAAAAAAGTTAAAGAAACCGCCAAAATTGTAAAAGCTAATGGGGAGGTAAATTATGAAGCCGAAGTAAATAAAGTTGATGTGATTTTTGATAGTAAGGGTGGTTTTTTAAAAGAAGTTAAAGGGTAATTTTATACGGTAAAGTTTCTTATTTACGTCTCGTATTTTCATTATTTTCTTTACAAATTCTCGTTACATGAAATATATTTTATCGCTTACAATGCTTGCTAGTATTGCTGTGTGTAGTAATGCACAATCTTTCAAAGTTACCAATAGTTTTAAAATTGCCAGCAGTGGTGGTTGGGATTATATTACTGTGCAACCTAATAGTAACCGTGTGTTTACATCGCATGGCAACCAAGTAAATGTGGTTGATAAAACCACTGGAGATTCGTTGGGTTTTATTCCCGGCACAACGGGTGTGCATGGCATTGCTTTTGTGCCAGCTTTAAACAAAGGTTACACCAGTAATGGGCGGTTGAATAATGTATTCGTATTTGACTCAAAAACGTTAGCTGTATTAGATTCTATCGCCACTGGTTTAAACCCGGATGCCATTTTTTACGATGACTATTCTAAGAAATTAATTACTTGCAATGGTCGCAGTAAGGACTTAACTTTTATTGACCCTGTAACAAAAAAAGTAGTGGCAACAGTTGCCGTTGGTGGCAAACCAGAAACTGCCGTTAGCAACAGTGTTGGTAAAATTTTTGTAAACGTGGAAGATAAAAATGAGATAGTTGTTATTAATGCCACCACTTTAAAAATAGAAGCCCATTGGAGTTTATTACCTGGCGAAGCACCAACAGGTCTGGTAATTGATACTAAAACAAAACGTTTATTTGCTACTTGCGGCGATAATAATTTTTTGGTAGTGGTAGATACTGAAACAGGTAAAATAATTACACAATTACCAATTGGCAAGGGTTGTGATGGTGCTGCATTTGACCCTGCTTTAAAAAATATTTACACATCAAACGGCAGCGATGGTACCATAACTGTAATACACGAAGATGGAAAAGATAAGTTTACAGTTACTGAAACCATTGCTACAAAAAAGAGTGCAAGAACCATTTGTATAGATGAAGCCACCCATAAATTATACCTACCTGCTGCCGAAGTTGTACCAGCGGTTGGCAATGTAAGGCCAAGAACAATTCCTGGTACATTTCAAATTTTGGTTGTAGAGAAATAACCATTTCGCTGTATGTGGGGTGCAAAACATCATATTTGCAAGGCACATAAAAAAACTAAAAAGGATACACATTTTGAGTATCCTTTTTTATTTTTACAAGGGTCTTATACGGCTATAGTTTTACAGATTTAGAGGAAAAACCACCTCAATGAAGACACAAAATCTTAAACAGCTTCTAAGTAATTATGGTTGTATAACAGCTTTAAGAATGGCGCTAGGCAATCACATAAAGTCGACACCACTTGTACACCATTCTGATTGTGGGGTACAATATTGTAGCTACGATTATGTTGGCATATTAAGACGACATAAATGGGGGAAGGTTACGAAAATCAGATTGCAGAAAAATAAGATAGATGTAGCAGCACATGCAGCTAATATTCACGGGTAGTGTGGGTACTATAAACGTACCTGAAAAAGTATTAGAAGCAAAGTATGACAAGCCTAATTTGCAACTAATGCGAATCAAGAGTTGGTACTTATTTAAAATAGACGTATAGTAAATTACGTTGATTATAAATGCAAATAAATAATCTGGTAAAAATTTACTTCCACG
>JAYVNQ010000154.1:0-14053 GCA_043758365.1 Chitinophagales bacterium
TCGCAGCTTATTGGGTTTGACTATCTTATTCTGCCCCCTGTTCTTTTAAATATTTGTTCTTATTTAACGGATCAAGTTAGTAAAATATAAACATAGGAAAGGTTTTGTGCAATTGGGGCTTGACGGAAGAACAATCATCAGCGGTGTGTCTCGTCCTGAAATAGGTTGACTACAAATCAACTAAAAAATGGACATTAAACAACAGTGTATTACCGAGTATTTAACCCAAGGCACAGAGAATACGGCAAATCTTGTGAAAAGGTTGGAAAGTGCAAAGCCTTGAAGCGTTTTCGCCATATAGATATATAGGCACATAGTTGCGAGTACAAGCGTGATGTGTTTATTTCAAAACCTCTCAACATTTTCTGTATGACTGCTGTGTATATGTGGTAAAAAAAAGCAAAAAATCCCCCACAAACAAATATAAAGCTTGCTGCTAAAATGTATAAATTGCAAACACATTAACTTACTAATACAGCTTTGCAATGCCAGAAAATAACCCAGCTATTAAATACGAGAATATCCATTTTGTAGATACCCAACAACCCGTTTGGAACTACTCATTATTTACCGATGAAGATGTTACCAACTTTCAAAACGGCACCCATTATAGCTTATATAAATTGTTTGGTAACAAGCAAATAACAGTGCTAGAAACTGAGGGTACTTATTTTGCCGTTTGGGCACCAAATGCAACCTATATAAGCGTTACAGGCTATTTTAACAAATGGGATAAAGAGGCTCACCAACTAAAAGTAAGGTTAGATAATTCTGGCATTTGGGAAGGCTTTATACCAAATATTTTGCAAGGGGAGGCTTACAAATATCATATTCACGGGTTTGAAGGTGCAAGATTGGATAAGGCAGATCCCTTTGCACATTACTCAGAAAAAAGACCATTTACTGCATCTATTACTTGGCAAACTGATTACAAATGGCAAGATAAAGCTTGGATGAAAATGCGTGCAAAATACAATGCTTTAAACGCACCTTATTCCGTTTATGAAATGCACTTAGCAAGCTGGATGCGACCAGATAAAAACGATGAAGAAAGCTATAATACTTACGAACAAATTGCTGCTTTATTAGTGCCTTATTTACAAGACATGGCTTTTACCCACGTTGAATTTATGCCTGTAATGGAACACCCTTTTGACGGCAGTTGGGGTTATCAAGGCACAGGTTTTTTTGCACCCACAAGTCGCTTTGGCAACCCACAAGGTTTTGCTTTTTTGGTAGATGCCTTGCACGAAGCAAAAATTGGTGTTTTGTTAGATTGGGTGCCTTCGCACTTTCCATACGATGCCCATGGTTTGTATTTATTTGATGGTACACATACCTACGAATATGCCGATATGCGTAAAGGCTTTCACCCAGATTGGAACAGCTACATTTTTAATTATAAACGTGGTGAAATAAAGAGTTTTTTAATTAGTAGTGCTAGGTTTTGGTGCGATCAGTTTCATATAGATGGTATTCGTGTAGATGCTGTGAGTAGCATGCTAACACTGGATTACAGCCGAAAGGAAGGAGAGTGGGAACCAAACGAATTTGGTGGTAATGGCAACATAGAAGCTATTGCTTTTATTAAAGATTTAAACGAGACTTTGTACCGCGATTTTCCAGATATTCAAACCATTGCTGAAGAGTCGTCTGACTGGCCAGGTGTTAGCAGACCTACCAATAGTGATGGCCTTGGTTTTGGTATGAAATGGATGATGGGTTGGATGCACGATACTTTGGATTATTTTAAAATTGACCCTTTGTTACGCAAAGGTTCTCAGGATAAGTTTTCGTTTAGTATGGCTTATTTTCAAGATGAAAATTTTATGCTGCCATTAAGCCACGATGAAGTAGTACATGGTAAAAGCCCCATGATTTATAAAATGCCTGGCGATGAGTGGCAGAAATTTGCCAACCTCCGGTTGCTGTACACGTATATGTTCACGCATCCCGGCGCAAAATTATTGTTTATGGGTGATGAATTTGGGCAAACACAAGAGTGGGATTATAAAGGCGAATTGCAGTGGGATTTATTGGAGCATGTAAGCCACGCTGGCATGAAGCATTGTGTAAAAAAATTGAATGAACTATACCAACAACAACCTGCTTTATACGAAAAACAATTTGATACAGATGGTTTTGAATGGGTAGATTTAAACCACCGAGATGAATGTGTAATGGTGTATAAACGCAAAGGCATTGTTGCTAAAAACGATGCTTTGATTATTTTAAATATGACACCTGTTGTTCGCATGAATTGGGAAATTTATGTACATGATAAAAAGAACTGGAAAGAAGTATTTAACAGTGATGACAAAGCCTTTTGGGGTACTGGCGATGTGTTTAACCATGCAATAAAACCTGAGTTGGTAGATGAAGACACGAAGTGCTATAAACTCATTTTAAATCTACCGCCACTGGCGGGTGTGGTGTTGGGGTAGATGTATCGCTCTACGAAACTTGTAGTTTCGTAATGGCTATTGAATTGCTTACAGCAACATAAGAAATATTACCACAGGCAATAAAATACGGCTACGAAACTACAAGTTTCGTAGAGCAGGGGTAATAGTATAAGGTTTTTAGTTTTAAAATAAGCTTCAAAACTTTATCATTTACCTTCGCAAAAAATTAACCATTTGAAGCAGTTATCGGCAGTAAATAAATATCTTTGGAAATATAAAACCCGTCTTTTTTGGGGTGTTATTTTTATCATTCTCTCAAACTATTTTCGCATACTAGCACCACAAGTTTCGGGTTATGTGGTAGATAGGGTTACACAAACAATTAAACTACAAAATGGCGATGTTAAGGGCAAAATACACGCTAAAAATATCAGTTACGATGTGTTGGTGAAAAAGCTGATTGATGTGGTGGAAACCCGTCAAATATCATTCAGTAACATGATTATTTTTAGCGGTATTACTTTGTTGGTATTAGCATTGTTGGGTGGCTTTTTTATGTTCCTAATGCGGCAAACTATTATTGTAATGAGCCGCCACATTGAGTTTGATCAAAAGAACGATGTATACAAACATTATCAACAACTGGATGTAAGTTTTTATAAAGTACACAGCACCGGCGATTTAATGAACCGAATTGCAGAAGATGTAGGTAGGGTCCGGATGTACACTGGCCCTGCATTAATGTATGTTATCAACTTAAGTTCTACCATTATTTTTTGCTTGGTTTTTATGTTCAGGGCCAACTGGCAATTAACCTTGTATGTGTTGGCACCGCTACCTATTTTGGCTATTGCTATTTACTCGGTAAATACCATGATTCATAAAAAAAGTACCATTATTCAAGGTCTGTTATCCGACCTAACAACCACTGCACAAGAAAGCTATTCTGGCATTCGGGTTATTAAATCTTTTGTACAAGAAAAGGCAATGTTGCGGTTCTTTAACAATAATAGCGAAGCGTATAAAAAAAGTGCTGTTAGCCTTTCTAAATTAGAAGCTATTTATTTTCCTACAATGGCTTTGTTAATCGGTACTAGCACTTTGCTAACCATAGCTATTGGTGGTTGGTATCATGCATCTAGTCATCAACCCGAAGTGAGTGCTGGCACTATTACCGAGTTTGTTATTTACGTAAACTTGCTTACGTTTCCTGTTAGTGCTATTGGGTGGACTGCCAGTATGATTCAACGAGCTGCTGCATCGCAAAAAAGGCTTAATGAATTTTTAGATACGAAGCCAAATATTACTGACATAGCACTAAGAACACCCCAAAAAATAGGTGGTAATATTGTTTTTGATGATGTAACGTTTACCTATGCCCATACAGGTATTACGGCTATTAAAAACTTCAAATTAACCATAAAAGAAGGCGAGAAAATTTTAGTGATTGGTAAAACCGGTAGCGGTAAAAGTACTCTTGCACAACTGTTGTTGCGGTTTTATAATCCTGATGAAGGGGTGATAAAAATTGGTAACCAGCCCCTGCAAAATTTATCGTTACACCAACTGCGTGAACAGGTAAGTTATGTACCTCAAGATGTATTTTTGTTTAGTGATACAGTTGCCAACAATATCAGTTTTGGGCTTGATGAAAAAGCATCGCAAGAAGTAGTTGAAGAAGCTGCAAAATTTGCAAGTGTACATAAAGAGATTTTGAATTTTGATAAGCAATATGAAACGATGATTGGCGAACGTGGCGTAACGTTAAGTGGTGGACAAAAGCAACGTATTTCAATTGCCCGTGGGCTAATAAAAAATCCTGAAATAGTAGTATTTGATGATTGCCTTAGTGCTGTTGATGCAAAAACCGAGAATGAAATTGTAACCAATTTGTACCGTTTTTTGCAACAGAAAACAGCTATCATTATTACGCATCGTATCTTCTCTACTTTTAGGTTCGATAAAATTGTGGTGCTAGAAGAAGGCAGCATTATTGAGCAAGGTACGCATGAGCAACTGATGGAACAACAGGGTTATTATGCCGAATTGTACCGCCTGCAATTAACCGAAACAAATGATGACAATGCAGCCGTAGCAGGTGTTTTGGCAGATTGATTTTCTATTTAAAACACCTCTGTTTCAAAATTTTTGTAATTCCCAAACAATACTATATTTGTAACTCACAACATTTGAACAACTAAAAACTAATTCAAAAGTGGCGTACGAGAACAACGACAAACAGAAAGAAAGTGTTTACAGTAAACGTATTAGGGCAGGTAAGAGAAGAACCTATTTTTTTGATGTACGAGAAACAAAAGGTAACGATTATTATCTTACCATTACCGAAAGCCGCAAACGCTTTGATAGCGATGGTTACGACAGGCATAAGATTTTTGTTTACAAAGAAGATTTCAATAAATTTATAAAGGCACTGAACGAAGCAGTTGAGTATGTAAAAACCGACCTAATGCCAGATTTTGATTTTGATGCTTTTAACCACGAATATCCTGAAGATGGTGAAGCACCTTATGTTCCATATTCTCCATCGGCTGTTGTTGCTGAAACTGAAATAGTAGAACCTGTAAAAGAACCAGAAGTTGCAGAAAGTGTCGTTCCATCCGCCAACTCAATTGAAGAAGTAGATAAGTGGTAATAATCATTTGTAACTCATAAATGCAAAAGCCATCTGTACAGATGGCTTTTGCATTTTAAATAATATTTTATTTTCACTTTCATGGGTTAAAACAGTCAGTTATTTCAAAGTTGAAAAGTCAAGGTTAATATAATTGATAGCTGCCGCTGCTGATAAATCCGCTGGGGTCATCATTACTAAAGAATAAATTTTACCTGTGCCAATAGCTATATCTTTTTTAGAAGAAAGTGTTGCAGAATCGTTGAATACATTGATGTTGTAAGTGCCAGCGTTTATTTGCTTAAAAGAAGCATAAGTATCGTAAGATAAATGGTCTAAAAAGTTGCGGTTCACATAGTCCAATACATCAGTTCCGGGACTAATGAATTTTATTTTAACATAGTTAAAATAAGCCTGTGTTCTAAAGTCTAAAACCCTTACACCAGCTTTACCTGCTGCGGGTGCCGTTAAATCGTCTGTAACAATAGAAATCCGCCAGTTAAAACCAACTCGATAAATAAAGCAAGAATAATTTTTGCCACTCAACAAATCTGCATTCACATCTAAAACAGAACTGCCGCCAAATGATACTTTAATATTGGTGCTGCCTGCCGCAACTGAACGATAGGTGGTTGAATAATAAATAGCAACATCGCCCACTGAACTGCCCGCTAAGGAAACATTTACATTACCATAATCCATCACATTATAAAACTTAATATTGGCTGTGCCAGTAGTTGTGCCTGGCGTAGTTGGTGTGGTAGGTGTTGTAGTCGAATCTACTACTTTACTACAAGATGTAAACCCTAATATGAAGATGAATATGGTATAAATGAATTGTTTCATTTTAGGCAATTATTTTGCAGGTACTGTAATGGTTGTTGATGCTGTATTTGAGCAATTGGCATTGGAAATGGTCGTTAGTTTTACCACAAAAGTTTGTACCGATGTTGTTTGGTTGTAGGTTTTAATATTAAAGGCATTGGCACCAGTTGTACCATCACCATAATCCCAAATAAAAGAAGTGATTGTGCCATGCGGAACGGATGATGTGCTGTTTAAAGCCCAAGCACTTCCAGATGGATTACTTTGCTGAACAGATATGGAAGCCACTGGTGTTACATCTTGCCCAAAAGAAACTACCGACTGCAAAATTTTATACAACTGTGCATTGTTTAAAGTAATAGTAAGATTCACGTTGTACGAGTTGGGAAAGGTATAACTCTTGGTTATTGGGTTGCCTGTTGCACTGCTACCATCTCCAAAATCCCATGTATAAACAGAGCCTGCTGGCACACCTGAGGTTGGTCCTGTAAACGTAAATACTTCCTTGCTTGGTGCACAAGGGCTAGTGCTGCTAACGCCAAAGCCACCACTAATATTGTAAGCCGCAGGTACTGGAATAGTTTGGGTTTTAGTAGATGTGCATCCAGCATCGCTAACTATGGTAAGCTTTACATTAAACTGTTGGTTGGCCGTTGTTTGAACATAGGTATGTGTACTAAAACTGCCTGTACCAGATGTGCCATCCCCATAATCCCAAGTATAGGCGGTAATGTTACCTTTTTGTAAACTTGAGCTACTGTTAAATGAATAATAATTGCCGGCCGTGGTAGCATTTGTTTGTTGTGCATAAAAACTGGCAACTGGCGTAACACCTTGCCCCACCGCAGTTACAGCCAAAGTGCATTGCCCAAGAATTTGCCCATTGTTAGTTATTTTAACTAACACGGTATAAGATCCTGCTGAGTTATAGGTATTATTGGTTGGGTTGCCAGTATTGGTATTACCATCTCCAAAAAACCAAGTAAAAGTTGAATTTGCAGGTGCACCAGATGCAGAGCAGGTAAATGTAAATATCTCGTTGCTTGGTGCACATGGTGCAGTACTAACATAAGTAATTGAAATAGCCCCAATGCTGCCTGAATAAGTGCCTCCGCTGCCTGTGCCACCGCCTGGTGTTCCCGGTGTTGTTGGATTAGTAGGTGTTGGGGGAATTGTTGGGTTAGTTGGGGGGGGAGGCGTTGTTGGTGTACCAGTACCTGGTGTTTGTCCTGGTGTAGGTGCAGGATTAGCTGGGTTGCTACCTCCAGAACCTGTGCCTGTGCCCGTTCCGTTACCAGTAGTAGTTGTATAGTCAATTACCCGTGAGCAGGCAATTACAGCTAACACAATACATAATGCAACAAGTAAATTCGTTTTCATAACTGGTATAATGGGTACTTATCCAAACTATAAACTATTCAACTGCATAGTTTATTGTGAATGGCTGCAAATTGGGGATATTTTTCCGTTTACGCTGTAACTCATATTGATAAATTAGTTGACCAAGGCTTTTCATAAATGGAAATCCTACGCTTTCGTAATCGTATTTATCATCATTAAAAATGCCATCGCTATTACAAAGTAGGGTAGCACTCAACATATATTCTACCTTTTTTTCTGTATCAATCACATAAGTTACATCAGTTAAAAATCCATATGCATCACCAACTTTATTAAAGACTCTTATATTGGCTGGTAAGCTGCCTTTCTCGCTACCAAATAATAAAAATTTGCAGTAGGCATCCCAATGCTTGGCGGTATCGTAGTAGGGGTAAGTGCTTTCTCGAGGGTAAGCACTCATCCAATGTTTTACAAAATCATAATCGGTTTCGGTAAGGTTAAATTTCTTGTTTTGTGGCACCGATTCATGAAATAAAAAGTTTTGTAAAATGTGGTGTAAATCTTTTAGGTACACCCTATTTTTTTCGTTAAAAATAAATGGTTCATTTACAAGTTTGTTGCCCTTGTAATAACCCTTACCAATAGCTGCATTTAAGTTCGGGTAAATGGCATTGCTAAATTGACCATCTTGGTGGTACAATAACTTGCCAGTGGTATCGTAAAAGCTGATTGGGTTGGTGGCTTTATTCTGCTCTAAACTTAAACTAATTTGTAATCGGTGCCTAATGATGGCATCACCAAAGCCTTTATCAGTAAGCTTTTGTTGAATATAAGCCTGACCCAAAAACTCGTACAATCTATTAAAAGCATCATTATCACTCACCAAAAAAATCTGCTTAATATAATTTGCAACCGTGGCTCTACTATCCTTCGATGTTGGGTTAGTAAGCACTCTATCTTGCCCTTTAAAACTGCTATCCGTCACCATCAATGTGTTCATATCAACCCCATATTTTTTTAGATCGTTTAGCTTCTCTAAAGCCAATAAAGCAATGGGCATTTTTACGGTACTAGCAGGGTAGAAATAAGTGTTATTATTAAGGTTAAATGTATAGTCGGTAAATGTTGGGCGGTTTTGTTTATCCCTATCAATTTTTGTATAAATAATCTGCACCCGAAGACTATCTTTTTGGTTGATGATTGATTGAAATTGTTCTGGTTTTGATAGCATTAATTGCTCTAAAAAATTCGCTTCTTTTTTAGATGGCTGTTTATTTTGAGCATTGGTTAACGTTGTATAAAAATAAAGTAGTATCAGTAAATATCTCATGCTTCAAACTTACTTTAAAACTGATTAGAATGGAAATTTGTGCAACGTAATTTATGTTTTTTACTATCTTACACTACTATCAAACGATGCTTTTATGCGGTTACTTCCTATCATTTTATTATTAGTTATTAGTAAAGTTGGTTTTGCTCAAAAATTTACAACAGTAGAGATTAGCCGATGGCAAAATCAAGCTAAACAAGTAAATATTATTCGGGACAATTATGGAATACCTCACATTTACGGCAAAACTGATGCTGATGCTGTGTTTGGGCTTTTGTACGCACAATGCGAAGATGATTTTAAACGAGTAGAAATGAACTATATAGAGAAGCTTGGCCGCTCATCAGAAATAAAAGGCGAAGCCACTTTGTATGATGATTTGCTGATAAAACTTTTAATAGATTCTACTGATGCCGTGGCAGATTACAACAAGGCTGAGCCTTGGTTGAAAAAGTTATTGAATGCTTACGCCGATGGTATAAATTATTATCTATACAAACACCCAAATGTAAAGCCAGCAATACTTACACGCTTTAAACCTTGGTATGCTTTATTGTGGACAGATGGTAGCATTGGTGCGATTAATACTGCAGATGTAAGCACCTCAGAACTAAAACAATTTTATAGTAATGATAAAAGTACCGTTGCAGCACTACCTAAAGATCCCGAGCAACAAACTGGCTCAAATGGCTTTGCTTTGGGGCCAAGTAAAACAGCTTCTGGCAATACGATATTGTACATTAACCCACACGTTACGTTTTACTTTAGACCAGAGGTGCAAGTGGTTAGCGAGGAAGGGTTAAATGCTTATGGTGCGGTTACTTGGGGACAATTTTTTGTGTACCAAGGGTTTAATGAACACTGCGGTTGGATGCATACTTCTAGTAGTGTAGATGTGGCAGATTTGTATGCGGAAAAGGTAGTTGCAAATGCCAAAGGTTTGTTATATGAATATGAGAAAAAAATGCTGCCTGTAACGCAAAAAAAAATAATAATTAAATATTTGCAAGGCAACTCTTTAAATACAAAAATTATCACTGCTTTTTATACACATCACGGGCCAATTATGGCAAAAAGAGATGACAAATGGATGAGCTTAAAATCGTATAACCGTTCAATGGTAAGCATTGTACAAAGTTGGCAACGTACCAAAGCCAAAGGCTTTGACGACTATAAAAAAGTGATGTACTTAAAAGCCAATACCAGTAACAACACGGTGTTTGCAGATGATAAAGGTAATATTGCTTATTGGCATGGTGACTATGTACCTGTTAGAGATAAAACACTTGATTGGAGCAAACCAGTTGATGGTACTGTGAAAGCAACAGAATGGCAAGGCCTGCACATGGTTGATGATATTGTACACCAATATAATCCTGCAAATGGGTTCATCCAAAATTGTAATTCTACACCATTTAATGTGTCTGGAAATATGAGTCCGAAAAAAGAAAATTACCCATCTTACATGGCCCCTGATGGTGAAAATTTTAGAGGCGTTAATGCAGTAAGAGTTTTGAGCCAAGGTACAAACTATACAATTGATAATGTGATAGCTTCTGGCTATGATACGTATTTATCAGCTTTTCAAATTTTAACACCGGCCTTATTAAAAGCGTTTGAAAAAGATGAGGCCGCTTATCCTAAATTAAGAGAAGCCATCGAAATTTTAAAGCAATGGGATTACCGTTCTGCCACTAATTCTATTGCCACCAATTTATCAATTGAATGGGCGCAAAAACTAGGCTCAAGTATCACCAAAGTTTATATTGATCAAGGCGAAGCCGATCAAGTACAAAAAACAAAACAGTTTGCTTCAATAGCAACGCCACAGCAGCTTTTAGAGCCTTTGCAAACTGTGTTAGATGAGTTGACAACCAAGTTTGGTAAGTGGCAAATACCTTGGGGCGAAGTGAATCGTTTTCAGCGTTTAACTGGCGATATTCAAAGTAAGTATAATGATGCTGAACCAAGCATTCCTGTGCCTTTTGCATCGGCATTATGGGGGCAGTTACCATCGTATAATAGCAAGACTTTTGCTGGTACTAACAAGCGTTATGGCGTAAGTGGCAATAGTTTTATTTGTGCTGTTGAGTTTGGGAAACGTATAAAAGCAAAATCATTATTGGCAGGTGGCGAAAGTGGTAGTCCTTCTTCAAAGCATTTTAACGACCAAAGTGAGATGTACACTAAAGGACAGTTTAAAGATGTATTATTTTATAAAGAAGATGTGTTAAAGCATGTTGAGCAACAGTACCATCCTGGCTGGGAGTAAATGTTGAGCGACTACTAACTCGTAATATGCATCACCTAAATCTTTCTATGCCACACGAAGCCATTTCTGTTTTTGATATGTTTAAAATTGGGGTTGGCCCAAGTAGTTCTCATACGCTCGGCCCTTGGCGTGCTGCCATGCGTTGTGTGGCAAATTTGAAGGATAATTATGGGCTTCAAAATGTACAATCTATCACCGTTTTGTTGTACGGTTCTTTGGCAAAAACAGGCAAAGGCCACGGAACCGACATTGCTACTATTTTGGGTTTATGTAACGAAGATCCTGTAACGATTGATGTAAATAGAATTCCTCAGAAAGTCAATCATATCAATATTTCTAAGCAATTATTGCTTGGTGGAGAAGTTTCAATTCCTTTCGATGTAACTACCAATATTCAATTTTTATTCAGCGAATCCTTACCATTTCATCCCAATGGAATGACGTTTTTAATTACCTTAAAAAATGGCGAAACCATTGGCCAAACTTACTACTCAATTGGTGGTGGTTTTGTGGTAATGGAAGGCGAGGATGCTAATGCAAAACAATTAGTAGAATTACCTTTTCCCATTAATACAGCAGATGAATTGTTGCATTGGTGTATGAAGACTGGTATGGCTATAAATGAAGTGGTAATGGAGAATGAAAGTGCTTGGCGAAATGATGCTGAAACTAGAAAAGGTGTACTACAAATTTGGCAAGCCATGAAGGATTGTATTTACCGTGGTTGCCATACACAAGGTGAGTTGCCAGGTGGTTTACAAGTGCAACGCAGGGCTTATGCACTTAATAAAAAATTAACCAATGGTAATGATTATAGCAATTACAATGAGTGGGTTGACTTGATTAAAGATGGGGGTCAAAACTTTAAAACCGTATTAGATTGGGTAAGCTGTTTTGCCCTTGCAGTGAATGAAGAAAATGCCAGTTTTGGTAGAGTAGTAACCGCACCCACAAATGGTGCTGCTGGCGTTATTCCTGCGGTGTTGCAATACTATATTGCTTTTTGTAATGGCAATAATGAGGATATGATTATCAGGTTTTTATTAACGGCTTCTGAGGTAGGTAGTATCTTCAAAAAAGGTGCAACAATCTCTGCTGCAATGGGTGGTTGTCAAGCAGAAATTGGGGTATCATCGGCCATGGCTGCGGCCGCTCTTACTGAGTGTTTAGGCGGTACACAAAAGCAAGCTTTAATGGCTGCTGAAATTGCTATGGAACACCATCTGGGATTGACTTGTGACCCTATTGGCGGCTTGGTGCAAGTGCCTTGTATAGAACGTAATACGATGGGTGCAATTAAGGCCATTACGGCATCGCAATTAGCATTACAAAGCATGCCAGATTATGCCCGTGTAAGCCTTGATAAAGTAATAAAAACCATGTGGGATACTGCGTTAGATATGAACAGTAAGTACAAAGAAACTTCAGATGGTGGCTTGGCCATTCATA
Organism: Chitinophagales bacterium; assembly: GCA_043758365.1. Classification (GTDB taxonomy): domain Bacteria; phylum Bacteroidota; class Bacteroidia; order Chitinophagales; family Chitinophagaceae; genus Parasediminibacterium. Next base: position 12,255 of record JAYVNQ010000154.1, read on the forward strand.
TACCTATTAGCTTGAGTGAATGTTAGGTTTTTCTCGCCACATAGGTACATAGGAACAATAGATTTAGTAAATATTCAATGCTCTATAATCAATAATCAATTTTCAATCATCTCAGTCCAATATTCTCAGTGTTTTCTATGTGTCTTTGTGCCTGTGTGGTAAAAATTTTGTGGCTATTCAAAGTCCTCATATAATAAATATTTCTTTCTAATTTTTTTAAATGCTTGCAGTTTTGATTGCCAACTTTGGCGTATTTCGGATTCAGTTTTTCCAGATCTTATTTGTGCCATTAACTCGCTATTGCCAGCTAATTTATTAAAGAAATAATCGGTTGGTTTTTTACTTTTAGGTTGTATAAAAAAACTGTCTTTTGTAGGAAATAATTTGTAAGCCTCTAGCAAATAATGCAATGGAATTCGATTATTTATTTGACGCAAAACTTGTTCGTTAGTATTAAACACATTCCAGCCGAAACATTTGTTACCATTAAGTTTGGGATTAGCAGCGCCATTTCTTGATACTGGTGTAAATGCAAATAAAGTATCTGGTAAACTAGGATGCCCGAAAATGCAAAATGGATGTTCCGTACCTCTGCCCTCACTTAATATAGTGCCTTCAAATAAGCAGGTACTCGCATACCAATATACACTTGCCATATCGGGTAAATTTGGGGATGGTTTTATTGGTAAAATGTACTTGCTTTTGTGGGTATAATTTTTACATTTTATGATGGTTAGTTTAAAGTTAGCATGCTCTTTTTCAAAACCTAAAATTTCACCTAATGAGTTAATATTATCTTGTTGATGTATAAATTTCCAATCCAACATTTTCTCACCAATTAGCATTTTAGCGTATTCACCTATTGTCATGCCATACACTGTTGGTATAGGTTGCATACCAACAAAACTTTTGTAGTTAGAGTCAAGCACAGGACCATCAACATAAAAGCCATTGGGGTTTGGACGGTCTAAAATAATTAAAGGTTTATCGTAATGAATAGCACTTTCTATAAATTCTTGCAGCGATGAAATAAAAGTATAAAAACGTGTGCCTACATCTTGAATATCAAACAACATTATATCAACATCTTTTAGATCTTCGGCAGAAGGTTTACGTTTTTTTCCATACAAAGAAATAACAGGGATACCAGTTGCTTTATCAATGTAATTGTCCACTTTTTCACCAGCATCTGCGGTGCCCCTAAAGCCATGTTCTGGGCCAAAGGCTTTTGTAATTGTAATGCCTAATTTTTGTAAGGTATCTACCAAATGGGTTGTGCCAATAGTGGCTGTATGATTTGCGAAAATGCCAACTCGTTTGCCTTGCAATAATGGTACATATTGGCTGGTTTGGTAGGCGGCTGGTAAAATGATTTTAGTTACTGGCTTTGTAACCGATTTTACTGTTTGCGATGACAAACTATTGGTGATGATAAGTATGGATGCAATGCTTACAAATGCCTTCATGTGTTGTTTTTTAAAATTGGAAATTAAATAAATTAGTTGTCCTGTGTAGCATGTGGCTGTATTTTCGTTCTCGATTATTTGGTTTGTTGATTTTGCTTCTGGTTTTTATAACTTTTACGTTGGCGCAGGACGGTTGGTTTTTGAATGGATAACTGTTGTTGCATAAAGTACAAAAGCGTACAAGTGTGCGACGCGACGAGGTTGCTAAAAGGGCTGAAGCTAGTGAATAAAAAAAATCGGTAGTGATCTAAAATGTATGCTATTTTGGATGTATAAAATTACAGTGGTTTCTGATACGTTAAGGTGTAGTTATGTGCGAAATAACTATCCAAG
>JAYVNQ010000155.1:0-4660 GCA_043758365.1 Chitinophagales bacterium
ATGATTTGCTTTCGTCTGTAAATGCTATTTCTATTGATTTTCTACCCACATACTTCTAAACGATCTTTTTATAAGTTAATTTTGACAGAATACTTAATACCAACATCGTTCAGTAAACGCTGCACATCTTTTTCTTTATAATTGGCTACTTTTTTTATGTTGAAATTGTGGTAGGCTTTGCTAAAAGTTATTTGCTTATTTAAAATGGTTGTCCAGCTTAAACCTGCTTGGTTTATTTCTAAAACCAACCTGCAAAACAGTTCATCATCGTTGTGTATGGGAAAGCCATAATGCTTGTCGTGATAAATTTTGTGTACATGGTTATCCTCTAAACTATTGGCAAAATTGCAGTAAGTTTTTGGTGTATCCATGTTGAATAGTTTCACACAAAGGAACAAAGGATACAAAGAACACGAAGATTTTCTTCTAATACTTTGCGACCGTTGCCTTCTTTGTTATTTTACGTAAAAAATACGCTTTGATAAAGTTGAATAAAGTTATAACTGTACAAGTGAGTGACACAACTGAAGCTAAATAGTAGCACTAAGCTGGTTACAAAAATCTCTTTTTACTTGCTTAAATTAATATGTAATTGTTGTTCTCGTTTTATCCATTCAATTAAGCCAGCAACCGCCAAAACCAATAATACCACATATTGTACACTTGTAAACACGTAATCTTTTACAAAGTATAGCGGTATAGAAGCCATGTTGGTCAAAATCCACCATATCCAACTTTCTACTTTTTTCTTAGCCATTAGCCACATGCCTGTGTAGGCGGTGGCACTTGCAAAAGCATCGGCCCAAGGAATAGCACCAGGTGCAAAATTGCGTTGCAGCCAAAGCAAACACAAGTAAATAATTACGTAGAAAATAACAAAAATGGATAGTTGAATAGTCCATTCTCGTGGGGTAGATTTGGTAATATGAACGACCAAGTGTTGCTGTGAGTCTTTTTTTGTCCATAAAATCCAGCCATAAACACTCATAATGGTATAGTAAATATTTACACTTACCTCGCCAAATAAATTACCTTTTATACTGATGTATGTGTAAATAATGGTGCTAATTAAACCAATTGGATACACCAAAATATTTTCTTTTTTACTGAAAAAAACACAGGTAATGCCAGACACGACGGCTATAAATTCGAGAAAAGTTGTTTGCTTAATGCCAGAAATAAATTGCTGAACGATGGTTGATAAATCCACTTGATTACTTAATGATTTGTCCAAAGATAGAGTGATGATTAAATGATTAGTGTGATTGAAATAATTTGTAGTTGGATTAAAAAAAATTGCCAATGCTTATGTTTTAAACTATGTGGTAATAGATTAATAACATGAAGAAAATGTCTTAGTGCGTTTATCTTTACTATCTAAATTTTAAAATTATGATAAGACATGCATCAGCCGTTTGGAACGGTAGCGGTAAAGAAGGTAATGGTAATTTAACTACCCAAAGCACCACTTTAAACCATACACAATATTCGTTTAATTCTCGCTTTGCAGATGGCGTTGGTACTAACCCAGAAGAACTGGTTGCTGCAGCACATGCTGGTTGCTTTACCATGAAGTTGAGTTTTGTTTTAGGTGAGGCTGGTTTTACACCAGAAACGTTAGAAACCAAGTGTGAATTGACTTTCGAGAATGGTGCTATTACAAAATCGCACTTAATTGTATCGGCTAAAGTACCAGGAATTGATAACGAAAAATTTCAAGTTTGTGTGAAAGATGCAGAGGCAAATTGTCCAATATCTAAGTTGTTAAACACAGCCATTAGCAGCGATGCTACGTTGTTATAATTGTTGAAAATAGGAACACGGATAACACAGATTTTGACGGATGAGAGCAGATTAAATATTAGTGATAATCTATTTTTTCTATGTCATTCGTGTTCCAAATTTCTTCTAAAAATCTATCTCCAATTTCAATCTATCCCTCAACTCTTTTAGTAGTGGATACTGTTCGGCAATACGTTCAAAACGTTGTTTACTATTGAGTTGTAGGTGCAAGGGTATATCTTGTTTTTCGCCTTCTACCACATTGAAAGTAAAACCTAGTAAGCGATTTTTAAAGTGCCTTTGCAGGTAATCTAACAACATCGTTTTTTCTTGCTCAATAAATTTTTGTTGCAAGCTACTATCTACTGTTACGGTAAAGGCAGACTCACTTTCAATAGTTAATTTTGAAGTGTTAAACGCATTTACTTGTGAGTGTTTATTCTCTTCCTTTAGTTTACTTGCATAATAATTCCAACGCTCTTGTAAACTATCCAAACTCAATGGTATTGGGTCTTCTACGGCTTGTATGGTGTATCTATCACCGTACTTTTCACGCAACACATCTAGCACACTTCGCTTGGCATTTTCGGCAAAATTGTTGGGATTGATAGGAGTTAGGAGTTGGGAGCTAGGAGTTGGTTGAGGAGTAGTTACTGGTTGTTGGTTGTTGGTTGCTGGTTGTTGGTTGTTGGTTGTTGGTTGCTGGTTGCTGGTTGCTGGTTGCTGAATATACAACTTAGACTCTGCAGCAGCATTAGCAGTTGCTTGTTTTATTTGTATAGAACTTACTGGTTTATATGTTATGGCTATTGGGCCATCAATTCGTTTTTTTTTTACAAGGTTGCCATCACTCATTGATAGCTCAATGGCTTGTTGTAAAAAGTTCAATTTAATAATCACCAACTCAACATGCAGCCTCTTATTACGAGCCATTTTAAAGTTAATCTCTGCCTCATTTAAAATGTTTAATGCACTTACCAAATAACCTGCATTTACACTTGCCGCTGTTGACACATATTTCTCTTGCATGCCTTCAACAACATCTAACAATTTTACTGCACGGGCATCTTTACAAACCAAGATATTACGAATAAATTCTGCAAAACCATTTAGCACCAAATCACCCTCAAACCCCTTTCGATTTACTTCATCATACAATAACATACCACCTGCCATATCTTGTTGCAGCAAAGCTTCTAGCAGTTTAAAATAATAATCGTGATCGAGAATATTAAGGTGTTCAAGCGTATTTTGATAGTTTACTTCGCCATTGGTAAAGCTGACTATTTTATCCAAAATACTTAAAGCGTCCCTCATGCAACCTTCGCTTTTTTGAGCAATTATTTGCAGCGATGCTTTATCGGTTACAATGCTTTCTTTATCAACAATTTCTTGTAAATGTTCTACTGTATCGTTAGTGGTAATCCGCTTAAAATCGAAGATTTGACAACGGCTTAAAATGGTTGGTAAAATTTTATGTTTTTCGGTAGTTGCTAAAATAAAAATAGCATACGGTGGTGGCTCTTCTAGCGTTTTTAAAAAGGCATTAAAGGCACTTGCACTTAACATATGTACCTCATCTACAATATATACTTTGTATTTACCAGCTTGCGGTGCAAAGCGAACTTGCTCTACCAAACTTCTTATGTCATCAACCGAATTGTTACTAGCAGCATCCAACTCATGAATGTTCATAGATGTACCAGCATCAAACGAAACACAACTCTGGCAGGTGTTACAGGCTTCTCCTTCGGGAGTTTGATTGGTGCAGTTTATTGTTTTAGCTAAAATTCTAGCACAGGTTGTTTTACCTACACCACGTGGCCCACAAAACAAAAAAGCATGTGCTAATTGGTTATTTTTTATGGCGTTTTTTAAGGTTGTGGTAATATGGCTTTGCCCAATAACCGTATTAAAGTTTTGGGGTCTGTATTTACGAGCAGAAACAATAAATTTATCCATAAGAAGTACGGTACGAAAAAATCAAATGTAGGGTAAAAAGACTTGAAAGTTTGCTACTGTCAGAAAGTGAGTTTCATACAAATAACTCTAAGAATACCAAGTAATGAAATTATTGAAATTAACACGAAATACTTCGTGGGCTTAGCCTCCTTTGCAGCTTTGTGTAAAATTTTAATCTTATGATATGGCATCGCTAATTTTTCTTCTATCTTTATAAAAATGGACGATAATGGTAAGTAAAATCTCGGCAGGTATAAAGGTTAGTGTAGAAGTGTATTATCAACCTGATTCTAGCAATCCATTTAATGCGGAATATATGTTTGCATATCGCATTACTGTTGAAAATAACAATGCTTTTGCGGTAAAATTGTTAAGTCGCCATTGGTTTATTTTTGATAGCAACGGTGAACACAGAGAAGTAGAAGGCGATGGCGTGGTTGGATTACAGCCCGTTATTAATCCCGGTCAGCAATTTCAGTATAGTAGTGGTTGCAACCTACGCACTGAGATTGGCAAAATGCACGGTACTTACACTCTAGAAAATTTAAATAGTAAACAGCTTTTTACAGTAAATATTCCTGCGTTTCCAATGATTGTACCAACGAAATACAATTAAATAAGTTATGAATTATGATTGTTTTACTGTTGTTGCCAAACTTATAATTCAACATTTATAATTTATAATTTTTCTTTACCTCGGTTTATATCTTGCCTCCTCAAATATTTGTTTATTAGGTGTTTGCAATAATTGTTGCACCGTTATTTTATCATTTTTTGCCAGCCATCTTTTTACAATTTGCCAGCCTACAAATTGCCCAATAAACCCTGGGGTTGTTTCATTTATTTCTGGTGTGTTTGGGCCATCGTTTAAGTAAACTTGCGTTTTGTTTGGATCGGTTTCGTATAGTAAATTATT
>JAYVNQ010000156.1:0-4641 GCA_043758365.1 Chitinophagales bacterium
ACTGGTATTGTGCACACATCGCCTGCTTTTGGTGCAGATGATTTTAGGGTTGGTCAAAAAAATAATATTGGCATTTTAACCATGGTTGATAAACAAGGCAAATTTGTGGATGGCCTTGGTGAATTTAGCGGTAGATATGTAAAAAATTATAAAGACGATAAAAACTACGTAGATGTAAATGTTGACATCTGTGTGAAACTTAAAATAAAAAATCGTGCCTTTAAAATTGAAAAATATGAACACAGTTACCCGCACTGTTGGCGTACTGATAAGCCAATTTTGTACTATCCGTTAGATGCTTGGTTTATAAAAACCACAGCTCTAAAAGACAGAATGGTTGAGTTGAATAAAACCATTAATTGGAAGCCAAAAAGTACAGGCGAAGGACGTTTTGGTAACTGGTTAGAGAATATGGTAGACTGGAATTTGAGCCGCAGCCGTTATTGGGGCACGCCTTTGCCAGTTTGGAAAACTGAAGATGGCAGCGAACAAAAATGTATTGGTAGTATTAGAGAATTAATGGCAGAAGCTGAAAAGGCAAAAGCGGTTTTAGGTGGTGATATAAACGAAAATTTATCAACTGCTAACTTAGATTTACATAAACCATTTGTAGATAAAATCATCTTGGTTTCATCTAAAGGTGAACCAATGCAACGCGTTTCAGACCTTATTGATGTTTGGTTTGATAGCGGTGCCATGCCTTATGCCCAACAGCATTTTCCTTTTGAAAATAAAGAATTGTTTTCTCAAAATTATCCGGCAGATTTTATTGCAGAGGGTGTAGATCAAACACGTGGTTGGTTTTATACGCTTCACGCCATTGGCAGTTTAATAAAAGAAAGTGTGATTGAAGAGCTTGAAAAAGCTGGCTTGCCAACTGATAAAGTAGATGGTAGAGCATACAAAACGGTGGTTTCTAATGGTTTAGTTTTAGATAAAAACGGCGTTAAAATGAGTAAACGCTTGGGAAATATCGTGAACCCGTTTGATACCATTGAAAAGTATGGTGCCGATGCAACACGTTGGTATTTGGTTACCAATGCCAGCCCTTGGGATAATTTAAAGTTTGATTTGAATGGTATTCAAGAAGTACAACGCAAGTTTTTTGGTACGTTGTATAATACGTATCAGTTTTTCGTGTTGTATGCCAATGTTGATGGCTTTGCTTTTAAAGAAAATTATATTCCTTTAGCAGAACGTCCAGAAATAGACCGTTGGATTTTGTCTTCATTAAACACATTAATAAAAAAAATTACTAATGCCATGGATGATTACGAGCCCACACAGGCTGGTCGTTTAATGGAACAATTTGTAGATGAGCATTTAAGTAATTGGTATGTGCGTTTGTGCCGCCGCCGTTTTTGGAAAGGTGACTATGAAGCAGATAAAATTGCAGCCTACCAAACTTTGTACGAATGTTTAGAAACATTAACCAGATTAATGGCACCAATTTCGCCATTTTTTAGCGATGCTGTTTTTAAAAACCTAAACGCCGTTACAGGACGATTTGATGTAGAAAGTATTCATCATGTATTATTTCCCAAATATGATTCAACTGTAATTGATACTGCTTTGGAAGAAAGGATGCAGTTGGCACAAGATGTTTGTAGTTTGGTATTGTCGTTGCGTAAAAAGGTTAATATCAAAGTGCGTCAGCCATTGCAAAAATTATTAATACCTGTACTTAATCCTGAAATGAAGAGTCAATTAGAAAAAATTGAAGACCTGATTAAGGCTGAAGTTAACGTTAAGGAATTAGAGTATATTACCGAAACAGAAGGCATTATTAAGAAAAAAATAAAAGCTAATTTTAAAACACTTGGTGCAAAGCTAGGTGCAAATATGAAGGAAGCTGCGGCAGCAATTGCCAATTTAAACCAGCACCAAATTATTTATTTGGAAGTAAATGGTAGTTTGGAATTAGAAATTTCAAATTCCAAATTCCAAATCTCTCTTGCGGATGTAGAAATTTTAGCTGAAGATATTCCAGGATGGAGCGTTGCTAATAAGGGCAGTTTAACTGTTGCATTGGATATAACCATCAGCGAAACCTTACAAAACGAAGGAAATGCACGAGAATTAGTAAATCGTATACAAAATATTAGGAAAGAAAGCGGTTTTGATTTAACAGACCGTATATTCGTGGAACTGCTTGACAATACTGCATTATCGTCAAGTATTAAACAATTTAACGATTATATTTGCCGTGAAATTTTGGCAGAGAGCATCACTTGGTTACCTGAAATGCAGGGCGGTACAGAAATTGAAGTGAATGAGCAAATGTTGAAAATAAGCATCATAAAAAAAGGATAAAAGCTATGGCTACAAAAAAACCTGCTCCTAAAAAGGTTGCAAAGGCATTAAAACCCGCAGCGAAACCTGTTGCAAAAGCTACTATAAAACCAGTGGGTAAAACCTCTGCAAAAAAAGCTGCCCCAGTTAAGGTGGTTGCTAAAGCATTGGTTAAAAAAGCAATTGTTCCAGTAAAGAAAGTAGCAAAGCCTGTTGCAAAAGTGCCAGTAAAAAAAGCTGCACCTGCAAAACCACAACCAAAACCAACTGCTAATAAAGTGACTACAAAAGCAAAAAAAGCAGTAAAGTCAGTTAAAAAAGCACCCACCAAAAAAGAACCAGTTAAAAAAGTATCATCCAAAAAAGTAATACCTATAAAACCCGTAGCAAAGGCAACCGTTAAAAAAGTGGTAGCAATTACAAAAAAGGTAGTAAAGCCAGTCGCAAAAGCATCTACTAAAAAAGTAACTCTTGTAAAGCCTATGGCTAAAGTAAAAGCAGTTGCAAAAGTGGTATTGCTAGTTAAAAAAACTTTAAAATCACCAGTAAAGGCAGCACTTATTGTAAAAAAAGTGTTACCAGTTAAAGCAGTTGCAAAAACTGTAGCTGCACCAGTTAAAACAATCGTTAAACCAATTGAAGCACCAATAAAACCCGTGGCAAAAGTAAAAGCACCCATAGTACCAGCAACACCAGCAAAGCCCGTAAAAAAAGTTTTAGAGCCAATTAAAGATGTAAAAGTTGGCAAAATTGTTGCAAAAACAAGCGTTCCATACAATCCAGTTTATACACCCATGGAAAAAAGACCTACTATCGTTAAATCAAATAACCCTTTGGTTAAGTATAGCGATAGCGACCTAAACGAGTTTCGTGACCTCATCAATAAAAAGCTAGATACCGCTAAAAAAGAATTGGCGTATCTGCAAGGTTTAATAACGCGTAAAGATGATGTTGGGAGCGATGAAGCCCGGTATATGACCATGGAAGATGGCAGCATGAGCATGGAACGTGAGCAATTGAGTCAAATGGCAAGCCGTCAAATTACGTATATCGATCATTTGGAAAAAGCCATTATGCGTATTGAAAACAAAACCTACGGCATTTGTCGTGTAACTGGCAAACTAATAGACAAAGCCCGTTTGCGAGCCGTTCCTCATGCCACTTTAAGTTTAGAAGCTAAGTTAGGTTTGGTAAAACCCGGTAACGATTAAATTAATAGCACCACATATTTTAAGCCATCCATATTAAAGCGGGTGGCTTTTTTGGGTATAATACTGAAAAATAGTTGGTAAAATCTTCTGTAATATAATACAGCATTGAATTAGAAAGAAGTTTAGTGAAAGTCGTTTCACTAAACTTTTTTTGTTTATGAAAAAGATAAAAAAAAGCGTTGCTGGAGTTGCCAATCCTTGTCAGTAATTGGTTGGGGTAAACAGCAAAATAAACAGCGTTTTAAATGCAAAACCTGCGGTATTTTATTTAGCAATAATGATAAGCAGCAGACTATTGAGAATCGTTTTGTTTGGTTCAAAAAATGGGTACTAGAGAGGCAGACATACAAAACCTTACAAAGAGATAGTGGCTTATCAAAAGATACTTTGCAGCGAACTTTTTATCATTTTTTAGCGCAAGCCCCTTTAACACCAATCATTCACCACGATACTGTTTATTTAAGAGTAGATGCTACTTACTTTAAGCGTTTTTGTGTGGTATGCTATCAGGATGATTTGTTAAGCTATACACAGCTGTTTCGGTTCTCTGATGCAGAACGATACGAAGAGATTAAGGAAGATCTGACTAATCTTTTGAAGCTTGGTCTGCAAATAGACAGCATTACTACCGATGGGCACAAGGCTACTCTTAAAGCCATTAAAAAAGTAATGCCTGAAGTGCTGGTTCAGCGATGCCTGGTACATATCCAAAGAATGTGCCTGCTGTGGCTTACAGCCAATCCTACATATGATGCTGGAAAAGAGTTAAGAGCTTTGGCGGGATATATTCATTTAATTAAAACACATAATGATAAACAGCATTTTATTAATCAACTAAAGCAATGGGAGCTAAAGCATAAAAAATTTATAACTGAAAAATCGTATAAAATAGAAACAGGTAGATATTGGTACAAACACAAATTTATAAGGCGCTCCTTTCTTACTATAAAAAGAGCTTTGCCCAATATGTTTTGGTATTTAGATAACGAGAAAATACCAAAAACAACTAATGGTATAGAATCTTATTTTGGGCATCTGAGAAACCACCTAGACTTACACAGAGGATTAACAAAAGAGCATCGAATAAACTTCATCAAATGGTATATCTTCTTTAGAAATAAATCCAAGCTTTGAGTTT
>JAYVNQ010000157.1:0-4637 GCA_043758365.1 Chitinophagales bacterium
CCTAAAACGCAAGCAGACGTTGACAGAATGGGTATGGCAATTGCTAAATTGGTTGAAGAAGATCCTACATTGCGTGTAAATACCGATGAAGATACTGGCCAAACTATTTTACGTGGTATGGGTGAATTACACCTTGAAATTATCATTGACCGTTTACGTCGTGAGTTTAAGGTAGAAGTTAACCAAGGTGCTCCTCAGGTTGCTTATAAAGAGTGTTTTGGTATTACTATTACACACCGTGAAGTTTTGAAGAAACAATCTGGTGGTCGTGGTAAATTTGCTGATATCCAATTTGATTTTGGCCCAGCCGACGAAGAATGGATGAAAGAAAATGAAGGTAAACACTTTCAATTTATCAACGATATTCATGGTGGTTCTGTTCCTAAAGAGTTCCACGCAGCTATCCAAAAGGGCTTCGAAATGTCGATGGGTACTGGTATATTAGCTGGTTACCCAGTTAATAATATGAAAGTAAGAATATTTGATGGTAGCTACCATGATGTAGATAGTGATGCTATGAGCTTTGAATTATGTGCTAGAAGTGCATTTAGAGAAGCTGGCCGTAAGGCAAAACCAACCTTACTTGAACCTATTATGAAGGTAGAAGTATTAACTCCAGATTTATATATGGGTGATGTAACGGGCGATTTAAACCGTCGCCGTGGTATGTTAGAAGGTATGGATAGCAGAGCTAACTTACAAGTTATTAAAGCTAAAGTACCATTAAGCGAAATGTTCGGTTATGTAACACAATTGCGTTCATTATCCTCTGGTCGTGCTTCTTCTACCATGGAGTTTTCTCATTACAATAATGCACCTAATAACGTTGCTGAAGAAATAATGGCAAAAAGTAAAGGAAAATCAAAAATTGAAGATTAATTATTGCATGGTAAGTATCTAAATACATTTAAAAAGCCTTATTCAATATTGAAAAGGGCTTTTTAAATTATGATGTTCTATGGCGTATATAGAACAATGAGGAAAGCACGAAAATTATTCGGCGATAACATAATTTCGTTCTAAACAATAAAGTATTAGATATAAAAAAGGCCTCGAATTTCGAGGACTTTTTTATATCTAGTTAAACGCTTCTTTTACACGTTCAAAAAAGTTCTTATTATTTTTATCTGGTTTTGGCTTAAAGTTATTGCTAGCATTAAGTTTCTCGAGCATTGTTTTTTCCTCACTGTTTAAATCTTGAGGTGTCCAAACGTTCACATATACCAACTGGTCGCCTTTGGCATAACCTTGCACTTCAGGGAATCCTTTGCCCTTTAAGCGGAAAATTTTACCACTTTGCGTGCCTGCAGGTATTTTAATTTTGGCATGTCCATCAATAGTTGGCACTTCTGCATTGGTACCAAATGCAGCATCGGGGAATGAGATATGTAAATCGAAGGCTACATTCAAGCCATCACGTACCAATTCGGCATGTTGTTCCTCTTCAATCTGGATAATTAAATCGCCGGGTGCACCACCACGCTCGCCAGCATTACCCTTACCATTCATGCTTAATTGCATAGCTTCTTGTACACCTGCAGGAATATCAATACTGATTGTTTCCTCACCAAAAACACGTCCTTCACCTTTACATGCACCGCATTTTGCGGTTACAGTTTGCCCCTCTCCATTACAAGTTGGACAGGTTGTAACAGTTTGCATCTGCCCCAAAAAAGTATTGGTAACACGCTTAACTTGGCCACTGCCACCACAAGTGTTACAGTTTTGAACACTGTTTTTATCTTTTGCACCACTACCGGTACAAGTATTGCAAACAACGTTCTTTTTAACTTTTACATTTTTGGTTATGCCTTTTGCAATTTCCTCAAAAGTAAGTTTCATTTTTATACGGAGATTGCTACCACGTTGGCCTCTTACCCTGCTGCTACCACCACCTCTACTTCGTGCACCCCCAAAAAAGCTTCCAAAACCACCTTCATCTTCAAAAATATTTCCAAACTGGCTGAAAATATCATCCATATTGGTGGCACTACTCCTATTGCCACCACCCATGCCTGAGCTAAAAGCTTGGTGCCCAAAACGGTCATACTTAACTTTTTTATCACCATCGCTCAGTATTTCATAAGCTTCAGCGGCTTCCTTAAATTTATCTTCGGCAGCTTTGTCGCCAGGGTTTCTATCAGGGTGAAATTGCATGGCCGTTTTGCGGTATGCTTTTTTAATTTCATCAGCAGAAGCACTTTTGGTAACTCCCAATATGTCGTAAAAATCTCTTTTCATAAAATTAATATGCTAATCTGCAAATACGGTCTTACGCAAATTTTAAATCTAATTTGTATATTTTCCAATTCTTTAATTATTTACCAACTACCACTTTTGCAAAACGTATAATCTTATCGTTTAGGTAATAGCCTTTCATCACTTCGTCCAAAACCTTTCCTTTCATTGAACCTAGCGCATCAATTTCAGTAATAGCTTCGTGTTTTTCTACATCAAAGTCGGTATTAATGCTTTCCATTAATTTAACGCCTTTGGATTGTAGAGTGCTACGGATTTTATTGAAAACTAATTGAACTCCTTCCTTCTGTAACTCAATATTATCGGTAGTTTGCAATTGTTTTTCAGCACGGTCGCAATCATCCAAAACATCTAACAAACTTATCACCACATCTTTACCCGCAGTTTGAATTAAATCCAATCGCTCTTTAGCAGTTCTACGGCGATAATTGTCAAACTCAGCCATTAAACGCAAATATTTATCTTTTTGCTCTTGAATTTCATCCTGCAATTTTTCAAATTGATTTTCTTCTTCAATTGGCTCGTTAAGGTGTGTAGAACCTCCTGCACTTTCGTCAGCATTAAAATTAAAAGTATCGTTAACTGTGTCGTTCTGTGTAGTAATATCTTTTTCTTCCATAATTTTTGATTGTTGCTTATGAATGTCAATTTTTTTGCCACGCCACAAAATGGGAAAAATTGGCAGTTGAAAGTGCGTTTCACACCAAGAACCAAGGATTACCCTGCAATAAAGGGGACGATTTTTGATATATATGTTTGATGTTTTAAAAAGATAGGTTGCAGCGTTACAAAAGACCTGTACTCAATTTGATTTAATAAATATATTATACTGCTGCTATTTCGTTTAAATATTGTTTTTCTTCTTTAAAAGCTTTACGTGGTTGTAAGCCAAGTAGTTCAAACATGGCATTATCCGCATCAAAACTTGGGTTAGGTGTGGTTAATAATTTATCGCCTGCAAAAATAGAATTGGCACCAGCCATAAAACACATGGCTTGTTCTGCAATACTCATATCTGTACGACCGGCACTTAAACGCACCATAGTTTTAGGCATTATAATACGTGCAGTGGCAATCATGCGTATCATATCCCAAACCACCACTTTTTCATTATTTTCTAACGGTGTACCTTTTATAGCCACCAAAGCGTTAATCGGTACGCTTTCAGGATGGATGGGCATATTACATAAAGTGTTTAGCATCTTTATCCTGTCTTCATGGGTTTCGCCAAGGCCAATAATGCCGCCACAACAAACAGTTACGCCAGCTTTACGTACATTATCCAAAGTTTGCAAGCGATCGTCATAAGTACGTGTGGTAATAATTTCGCCATAATGTTCTTTACTAGTATCTAAGTTATGGTTGTACGCATATAAACCAGCTTGTGCTAGTTTTTCAGCTTGTATGTCGGTAAGCATCCCAAGTGTGCAACAAACTTCCATACCCATTTGATTAACGCCTTTTACCATATCTAACACACGGTCAAAATCGCGGTTATCTCGTACTTCTCGCCAAGCTGCACCCATGCAAAACCTAGTGCTACCTGCCTCTTTGGCTTTTTGAGCGTAGCTTAATACATCTTCTTTTTTCATTAGCGCTTGCACATCAACTCCCGTGCTGTAACGAGCTGCCTGTGGGCAATACGAACAATCCTCGCTACAGCCACCTGTTTTAATACTTAGCAAAGTGCACACTTGTACTTCAGCAGTATCGTTATATTTTCTGTGTAAAGTGGCGGCATTAAAAACAAGTTCTAACAATGGGGAATTATAAATATTTTGTATTTCCTCGAGACTCCAGTTATTACGTATTTCCTGCATAATGATTGGTAATGTTTAGCAGCAAATATATAGCAGTGTTTAAAATGTTTTGAATGATTTAGTTGAGATGAACCTTATTCAAAAATTCGGTGCTTATTCAAAATGTATATTCTATAAAATATTAGTGGCTGTACCTCGCAATGACGTTTTTAGTTTCAGAAGCTACTGCACATTCAGCAGCATACATTTTAAACCATTACCAAACTTTTACAACTAAGCCATTAATAAAAAAATAGCCAAGCGTTTATGAATGTCTGGTATTTCTTTTTTCCATTGAGCAATGGTTTGTGTTTTAATGGACTCTGTTGGTGCCGTAATATCTATTGCTATGCATAGTTGGGTAGTGGCTTTACAAGTGCTAAGTATTTCTTTTATCAATTGGTTATTGCGGTAAGGCGTTTCTATAAAAATTTGCGTGCATTTTGTTTTTACTGAATAATTTTCTAAGTGTTTTATAGCACCTTTTCGTTCTAAATTATCTATGGGCAAATAGCCATTAAACTGAAATTGTTGCCCATTCATACCACTAGCCATTAATGCTAATAAAATAGAACTTGG
>JAYVNQ010000158.1:0-4626 GCA_043758365.1 Chitinophagales bacterium
ATTTCTAAAGAAATAGAAGCTCAAATTTTAGAAAAAGTAAATCAGTGCATAGCTACCAATAAGCCCGATGTATTGATTTTTGAAGACTATAACAAAGGCCTATTAACAGAGACATTAATTACCAAATTGATTGCCATTTGCAAAGCCAGTAATATTATTACCACCGTAGATCCTAAGCGTAAAAACTTCTTTGCTTTTAAAGGTGTAACTATATTTAAGCCTAATTTAAAAGAAGTAAAAGAAGGCTTGAATATTACGTTAGATACTGTAAATATCAATATACTCAGCGATGTGCATTTACAGTTACAAGCCCAGTTACAGCATCAAATTTCCTTTATCACTTTATCAGAAAAAGGGGTGTTTTATAAAGATGGTAACAACTCAAAAATCATCCCTACACATATACGCAGCATTGCAGATGTTAGTGGGGCTGGCGATACTGTAATTGCGGTAGCATCACTCGTGTACGCCACCACAAAAAATATGAACCTTGCAGCTGAAATGGCCAATATTGCTGGTGGTTTAGTGTGTGAGGAAGTTGGTACTGCAGCTATTGATAAGCATAAATTATTAAAAGAATGTGAGTTGTTGTTGGGGTAAATGGTAGCTGATTTGTACTACCGACAACAACTCTTGTGTTCATATTATCAGTAAATAGTAAAAATATTTCAATGAAAAAAAGTATCTTAATCTTTATTCTCGTTTTACTAAATACAGCTAATTTGTATGCACAAAACAGAAAAATAATTGACGTACATTTTCACTCTCGTTCAGCAGGCGATTATGGCCCAAACCCACCAGCAAATCCAGTTACAGGCAAAGTTCCTGACGCTAAAACCAATGAAGCAATTGTTAAAGCAAACCTATTCTTATTGCGTAAATACAATATTGTAACTGCTATTATTTCTGGTACATTAATACGAAACCAAGTTTATCAAACCAAAGACCCCGAAAGATTTATTAGCTCATTAGAATATCCTGATCATCAAAATAATCCATTACCAGATACAACAACGTTTAAGAACTTATACCAAGATAAAAAGTTCAAGGTTTTTGGCGAATTGGGTTTGCAATATGATGGCAAAACATTAGATGCACCAGATTTTGCACCTTACTTATCAATTTGTGAAAGATTAGGAATTCCTGTTGCAATTCACACTGGTGAAGCAGCACCAAATACGCCATTCACTTGCTGCCCCGCATTTCGCATACAAGCAGGCAGACCACTAACTTTGGAATCTGTTCTTATTAAATATCCCAAACTTAAACTTCAATTAATGCATATGGGTTACCCGTTTTTAGAAGAAACAAAAGCGTTGTTAAACGTATATCCAAATGTTTATGCGGATATATCTGCTATCAACTGGCTAGTGCCAGTAGAAGAATTTTATAGTTACCTGAAATCTCTTATGGTTGCAGGATTTGGAAAACGTTTAATGTATGGGTCAGATCAAATGATTTGGGAAGATGCCATTCCTTTATCAATAAAAAATGTTGAGAATGCACCATTCTTAAATCAAAAACAAAAACAAAATATTTTTTACAATAATGCCGCAACCTTTTTTAATCTCAAATAAAATATCTGCTAGTCATAAGATTTTGTAGACTCCTGCGCAAATATTGTAATTGAGCAAGCATGAATAAAAATGGCAGGTTGATTCTCATATTTCAAAAATGTCATTGCAATAAACATAAAGCACTATTTATGTGACCAAAATAAACCAGCCTCAAACATGATGAAAGTTTGAGGCTGGTTCACTATTCGTTGTTCACTTACTTAAATCTTCACTTTTATTACCAACTTTTTAACTGGCTGGTCGTTTACGGCAATCATTGGTGCGTGTACATCTTCTGGAAAAAAAATAGCAAATTGACTGTCTTTTAAATTAAAATACATATCCGGTGCATCCTTATAAAACACGACATCCTTTTCAGGATTGTACTCGCCTGTTTGAGACGTGCAGCTGCTGCGGGGTTTCCAACCGATGGTTTCGTTACCACGAATGCATACTTGAATGTCTATATTATTATTATGGCACTCAAATTTTGCAATTGATTCTGCGGCTGTCATTCCCACTTTTTCGGCAACAATAGCTTTTAAACCATCTGCAACGTTTGATTTGCCAATTTCAAGTTCTGCCAAGTTTTGAGATTTGATATACTCAAATGCTTGTGCAAATAAAGGGTGAATGCTTACGTATTTGTCAGCATTGGCAAGTGTATCAATAATCATGATTGTGGAGTTATTACTTATGAATAAAAGGTTATGAATTAAAGACTGATTCTGGTAAAGTTGAACAAAGTTATAGCCCTACAAGTGTGCGACGCAACGATGTTTAATGCTTGTTCTACAGTTGGTTACCAAAGAAAAAAATCCGCCTAAGCAAAGGCTTGACGGATTTAATTAGCATATCATTGAATTATTATATTATCTGATTAACGTTGTACACGACCGCTGCCATCACCTTTTACTAACTCTTTAACCTCAGTTAAAGTTGCGTGGTTAAGGTCACCTGGAATGGTGTGTTTCATTGCAGATGCAGCCACCCCAAATTCAGCAGCATCAGCCATTGGCATACCTGTGACTAAACCATAAATAAGACCGCTTGCAAAGCTGTCGCCACTACCTACACGGTCTATAATACGAACTTTATATTCTTTAGTGTGGTAAAAATCAGTTCCATCATAAACCAGAGCACTCCAACCATTGTCGCTTGCACTATAGCTTTCACGTAAAGATGAGGCGATGAATTTAAAGCCAAATTTGGCTTTCATTTGTGTAAAAATATCTTTAAACCCATCTAGGTTTAATTCGCCTTTTGTTACATCTGTATCTGCAGCCTTAAAACCTAAACATAAGTCAGCATCTTCTTCGTTGCCAATACATACATCTACAAATTCGCAAAGCCGGGTCATTACTTCACGAGCTTTTTCTTTTGTCCATAATTTTTTACGGAAGTTTAAATCGATAGAAGTGGTAATACCTTTTGCTTTCGCAGCTTTTAAAGCAGCCAGAGTAAGAGCCGCCGCTTTATCGCTTAATGCAGGTGTAATACCTGTGGTGTGAAACCAGTCAGCCCCTTCAAATATTTTATCAAAATCAAATTCACTAGCATCAACTTCCGAAATAGATGCATGGGCACGGTCGTAAACAACTTGAGAAGCTCTCATAGAAGCACCAGTTTCTAGGAAGTAAATACCTAAACGGTCACCACCACGGGCAACAAATTGTGTATCTACACCATAGCGACGAAGATGATTAATGGAAGCCTGACCAATAGGGTTATTAGGCACTTTAGAAATGAAAGTTCCGTTTAAACCATAGTTACATAATGCAGCAGCTACGTTGGCTTCGCCACCACCATAAGTGATATCGAAAGTATCAGCTTGTACAAAACGCTTGAAATCGGGCGTTGACAAACGCAACATGATTTCACCAAGGGTTACAACTTTTTTTGACATAATCGTTAGTTGATTTTTTATTGGAAATGAATAATTAAAATTGGTTGTTAAAAAGCGATGGCATCGCTCTGTGGCTATCAAAAGTATTGTTGAAAATCGCATATTAAAAATAAAATCTACGGCATCGTTTGCATAAAATTGATTTGTTTTATCGTTAAACTAAACTTCTTTTGTTATAGGATTCAAGCACTTCCCAACAATTAAAATGAAACCATATGAACAAAAAATCAGAAATTTTACAAGCCATCACAAACCAAGGTTTTTTACCCCTTTACTTTAACAAAGACACAGAAGTAAGCTTAGAAGTTTTAAAAGCTTTGTACCGTGCTGGCGTTAAAACCGTTGAATATACTAATAGAGGTGAAGCCGCATTGGCCAACTTTAAAGAAATGCGCAAAGCAGTAGACGCTGAAATGCCAGGTTTTTATCTTGGTATTGGTACTATTAAAAATGCAGCGCAAGCATTAGATTTTATAGAAGCTGGTGCAGATTATATTATTTCGCCAGGTTTAATACCAGAAGTTGCAGCCATTGCCGATAAACATGATATATTGTGGGTACCTGGTGCCATGACCCCATCCGAAATTATTGCTGCTGAGAATTTAGGTGCAAAATTTGTAAAATTGTTTCCAGGTAATATGCTTGGGCCAGATTTTATGAGTTCTATTAAAGAACTATTTCCTGCAATTTTATTTATGCCAACTGGTGGTGTAGATACCACTAAAGAAAATATTGGTGCATGGTTTAAATCGGGCGTTAGTGCAGTTGGTATGGGTAGTAAATTAATTAGTAAAGCTTTATTAGAAGCTAAAGATTATGCCACTATTGAAGCCGCTACCAAAGAAGTATTGGCCACGGTGAAAGCCATTAAAGGGTAATAGTATTTAAGTAATTATATTTTATGCGAATCAAGGGTTAAAAGTTGGTTAGTAGTATTAATGCGACTGTTATTTTACCATATAGGTGTAGTTTGAGTCCATTTTCTGATCTGACTTTTGAAGCATTTTGAATTTGTGTCTTTTCATTGATCCAATTGAATAATGATTCTATTGGTTGTCGAACGGTAGACACAGCTTTATTAAAAAGTTCATTAAAAGCAAGGTCTCTTTGTTTCAAAAGCGCTTCCCATCCTTTTTTGTTTTTAATTGGTGTCAGCAAAATGCG
>JAYVNQ010000159.1:0-13818 GCA_043758365.1 Chitinophagales bacterium
AGACCTCTGAAAACATTGGGTTTCTTACTTTGTGTTGCCTTGCTGCAAAAGATATAATTTATTGATATTCAACAAACTAAATTCAAAACAACTTCATTAATAATGTAGCTCTGTTGCGTCGCACACTTGTACGTTTAGATACTCTTTTGGCCTTTACCTAGGCGAATTTACTGATTGTACAAACACTACAATTGTAAAAGTAGATTTGTTATATTTTAATTAAATCCTTTCTGCAAATCAATCTACGCAATCATCTAAATCATTTCATCAGCCGTGTATCTTTGCAAAATGGCAACACAGCAAAATATCCGTCATTTATCATTATCCGAATTAGAAACTTATTTTACTACTATTGATCAGCCTAAGTTTAGGGTAAAGCAAGTACATGAATGGCTTTGGCAAAAACATGCTCATAGTTTTGATGATATGACCAACTTAAGCAAAGACCTGCGTATAAGATTAGCTACCGAATTTACTTTGCCAGCATTGCAAATAGAAACAGTTCAAAATAGCGAAGACGGCACTATTAAAAGCCGTTTTAAAACTAGCGATAATCACTTTGTAGAAGGTGTTTTAATACCAACAGAAGCTAGAAAAACAGCGTGTGTATCATCACAAATCGGGTGCAGTTTAAGCTGTAAGTTTTGTGCTACAGGTTATATGGAACGAAAACGTAACCTTAATTACGATGAAATTTACGACCAGGTTGTAATACTTAATCAGCAAAGCGAAGCTACCTTCAACAAAAAACTATCAAACATAGTATTTATGGGCATGGGTGAACCATTACTTAACTATAAAAATGTACTAAAATCTATTGAAAGAATAAGTGCAGATGATGGTTTAGGTATGAGCCCTAAGCGTATTACAGTGTCAACTGCAGGTGTGGCCAAGCAAATAAAACAATTAGGGGATGATAGGGTAAAATTTAAATTAGCCTTATCGCTACATGCGGCAAATGACAAGAAGCGTAACGAAATTATGCCGATTAACGAGAGTAATAATATTAGTGTTTTAATTGAAGCCTTAAATCATTTTTACAAGCAAACAGGTAATGAAATTACGTTTGAGTATATCCTGTTCCAGAACTTTAATGACAGCCAAAAAGACGCCGAAGAACTAATAAAAATCTACCGCCAAGTACCAGCAGATTTGGTAAATATTATTGAATACAACCCAATTGATGCCTTCAAGTTTCAAAAACCAAATGAGGATGTGGTAGATGAATTTATGAGCATTTTAGACAAAAACAGAGTAAATGCAAGATTAAGAAGAAGCCGAGGCAAAGACATTGATGCTGCCTGTGGGCAATTGGCAAATAAGGGATAAAAGTTATTTCAAATAAAATAAAAATGCCGCTACAAAATTTTGCAGCGGCATTTTTATTTATAGAAGTTGTTTGGAATTTAGTTTGTTGAATATCAATAAATTATATCTTTTACCGCAAAGCCCCATAAAGTAAGAAACCCAATGTTTGCAGAGGTCTTAGCGAATTCTTAGCGAAAAGCTATGCGTTCACTGCGGTTCAAATAATGTTAAACAACTTCTTCATAGTATCGCAAATATTAATAACCAGGATTCTGCTTCATATTTGGATTTGGATCCAACTCAGATTGAGGAATTGGAAACAACCGTCTTGTATCTGCATAAGGTAATGTTCTAGCAATAGAAGGGAAGTTGGTGGATCTAGTGATATCCATTTTTAATCTACTTAAATCACCATATCTATCACCTTCAAAAGCTAATTCTTTTCTTCTTTCATTAATAATATCAGCTTGTAACTGAGCACCAGTTGATATGTAACCAACAAAAGCAGGATCTCTTCTTGTAGCAATGTAATTTAAATATGTTAAGGCACCCGGTGCATCAGTTGGTGCAGAAGCCTCAGCAGCTATTAAATACACATCACTTAAACGCATGATTTTAGTATCGTCAGGATCAGCAGAACCATTTGGATTTTTATATTTTTGAACAAAAACTGAAGCTACACCACCTCTTGTACCTGTAGTAAATCCTGCAGTTTTACGAATATCTGTGGCAGAATATGAATTATAAAGGTCATTAGCACATAACAAATCGCCATAACCGCTTTGGTTATAAATGTTAGTTAATGCATCAAAACCATTGTTATTAATACCATCAGCAGATACTTCGAAAAGTGTTTCTACTTTATCAGTTCTAGCAGCACCACTACCCCAATAAGCAGCCCAGTTAGCATCTGTTATAACTTTAAAGCCACCGTTGGTAATTACATCTACTGCAGCGGTTTTAGCATTTGCATTATCACCTTTGTATAAATAGACCTTAGCTTGTAACGCTTTTGCAGCGTATTTGCTAAATTGCAAAGACGAAGAAAAGGTTGTCATATTAGCATATGCCTTATCTAAATCGCTTAATATTTGCGTATAAACTTCACCAACCGTATTTCTTGGTGCTAGTTGGTTAATATCATACGTTAATATTATAGGTACACCAAGACTAGATGGATTATCTGTGTATGGTTTTGCAAAATATCTAACTAAATAAAAATAACAAGTTGCTCTAATTGCATAAGCTTCACCCTTATATTGATTAATTTTTGCATTACTAGGTAAAGAAGAATTGATAATATTATTAGCTCGTAAAATGGTGTTATAAGCAGCTGTCCAAAAACCGCCTACGTCACCATCAGCAACTGTAACGGCATATGTATTAAACGCTATGTATCTACCAGAATTTTTTACAGATACGTAGGCATTATCACCAAACTGATCACCAGCTACTGGTACTGTTCTACCAAAAAGATTGGTATTTCTCATTGCGGCATACGCACCATTTAATGCTACTTTTAAATCTGCTTCAGTACCTAAAGCCTGAGCGGGTGATAAAGAAGTATAAGGTGCTTTGTCGATAAAATCCTTATTACAACTAGCCAAAGAGCTCGCCAGTAATAAAATAGTTAACGATTGATTTATTAATTTTTTCATGTTTTTTTACATTTAAAGTTTACAATAATTTAGAATGCAATATTTAGACCTGCAGTCACTGTCTTTGGAATAAATACCTCTAAGTTACTAGCACTTCCTACACCTTGTTCAGGATCGAAAGGTAAATTTGAATCTTTAACCCAAGTCCATAAGTTATTACCTCTTACATAAAAATGTAAAGCACCTAAATGCAATTTATTTGTAATGTTTTTTGGCAAGTCATAACCCACAGTAATATCTCTTAATCTGATATAATCGCCCTTAGCCAAATAGAATGTAGAGAAATTCTGTGCATTTTTATTACCCCCATACACATATTTTGGAATATCTGTTACTTGTCCTACAGTTGTCCATCTGTCCAAAATTCTTTGAACTTTGTTGAAACCACCACCAAAGCCTGCTCCATTATAGTAAGCACCCCATGTATCCCTAACATAATTACCAAAATTGTAATACATTGTAGCACTTATACTGAAGCCTTTATACTTAAATGTATTACTAAAACCACCAAAGTATTTAGGTGAAGCTGTTTCAAAAGGTTGGCGAAGTGCTTTGCCATAGACATTTGTAGTACCAGATTTTGTACCATCTAGATACCAAAGAGGGTCTCCATTTGCAGGATCTACACCAGCATATAATCTAGTATAAAAGGTTTGAAAATCAAATCCAACTCGACGAATGTTTACACCAGATAAAATATCGGCGCCACCTGGCAATTCGGTAATAGTATTTGTATTTCTAGCAATGTTGAAGTTTAAAAACCATTCAAAATTTTTACTTCTAACTGGTGTTGCATTCATAGTAAATTCTATTCCTTTATTAACCATTGTACCAGCATTATCTGTTTTACTCGTAAAACCAGTACTAGGCGGTGTTGGTACGTCAAGCAATAATGAACTAGTAGTTCTAGAGTAATAATCAAATGTAAAATTTAACCTGTTTTTTATAAATGAAACATCTAAACCAATATCAAAAGGTTTGTTTATTTCCCAAGTTAATTTATCATTTCCGGCTTGTGTTGGTGCACTACCAGGATTAGAATTATAATTAGAACCATAACCATATAATGCTAAGGCATCATAGTTACCAATGCCAGCGTTACCATTTAAACCATAGGAAGCACGTAATTTTAATTGGCTAATAAACTTAACGTTATCCATGAATTTCTCACGGTCAACGTTCCAACTGCCACCAATAGACCAGAAATTACCATACTTATTTGTAGAACCGAAACGAGAAGAACCATCACGACGAAAACTTCCAGAAACGATGTATTTATCTCTAAAGTTTAAGTTAGCGCTTGAGAAAGCACCAACAAAAGAATAATCACTACCAGTAGATGCTGCAGTTACTGGGGTAGCACCAATGGACGCAACTGTTAGTAGTAATGTAGGTGGAAAGTTTGAATTTTGTACCGATGTGAAATAACCTTTACTTAATTGAGACTCATAACCCAATTTGGCTGTGAAAGTTAAATCACCAGACTTAACAAGCTTTTGACTAAAGTCTAAAGTATTTACCCAATCCCAATTCGTATAACGTGTATAAAAAGAAAAAGATCTACCATTTCTACTAGCACCATCACCATAAAAAGGATTGTTATATTGCTCTTCTTCAAGTGTGTTATAATCTACACCAAATTGAGTTTTGAATGACAAATTAGATAGAATTTTATAATCTACATAAGCATTACCTCTTAAACTCAATCCTTTTAATTGTCTTTTATCCAAATTTGAAACGGCAACTGTATTATATAAACCACTGACACCAGTTGATGGATTAAAGTCCGAAGTACTATAGTTTAAGCTTCCATCTGGTTGGTAAGGTGAAAGTGTTGGCAATAAGAAAAAAGCAGATAATACTGGATTACCAAAAGCACCACCTCGTAAAGGTGTATTTTGTGTAGTAGAACCACCAGTTAAATTAACACCCAAAGTAAGTTTATTAGTAGCTTTATGAGTTAAATTAACAGTTCCAGTATATCTCTGAAAATCAGTAGCTATTACAGTACCATCTTCTTTATGGTAACCACCAGAAATATGAAATGTTGTTTTGGCATCACCACCACTTGCACTAACGTTAAGTTCGTTTTGTTTACCATTTCTTGTAACTGCACTCAACCAATCAGTACTAACTGGGCTTGTGTAATTTAAAGTAGTTTTAAAGTTAGCATCATAAATTGCATCTACGTTTGCAGCAGTTGCAATACCTGCATTAATTAAACCCTCTTTAGTTAACAAACCATATTGACTAGCATCTAAAGGTTGGTATTTATTGTTTTTATAAGCTGTATTTGATTGACCCGAGTAAGCGTCAACTCTAAATCTTGTAGCACCTGCTTTACCCTTTTTGGTAGTTACCAAAATTACTCCATTAGCAGCACGGCTACCATAAATGGAAGAGGATGCGGCATCTTTTAAAACTGTTATATCTTCAATATCATCTGAATTAAGAGTGCTTAGTAGGTTAGATGAAGTTTGTAGTCTAGCTGCATCACCAGTATTTACAGGCACACCATCAATTACCCATAAAGGTTCAGAAGAAGCAGAAATAGACCCTATACCTCTAATTCTTATGGCTTGACTAGCACCTGGTGCACCAGAAGAAGCAGAAGATTGTAAACCCGCTATTGTACCTTGCAATCCTTTATCTACAGAAGAATATGGTCTGTTTTCTAACTCCGCACCTTTAACGGTAGCTTGGGCACCAGTTAGCGTAATTTTCTTTTGTGTACCATAACCTACTACAACCACCTCATCTAATACAGCATTAGAAGCTTGTAATGTTACGTTAACCGCACCTCCTTTAATAGCAACTTCCTGTGCCGCAAAATTTACAGAAGAAATAACTAAAGTTTTTGCAGCTGTAGGTACAGAAATACTAAAACTACCATCGGCTGATGTTGTAACACCTTTTGTGGTACCTTTTACTAGCACCGATGCGTTGGCAACAGGTGCACCTTTTTCATCCGTTACCTTGCCTGTAACTGTTTTGTTTTGTGCCATGGCAATAGTCGTTGAGACTAGCATAACCAAAATTGTCAGAAATTTTCTCATGTACATTTTAATTTTTTATTTAAAAATTACTTGATGTTAACGTAGGATTATCCTATTATTATCAAGAAGTCAAGAAGCGAATATAACAGTTAGACAAATACTGTTAACGAAATGTTGCAACCGTTCGTAACAATTAATGTTAAAACATTTATGTCCGTTTAACTTTTTAAACCTAAAGGGAGGTTATACTGAAACTAATCAAACAAAAAGCATTAATATCAATTATTCATCTAAAAAATAGCCTTAAAATTTAGAATAAAATTATTTTACAACTTTTTACCCCATCAATAAACCCATTGGCATGGTAATTAAATATCTTCGCACCCATGAAAATTTTAGACGGCAAACTGGCAGCAGCCACTGTAAAAGCGTTGCTAAAAGCAGAAGTTGATACATTATTAAATAATAATCAGCGTAAGCCACATTTAGCAGCAATACTTATTGGCAATAATGGTGCAAGTGAAACCTATGTTGCTAGCAAAGTTAAAAACTGCAAAGAGGTTGGTTTTGAGTCTTCGCTTATTCGGTTTGAATTGGATATAACAGAACAACAATTACTATCTAAAATAGAAGCACTTAATAATGATGATGCTGTAGATGGCATTTTGGTACAACTACCATTACCAAAGCACATCAGCGAAGCAAAAGTGATTGAAGCCATTAGCCCCGCAAAAGATGTGGATGGTTTTCATCCAGTTAGCGTAGGTAAATTAGTGCAAGGCTTGCCAACTTTTATTCCTGCTACACCTTATGGCATTATGCTAATGCTTGAGCATTTTGATATAGAAACCAAAGGCAAACACGCAGTGGTTATTGGTCGTAGCAATATAGTTGGCAGACCAATGAGCATTTTACTGAGCAGTAATTTACCGAAAGGCAATTGCACCGTTACACTTTGCCACAGCCACACACCAAATTTAGAAAAACTGTGTTTGCAAGCCGATATAATTGTGGCAGCACTTGGCAAACCAGGTTTTGTAAAAGCCAATATGGTAAAGCAAGGTGCGGTAATTATAGATGTTGGAATTACCCGTGTAGAAGACGAGACTGCTAAAAAAGGCTTTCGCATAAAAGGTGATGTAGATTTTGACGAAGTTGCCCCCAAATCTTCTGCAATTACACCCGTACCAGGTGGTGTTGGATTAATGACTATTGCCGGATTACTAAAAAATACGTTGCAGGCATATAAGTCAAACTTAGTCATAAGTCATTAGTCATTAGTCAATTCATGTAATTAGTTTAAGTAGTAATATAAATTGGGTTACCAGCGTTCCATCTTTCAATTAAACTTCGTTGTGTCACTCACTTGTACGTTCGTTTCTTTATGCAGCAATGTGTAGTTTTGTGTCTTCCAAATTTATTAACCATTGACTTTTCACTTTTTAATATCCATTCTCAATGTCTCACATCGTACGTCACAAGGCACAAATTACAAATCAACTACCTGTAATGGAAAGCTTTTACACCATACAAGGTGAAGGCTTTTATCAAGGCAGTGCCGCTTATTTTATTCGACTAGGTGGTTGCGATGTTGGCTGTGTTTGGTGCGATGTAAAAGACAGTTGGGATGCCACAAAACATCCACAATTTTCTTTTGAAGAAATTGTTGCAAAAGCGGTTAAAGAAGTCAATAGTGACCCTATAAACCACAAATCACAAATCACAAATCACAAATCTATTCTCGCTGTTGTTACCGGTGGTGAACCATTGTTACACAACTTAGATGCTTTAACCACAGAACTTCATAACAAAGGTTTTACAACAAATATTGAAACCTCAGGCTCATCCCCATTAAGTGGCCAATGGGATTGGATTTGTTTATCACCAAAAAAATTTAAAGCTCCATTACCGGAAGTGGTACCGTTAGCTAATGAATTAAAAGTGGTTGTTTTTAACAAACACGACTTTGCTTGGGCAGAGGAATATGCAAGACAAGTTTCTCCAAATTGTAAACTTTACTTACAACCAGAATGGGATAAAGCGGCAACAATTACACCACTATTAATTGATTACATAAAAGCCAACCCGAAATGGGAATTGAGTTTACAGTTGCACAAGTATATTAATGTACCGTAAGAGCTACCATGTACGATGTACGAGATGAACTATTGGTCTGCTAATTCGTGGATTAGATTTTAACAACACAACACCACAAGTTTTCCGAAATTGCTACTTTAACTTAGCGTATGAAATATCTATTGTTTATTGTAATCATCTTTTGCTCAAAAATTACTATTTCACAAACCTACCAACCCGAAAAGATTAATCAAAAAGCAATTATTATTTACGAAAAAGCAATAGAAAAACTAAGAGATGGCGATACGAAACAAGGCATCCCTTTACTTCAAAAATGTATTGCACAAGATGCAAATTATGTAGATGCTTATTTATCGTTAGCGGGTGCTTTTGGCGAACTTAAAAATTATAAAGCAGCTATAAATAACTACGAAATAGCCCGCAGTAAAGACAATAATTATTTTAAAGTTTATAATCTTCCTTATGCAATCAATTTGGCTGGAGAAGGCAGATTTAATGAGGCATTGACCGCTGTAAATTTATTTTTACAAATACAAAATCTTGGCGATAGAAGCATAAAAAGTGCCAAGTACCGCAAAGCAACTTTCGAGTTTGCAATTAACTACCAACAACAGCATCCAAATAAAAATTACACTTTCAATCCCATTAATTTAGGCGATAGTGTCAACTCTCCTCAATCAGAATACTTCCCATCATTAACCGTTGATGATAGCTTATTGGTATTTACCCGAAGAGGCGAAAAAGGTGGTGAATATTTTTATAAATCAACCATTAATAAACAACAACAATTTTCATTGGCCCAAAAAATTATTGGTGATATTAATGAAGAGCCATATAAAGGAGCCATCTCTGTTTCGGCTGATGGAGAGTGGATGATTTTTGCAGGCAATATTGGCAATAATTCTCACGACAATTTTGACTTATACATTTGCTATGCAACACTTACTGGCTGGAGCGAACCACAAAATTTAGGCAATAATATTAACACAGGTTATTGGGAAAGTGCACCCAGTTTAAGCCCTGATAAAAGAGCTTTATATTTTAGTAGTAACAGGCCAAATGGCTTTGGTGCTGCCGATTTATATGTCAGTTTTAGAGATGTAAAAGGCAAGTGGGGTAAAGCTATAAATATGGGACCAACCATTAATACAATTGGCGATGAAACTGCACCATTTATTCATGCAGATAACCAAACTTTATACTTTACATCTAACGGTTTACTCGGTTATGGCGGTACCGATTTATTTGTAATTAGAAAAGATTTAGGTGGCACTTGGAGCCTTCCTGAAAACCTTGGCTACCCCATAAATACAATAGAAAATGAAGGTAGTTTAGCAGTGGCATCAAATGGCCTAAATGCTTACTACGCAAGCGATAGAAGCGATAGCCGTGGGGGTTTAGACTTGTATAAATTTGATTTAAGAGATGATATTCAACCCAATAAAACCTTGTACATAAAAGGTTTTGTTTACGATAAAAATACCAACAAAGGCTTGCCAAGTAATGTGGAATTAATTGATAACAATAGCCGTAAAATATTAATGAATGTACAAACGGATGAAACTGGGTTTTACTTTATTACACTACCAATAAAACGAGATTACACCTTTACTGTTAACCGAAAAGGCTACTTATTTTACAGCAAATTATATGAGTTAGCAAATAAACAACCTGACAGTACTTACAAACAAAATATCTACTTACACCCAATAGAAATCAATAAAATAATAGCACTCAAAAACATTCAATTTGAAACCAATTCTTACCAATTAAAAGACGTAAGTAAAATTGAACTTGACAAGTTATTGCAACTAATGACTGATAACGCAACTTTAAAAATTCAGGTGAATGGACATACAGATAATATAGGAAAAGTTGAGGATAATTTAAAGCTGTCAACCAATCGTGCAAAAACGGTAATTAATTATTTAGTTGAAAAAGGCATTTCGCTGCAACGCCTGCAGTATAAAGGTTTCGGCTCATCAAAACCTATTACCGACAATGGTACAGAAAGTGGTAGAGGCACAAATAGACGAACAGAATTCGTGATTATTGGGCTATAAATAATTGTTATTTGAAGATTGTTCTACTATCTTCATCATCCAATGACTAATGACCTTTTATATCAAATAGCCCTGAGACAAATTCCCAATATTGGTGCCGTTCAGGCAAAGCAATTAGTAGAACATTTTGGCGATGCAGCATCTATTTTTAAAGCCTCAAAAAAAGAACTTAGTAGCATTGAAGGCATTGGCGAAATAAAAGCAAAAAGTATCAAAAGCTTTGATGATTTTAAAGCAGCTGAAGACGAAATTACCTTCTGCCACAAACACCATATTAGCACATTATTTTTAACGGATATTGATTATCCACAGCGATTATTGCATTGTTACGATGCCCCAACATTATTATATTATCGTGGCAATACAGACTTGAATACTGCAAAAATTATTAGCATAATTGGCACAAGAACTAATACTGATTATGGCAAGCAAATTACTGAACAATTGGTTGAAGGTTTGCAATCGCAAAACGTTCTAATCGTTAGTGGGCTTGCATTTGGTATTGATGCGATAGCACATAAGGCGGCTATTCAAAATAGTTTGGCAACGGTGGGTGTATTGGCACATGGGTTAGATTCTATTTATCCATCACAACATAAATCGTTAGCAAAAGAGATGCTGTTAAATGGGGGGCTACTTACAGAATTTACCAAAAACACCAAAGCAGATAAACATAATTTTCCCCAACGTAACCGGATTGTTGCAGGCATGGCAGATGCTACTATTGTAATTGAAACTCAAGCCAAAGGTGGGAGCATGATTACAGCCGAATTGGCCTATAATTATAACCGAGATTTATTTGCTGTGCCTGGAAAAATTACTGACCAAAAAAGCAATGGTTGCTTAAAACTTATACAACAAAACAAAGCCGTTTTATTAACAGATGCTAATCAATTGATAGCTGCGATGGGTTGGGAAACAAAGAAATCATCACCAAAAAAACAAAGAGAATTATTTGTAGAGTTAAGTGCTGATGAACGCATCATCGTAAGTATTTTATCAGCCAAAGACACAGTTTCAATTGATGACATTTACTTACAATCTGGCTTAAGCAGTAGCTCTGTTGCAGCAGCAATGCTAGGTTTGGAGTTACAAGGTTTATTAATTTGCTTACCGGGTAAAATGTATCGTTTGGCGTGAGAAACCCATTTAACAAACAAAAAATCATTTTGCATTTTCAAACAGCCTTTTATCTTTGCCTATGGTAACAACAAAATCTTCCTCTAAAGACAATAGTAATCCTCGTTTATTTGGTGTTGGTTTAACGTTTGATGATGTACTTCTCATGCCAGCGTATAGTCAGGTTTTACCCAGAGAAGTTAATATCCAATCGCATCTTACAAAAAATATTATTTTAAACGTTCCAATGCTGTCAGCAGCTATGGATACGGTTACAGAAGCCAATCTAGCAATAGCTTTAGCTCGTGAAGGAGGCATCGGTATCCTTCATAAAAACATGACTATTGAGAAACAAGCAGAGCAGGTTCGTAAAGTAAAACGTAGCGAAAGTGGGATGATTATCGACCCAATTACTTTATCGGAAAATGCCTCAGTTGGTGATGCTTTATTATTGATGAAAGAGAATAGAATTGGCGGTATTCCTATTGTTGATGCCACCCAAAAATTAGTAGGGATTCTTACCAACCGTGACCTACGTTTTGAAACTGCCCATAAGAGTAAAAAGATAAAGGAAGTAATGACAAAAGAGAACCTCATTACTGCACCAGAAGGTACCGATTTAAAGAAGGCAGAAAAAATTTTACAACAATATAAAATTGAAAAATTACCCGTTGTAACCAAGCAGGGCATTTTAGTAGGTTTAATTACTTACCGTGATATTTTGCAACTTAGTAACAACCCAAATGCCGTAAAAGATGGCTTTGGTAGATTGCTAGTTGGTGCAGCTTTGGGCATTACTAAAGACTTGATGGATAGAGCTTCTGCCTTACAAACCGTTGGTGTTGATGTGGTTACTTTAGACAGTGCTCATGGGCATAGCAAAGGGGTAATTGATGCCCTAAAAGCACTTAGAAAAAACTTTAAAAAACTACAAATTATAGCTGGCAATGTTGGTACTGCTCAAGGTGCTTTGGCCTTGGCAAATGCTGGTGCCGATTGTGTAAAAGTAGGTATTGGGCCTGGCTCTATTTGTACCACCCGTATTGTGGCAGGTGCAGGCGTACCACAGCTTACAGCCATTATGGAAGCTTCAAATGCTCTTAAAAATAAAAATATTCCCGTCATTGCAGATGGTGGTATTAGGTACACAGGCGATATGGTAAAAGCCCTTGCTGCTGGTGCTAATGTGGTGATGATGGGTAGCGTATTTGCAGGTGTGGAAGAAAGCCCAGGCGAAACGATTATTTACGAAGCCCGCAAGTTTAAAGAATACCGTGGCATGGGTAGTTTAGGTGCTATGAGCCAAGGTAGTGGTGACCGTTATTTTCAAGATGTAGAAGACGACGTGAAGAAGTTTGTACCAGAAGGTATTGAAGGTAGAATTGCCTACAAAGGCCCTTTAAGCGAAGTGGTTTATCAGTATGTTGGCGGCTTACGTGCAGGCATGGGTTACTGTGGTGCTAAGGACATCAAAGCCTTACAGCAAGCCACTTTCGTGCAAATTACTAACGCCGGTATGAAGGAAAGTCATGCCCACGATATTGACATTACCAAAGAGGCACCAAACTATAGTAGGAAGTAGTTATAAGTTTTAGATTTTTTGTTGACTAGCTTTAGTATTTCAATTAAACTTCGTTGTGTCACTCACTGCGGCGTCTTGATACTTTATTTATCTTTTCTCGCCACAAAGACAGAAAGAAAATAATCAGCACAAAGACTTAGTGTAACTTAACGCCTTAGTGCCTTTGTGGCAAAACAGATATGCAAATACATCTTACAAATATTGGTAAACGCTACAATCGGGATTGGATTTTCCGACACTGTGATTATACCTTTCATGCTGGCAAATCGTATGCCATTATTGGCCCCAATGGTAGCGGCAAAAGCACTTTATTACAAACTATTGCAGGGGCTATCAACCCAAGTGAAGGCAAGGTTGAAATGACAATTGATAACACACGTATTGCAGATGAAGATGGCTACAAATATTTGTCACTGGCAGCACCATATTTAGAAGTAATAGAAGAAATGACGGTTAATGAATTTCTTAATTTCCATGCAGCATTTAAACCATTGTTACCATCCATTACCATCACTGAAATACTTGCTACTATTGGCTTAGAGAAAAATGCAGAAAAGCAAATACGTTATTATAGCAGCGGTATGAAACAACGTATTAAGTTGGCGCAAGCCATTTTTTCAAACACACCCGTTTTATTATTAGACGAACCTTGTACCAATTTAGACGCTGCAGGTTATCAATTATATCAACAGCTAATTACCACTTATTGCAGCCACAAACTCATTATTGTTAGCAGTAATGACCAACAAGAATATGGCTTTTGTACAGAGCAAATTGCAATTGCAGACTTTAAGTAAATGGCTATGACATTTTCTTGATGTTCGAAAAACAAATAGCCATTACAATAACTGAAGGAATTATTTGAGCAAATATAAATTTCCCAAATATAAGATAGGTAAAACTAGGTATAATACTGAAAAATAGTTGGTAAAATCTTCTGTAATATAATACAGCATTGAATTAGAAAGAAGTTTAGTGAAAGTCGTTTCACTAAA
>JAYVNQ010000160.1:0-4573 GCA_043758365.1 Chitinophagales bacterium
TCTAGGTGCAAAATAAGATTGCTTCGTGCCTCGCAATGACGTTTATAGTTACAAAAATTACTTGCAAATTCAACAGCATACATTTTGAACCACTACCAAAATTACGTGTTAGTAAAAGTACGTTCCAATCATGCTTTGATAAAAGTTGCCTAAGGTTCTAAACGTACAAGTGAGTGATACAACGGAAGCAACATAAAAATGTAAAAGCTGGTTACAAACCAAATTTAAAAAGAATTATACCTACAATAATTATTGTTTTTAAACAGCTTTTTGGCATGGTTTTATGATACAGTAACAAAACAAAAATTGTTATGAAGAAGTTACTCATCGTAAGCATGTTCACCCTTGCAATTAACACGTTTACAAAGGCCCAAAATCTCAGCAGTAATTACGAAACCGCTATTGGTTTAAAACTGTATCCTGGTGCTTTAACTATAAAACATTTTATTGCTGAAAACAAGGCTGTTGAAGGGCTTGGCTACTTTTACAAAGATGGCTTTAGGGTTACCGGCTTATATGAAATGCATTATGATATTGCTGGTATTGATGGTTTAAAATGGTATGTTGGCCCAGGTGCACACGTTGGTTTTTGGAACGATAACTGGAAAACAAAATACCCCGACCGTAACAGTAACATTGCCATTGGTATTGATGGCGTGTTGGGACTGGATTATAAAATAAAAGACGTGCCTTTGAATATTAGTTTCGATTGGCAACCATCGCTAAATATTATTGGCTACACTTATTTTGAGGCTGGTTGGGGCGGCTTAGGAATTAGATATACTTTTTAAGTTTTCACCATATAGAAACATAGCCACATAGTATATTAACACTAAAATGCCCCACAAATTGTGGGGCATTTTAGTGTTATAAAATTATTAAACTGTTGTACTTTCTTCAGCTTCCGTTTCAGTTTCTTTAGCTTTTAATTCAAAGTAAATTTTCCCTTTTTCATTATCTAAATTAGCTATTAAAACATCACCATTTTTTACATTTAAGTTTAAAATTTCTTCTGCCAAAGGATCTTCTAAATACTTTTGAATAGCTCTGTGCAATGGCCTTGCACCAAATTGTACATCGTAACCTTTGTCAGCAATAAAGTCTTTTACTTCCGCTGTAATCTCAAGGCTAAAACCCAAATTTGTTAAGCGTTTAAACACTCCTTTCATTACAATATCAATAATGTCAAAAATGTTTTCTTTAGTTAATGAATTGAAAATAACAACGTCATCTATCCTATTTAAAAACTCTGGTGAAAAGGTTTTTTTCAACGCTTTTTCAATAACTGCTTTGTTATTATCATCTTGGTTTTGCATACGGTTTGCAGTGGCAAAACCAACACCATCACCAAACTCTTTTAATTGTCTTACACCAATGTTTGATGTCATGATAATCATACTATTTTTAAAGTCAATTTTACGTCCCAAACCATCTGTAAGTTGACCATCATCTAACACTTGCAACAAAATATTATAAATATCTGGATGTGCTTTTTCAATTTCATCTAACAATATAACACTGTACGGTTTGCGTCGTACTTTTTCGGTTAATTGACCACCTTCTTCGTAGCCAACATAGCCCGGTGGTGCACCAATTAATCGGCTAACTGTAAACTTCTCCATGTATTCACTCATGTCAATGCGTATCAAGGCTTCTTCGCTATCAAACATATACCTAGCAAGGCTTCTAGCTAACTCGGTTTTTCCTACACCAGTTGGGCCTAAGAAGATAAAACTACCAATTGGCTTTTTAGGATCTTTTAAACCAACACGGTTACGCTGAATAGCTTTGGTTACTTTGCTTATCGCATCTTCTTGGCCAATTACCATTCCTTTCATATCATCTGCCATGCGGCGAAGTTTCTCAGTTTCTGCCTGCACCATACGTTTAACAGGTATGCCCGTCATCATGCTTACAACTTCTGCAATATTTTCTTCAGTTATAGGATAACGTTTGTTTTTGCTATCTTCTTCCCAAATATTCTTGGCTTTATCTAATTCTTCGCCTAAGCGTTTTTCTTTATCCCTAAGGCTTGCAGCCTCCTCAAAACGCTGACTTTTTACTACCTTATTTTTTTCGTTTTTAACTTCTTCAATTTGCTTTTCAAGCTCTACAATATCTTGCGGCACATTGATATTTTTTAAGTGCACCCTCGCTCCTACTTCATCTAAAACATCAATAGCTTTATCTGGTAATAAACGGTCGGTCATATAACGGTCGCTCAATTTTACGCAAGCTTCAATCGCTTCTACATCGTAGGTTACATTATGAAAATCTTCGTACTTATTTTTAATGTTTGTTAATATCTCAATCGTTTCTTCAACACTTGGTGGCTCTACCAATACCTTTTGGAAACGACGATCTAAAGCACCATCTTTTTCAATAAATTGACGGTACTCATCTAAAGTAGAAGCACCAATGCACTGCAATTCGCCACGAGCCAAAGCTGGTTTAAATATATTACTTGCATCTAGACTGCCGCTTGCACCACCTGCGCCAACTATTGTGTGTATTTCATCAATAAATAAAATAACATCTCTGTTTTTTTCAAGCTCATTCATAATGGCTTTCATGCGTTCTTCAAACTGACCACGATATTTCGTGCCAGCTACTAAAGCCGCCAAATCCAACGAAATAACACGTTTATCAAATAAAACTCTACTTACTTTACGTTGAATGATGCGTAACGCCAAACCCTCTACAATTGCAGTTTTACCAACACCAGGCTCCCCAATTAGAATGGGGTTATTTTTCTTTCTACGAGATAGAATTTGCGATACACGTTCTATCTCATTTTCACGCCCAACAATGGGATCAAGGTTACCAGCTTCGGCCATTTTGGTAATATCTCTACCAAAATTATCCAAAACTGGAGTTTTGCTTTTTACATTAGGGTTTTGCTTGCCAGCTGCTGCACCAGTGCTACCACGTTGTGCACCAAAACCACCTTTCTTCTCTTCATCAAAATCGTCATCATTTTCATCTGGAAATTCGCTTCGAGGAGTACTGCTAGAGGGGGTGCCAACCATACCTAATTCGTTTTTAAACATATCGTAATCCACATCAAACTGATTTAAAATTTGTGTTGCAATATTTTCTTTGTTTTTTAAAATACTGAGCATTAAATGCTCAGTTTCTACCAATGGACTTTTTAAAGCTTTAGCCTCTAGAACCGT
Source organism: Chitinophagales bacterium (assembly GCA_043758365.1). Taxonomy (GTDB): domain Bacteria; phylum Bacteroidota; class Bacteroidia; order Chitinophagales; family Chitinophagaceae; genus Parasediminibacterium. Next base: position 3,177 of record JAYVNQ010000160.1, read on the forward strand.
TACCCTTATTACCTTTTCGGCTTGTTTGGTTAATGGAAGACTATTAATATTGGCAATATTTTTACCTGTTTTATCTTTCACTGCCAGTTCAATTTCTTTACGCAGTTCATATAAATCAACATTTAGTTGTCGTAATACCTTGATAGCGGTATTCTCACCGTCACGAATTAGGCCCAACAATAAATGTTCGGTACCAATAAAATCATTGCCCAACCGCAAAGCTTCTTCACGGCTAAATGAAATTATTTCTTTTACTTGTGCTGAAAAGTTATTATCCATGTTACTAGGTTAAGTTCGTCTATACAATTATAACGAATATTTTTGGTGATTGTTTCTGCTGTTTTATGCACAGTATGTTAATGAAATTATAAGCTATGAAGTTCAAAATTGATACCAAGGAAAAATTTAGTGTTGTAACGCCTATTGAGCCGCATTTTTCTGACATTGTGGCTGCGGAATTAGAAACGCTCTGCACAAATATTTTAGCCAAAGACGTAAAAAACATCATCCTAAACCTACAATTAATAACAAACATTGACGATAATAGTTGTGATGCTATAACTCAGTGGCAACAACGCTTTTACGAAGCTAACGCAAGTTTTGTTATTTGTGAAATGAGAGAGGCAATTGAAGCTGTTTTTAATAAATTGGAACTGACTGACGTTTTAAACATTACTCCAACAGAAAGCGAAGCTTGGGATATCGTGCAAATGGAAGAAATTGAAAGAGAATTGCTGGACGGTGATGATTTTGAATTTGAAGCCAACGAGTAATACAAAATTTATAATATGCCCTATACAGTTGATTAAACGAATTAACATCTGTTTGAGTTGATTATTTGAAAGGCTATTGACAAAAGGATTTATATCAAAGATGAAGGCGTTTTAAAATCTGTATTTTTGACTTTGAAAGAACCAACGAAAAAATAGACCATGCCCATACACAATTGGGGACTAATCCTAAATTAGTTCTTACCTATTTTTGAGAAAAGGGTTTAGCTTTAAGAAAAAGCCAAACCCTAATATTTTAACTTACACACTTTATGAGATAGTGTCAAAACTTTTGCGCGACTCTTAAATTTTAGGCGACTTGTTATCAATTATGAAAGAACAGAAGAATCTGCTATTAGTTACATCTATTTAGCTATGATGTTCATAATAGTCAAAAATATTAATTACCTCAAACAGCTTCTTAATCTCTTTTGACAATTTATTACTGTCAATTTTAGTAACAATTATTTGTCCAAAAATGGAACTTGTAAGTGTCATTAAAATAATTATTAGCTTAAGTTTCATTTATAGGATTAGGCAGAATGAGAGCAAATTAAATCAGGATATGTTTTTGACTAAATAAATTAGTATTTTTATTCTAAATTATTTAGTTATGTTTAAAGGGTT
>JAYVNQ010000161.1:0-13762 GCA_043758365.1 Chitinophagales bacterium
TATTAAAACTTTCTATATCTCTATCGGTACTTGGTCGCAACACTTTTTTCATCTCGCTGCTAAACTCATCTACACCACGTTTTTTCAATTGCAAACGTACCAACTCGCCACTAAGGCTTACTTCACCCACATCAAAACCACCCACACCTTCTATGGTTACATAGTCGCCTTTATAAAAATAGTGCGATGAGGTATTTCTAAAAAACTCTTTTCTGCTACCTTGTTTAAAACTCACTTCAAGCACTTTACAGCTACTTTCTACATCTGCAATTGGTAGGTTACTTAGCCAGTCATGCACATTCATACGATTACAACTACCAGTACTGCAGCCGCCATTGCTTTTACAGCCACCCGGTTTAGTACCACAAGATCCACAAGCCATTGTATGTTAATTTTCTTTGTTAAACTAAAAATTTAATTGTAGCGTAATGCTTTTGTTCCGCCGCGGCGGACTACCGATAACTATCGGTATGTACGCTTTGTTCTTTGTTGAGGCTAACGACAATAATGACGTAAAAATTGAGCAGATATTGTGGTGATAAGCAGTAGAATAGACCAATGAAAAACAATAAGCTGAATTGTTGCATACAATTATACTTAATTACCAATTTTGGTTTGCTTTGTTAGAAGCTACCAACTCTTTTATATAATCAACTATTCAGTACACAAATACAATTGTTTCACCATCAAACCATCACAGCCCACCTACCACAACACCATTCTTTCCTCTGAATTCAAAAATAGGCAATTAATTATTTGTGGGGTGGATAATTTGAAAACGAGTTATTGTTGTTGCTACAAGCAACATAATAACCATTGCGAAACTTGCAAGTTTCGCAGAGCTGGGTCAGTGGGCTAGTTTTTAATTACAACTTTCTTTAATTGCGCTATAGGCTAAACGATATCCTAATTCACCCGCCTTACTTAAATCTAAACAGCCACTATCTTTATCTTTTAGGGCTATTTTTGAAAGCCCCCGATAGTAATATGCTTCTTTATTCTTAGGCATAATCTCAATTACTTTATTTAAATCTAATATCGCCCCCCTGTAGTCATGTAATTCCCATTTTATTGTTCCTCTGCCTAAATATCCAGAATAATCATCAGGGTCAATTTCTATTAGTTTATTATAATCTAAAATTGCGCCCTGATAGTCATATAGGTTACATTTCAAAGCTGCTCGACTAGAATAGGACAATGAATGTTTTGGGTCAAGCTCAATAGCTTTACTAAAATCCTTAATAGCACCTATATAATCACTAAGCAGATTTTTTACACAGCCTCTTCTAAAGTAGGGTTCTGGATTAGTGGGATAAATTTTTATTGCCATGTTATAGTCTTCCATCTGCCCTTGCCTATCGCCAGTTGCAATAAATTTGAGTTGTACCCTGTATAAATATGTATCAACATATTCAGGTTTAATTTCTAATAGCTTGGTGCAGTCTGCAATTGCACCTTGATAATCTCCAAGTTTATCTTTTGCAAGTGCTCTATTTTCGTATATATAAACTTCAGTTGGCTTAATTTCTAATATTTTACTATAGTCTTCTATAGCACCTTTATAATCATTGAAGTTACTTTTTAAATTTCCTCTATAAATGTATGCGTCTAAATATTTGGAATCTATTTCAATGGTTTTATTGTAATCATCCATAGCGTCTTGCTTGTAACCTATTCGAACTTTAGAAACACCTCTATAGAAATATGCATCAGCGTACTTAGGACGCATTTTTATTATTTTATCATAATCGACAATAGCTCCTTTGTAGTCCTTTAACTTAAATTTTTCAGTTGCATGTTTAAAGGTATTCTCGACTGTTTGACTATAACATGCAATAGAAATGAGGCAAAATATTAAGGTAAGTTTGTTATTCATATTAATCACTTATAAATAATTCAATTTTTATTGATGTAGTTTTTGCTTTATAATAATATTTTAAGACACCATGACCTAAATTATATTAAAAAATATTAATACTCTTCAATCTAAACCCTCTATTATTTTGCTTATTTTAGAAACATTGCTATCTAATATTGTGAATAAAAGTAAGAGAATTGAACCTGCTGTTTGAAAATGAATTGTTTCAAGGTCATAATACCCCCCGTTCTCAATTGCGCTCAAATCCATTTTCAAAAGATCGATTGCCCTCTTTCGAGACTCTTTATAATATCCAGTATTTGTTAGAGGTCCGACAACTTTAATAGGTGTTAATAAAGCTATTTCAATTATTTCTTTCAAGTAGTCAATAACTTCAAGTTTATTTTCTGATTGAAGAATTTTATCTTTTAGCTCATTAACTTTTAAAGCTACTTCTTTAGTTTGTGTATTCATTTTAATAATTTTTTATGAAATTACTGGATGTAAAAATAACCAAAAACTCGCCCTATAAAGTCAAATGGTAAGAAGGCAATGTACATTCATTTCTAAAAAGTTTTACGATGCGAAACTAGCTCTTTGAAACTTGTAGTTTCGTTAGTCATATCCTATTGCCTTTGGCAATAATTTATAGCAGTTATAAGCAGCATTATAGCAATTGTGAAACTTGCAAATTGCGCAAAGCTTGGAAAACTAGAGCCATCCTTTTACACCAAAGAGTTTCAGTAAGAATGCAACTGCTGCTGATATGCCCGCAATAACTTGCCAAATAATAACAGTCTTCCTGTCTTCAGCATTTATTGGAATGTCTGCATACTGTGCCTTACTTAATCTTAATCCTGCTTCGTCGAGTTGTTTTTTTAATGCTGCATTTTCACTGTCTCTTTCTAGTGCTTCAAGTGTCAATTCATTAATTCGTTTTTCAAATACTTCATTCTTTAATTTTTTTTGTCTTTCATATGTGCTTTTTATACTTAAGAAGTCTCGGAGAAAAGAGGATGAGTTGAGTGTTAATAATTGACTCATTTCAGAATCTACATAATTTATTTCTTCTGCCTTTTTTAAATTTATTAATTCGCTGCATATTAATTGCCTTGTCTCTTGTTGGATACTAATTTCTTGCCCATTTGTATATTTTTTTATTAAGTCAATTATATCAACAGCATTTCTTGGATTACTATCTACTAGTGATAATACTTCATTCCCAAATTGGTGTATGTCAATCATTGTATGTTTTTTAATTTTTTATTCCCGCAGAGTCTTACAAAGCAAATTGGTCTTATTTGTCCTCACAACTTCGCATTTATTAATATCTCAGCGTCTCTACTTAGCTTCTTACGTAACAGGTGTAGGTTGTGTATTAGGTTTTTCGTGAAACATAGTGCTAGTGAGGATACAAATAAAGATTTGAAGTTAACTATTTTAGGTAAACAACTCTCTGTACACCAAACTTATTTTCAAATAATTGGTTGTAATATGTACCATGAAACGCAACTCGCCAAAAGAAATAAAACAAGTTGATGATTTAAACAGGCTCGGCGATATTGTAAACGATAAGCGTACTTCCAAACGTACCGACGCTAAGAAAAATAGGCGCAATCGCCATTACCAAAAACAATTTATTAGAAATGCCTTAAGTAATGGCATATTGAATACAGATAGCGAATAATCTGCTCCGTTAAATTAGCATTTTACTTTAATTTAATTGACCTTTTCCTTCTTTGTCTTCTAACCAACCTAAAAAAATAAAACCTGTGTAGAAAATTCCTCAAATTTTCTACACACTTTCTTAAACACAATACAAAATTATTGGCACAAAAATTTAGAATTCTTACAGTTAATAACTAAAATTATAACATATGAATTTCTTAAAAAAACTAAGCGTTTTACTGTTGATGACAATGCAATCAACTTTAATATGGGCACAAGACAAAAAAGTAAATGTTGATATAAATGTAGGTAAGGGTCAAAATAGTGATTGGTATCAACAACCATGGTTATGGATTGTGGGAGGTGCAGTATTTATTTTGCTATTCGTAGCATTAATTAGGGGCAATAAAGAATAATGTTTCATAACTAGTCATTTAAGTTTTCAGCCATTTAGTTCCCGAAAAGTCGCACGAAGCAAATCTGTTTCGTGTGGCGAGGGATTTTGTAATAATTAGGGATATTAAATATTGCTCTTCGACCAATAAATAGTTATTTAGCGGATGGTTGGTGTTGCTTTCACGAACATTTTTAAAAACATTACTTCATTGCAAAGTACTAAGCAGCTTATATGAAAATACCAGATTACTTCGTGCCTCGCAATGCCGTCCTCTTAGAAAAAAAATCACCATTCACCACCCTACTTTGCATCTTTCGCCCTCTTTGTTTCTTTTGTGAAATACTTACCCTTCAACAAAGCCCGATAAAGTTATAACCGATGCTTGGTGCGACACATATGCAGCAGCATAGCACTACAAAAGATAGTCAAATAATATCTTCAATACACACTTTTGTCTCATTCATTTTCTCTGTTTTTTTGTAAAATATTACCGTCCAAAAAACTCTCATCATTTCTTTTTACAAATAGTTTATAATTGTAGCACAAATTATTTGCTATGCATATAAAACATTTTTTCAGTTGGATTTCGTTTTTATTACTAAGCACAACAAGCATTTTTGCCCAAAACATTCCTTCGCCAAAAGAACATTTTGGCTTTACAATTGGTGATGATTACCAATTGGCTACTTACATACAAACCGAAGCCTATTTTAAAAAACTAGCAGCCACTAGCCCCCGTGTAAAACTGGTAGATATTGGTAAAACCGAAGAAGGTAGAACACAATATATGCTGATTATTTCTTCGCCTGAAAACTTGAAAAACCTAGATAAATACAAAGTCATTTCTCAACAACTAGCCCATGCAGAAGACCTTACAGACGAACAAGCCCACACACTTGCCAATGAAGGTAAAGCGGTAGTATGGATAGATGGTGGTTTGCATGCTACAGAAGTAGTAGGTGCACATCAACTAATAGAAACTGCTTGGCAACTGAGTAGCCGTACCGATGCTGAGACCGTAAAAATTTTAGATAATGCCATTGTGTTAATGATACATGCAAATCCTGATGGGCAAGAATTGGTATCTAATTGGTACATGCGTGATACAAAACCAGAAAAACGTACCACTAATTTTTTACCACGCTTGTACGAGAAATATGCTGGTCACGATAATAACCGTGATTTCTACATGTTTAATTTAAAAGAAAGTCAAAATATGGGTAGGCAATTATTTATAGAATGGATACCGCAAATTATGTATAACCACCACCAAACTGGCCCAGCAGGTTCAGTGGTTGCTGGCCCGCCTTTTAGAGATCCTTTTAACTATGTGTTCGATCCATTAGTAATGACACAATTAGATGGTGTAGGTGCGGCCATGGTAAACCGTTTAAATAGTGAAGGCAAACCAGGCTATACCAAGTTAGGTGGCTCCGTTTACTCTACTTGGTACAATGGTGGGTTACGTACTTCAACATATTTTCATAATATGGTAGGTTTATTAACCGAAATTATTGGCAGTCCTACACCTATGGAAATACCAGTTGTACCAGATAGATTAATACCAAGCAGCGCCAATCCTTATCCTGTATTACCTCAAAAATGGCGTTTTAGACAGTCGATAGATTATTCAGTATCGCTTAACTATGGCGTGCTAGAATATGCGGTGAGACATAGAGATGAATTGCTGTATAATATTTACAAAATGGGCAAAACATCTATCCAAAAAGGCGAACGTGACAATTGGGGTTTAACGCCAAAGTTTTCGGCAGAAATTACTAAACTGGCATTAGCAGCACAACCAGCAACCACTACTGCAAAAAAGGAAGAACCTACAGGTGGTGAAGACAGAACTAGAAATACCATACCACTAAAATTGTACGATTCTGTATTAAAAAAGCCAGGTTATCGTGATGCTCGTGGCTATATTATTCCTGCCAATCAAGCAGATTTTGCAACAGCCACACGTTTTATCAATACTTTAATTACTAGTGGTATGCAAGTGCAAAAAGCAACGACTGATTTTACGGTTGCTGGTAAAACCTACCCTAAAGGTTCGTTTATTGTAAAAACCAATCAAGCGTTTAGGCCGCATATTTTAGATATGTTTGAACCACAAGATCATCCTAACGATTTTCTATATCCGGGTGGTCCACCAATTGCTCCGTATGATGCTGCTGGCTGGACACTTGCTTACCAAATGGGTGTGCAGTTTGATAGATTAACCGAGACTTTTACTGGCCCTTTTGAGAAGATTGCTTATGGCGAATTACAAACGCCAAAAGGCAGTATTACTAGCACTTCAAAAGCTGCTGGCTATTTGCTAAATGCGAGTGCTAATAATGCATTTACGGTAACCAACGATTTACTAAAAGCAGGTATTGACGTATTTAGAACAACAGATTCTACCTATAATAATTTTGCGAAAGGGTCGTTTTTTATACCAACTGGTAAAAACAAAGAAGCCATTGAGAAAGCCATTATTGGCTTTGGTGTAGATGCTGTTACACTAGCAAAACGCCCTAGTAATCTTACTAAAATTACTCCAGCACGTATTGCTTTGTGGGATAATTATGGTGGTTCTATGCCTTCAGGCTGGATTAGATTGCTATTTGAACAATACCATTTTAACGCAGATATTATTTATGCAAAAGATATAGATACGGGCAATTTAAAAGCAAAATACGATGTAATTGTATTTGTAGGTGGGGCTATTCCTTCCTTGACTGCTGCTACGGGCAGAGTTGGACTTGGTACGTTTGGGGAACCAAAAGCTGATTCTATACCAGAAGAATATCGCAACCGTTTGGGTAGAATTACGACTGCAAAATCGGTACCTGAACTAAAGAAATTTTTAGAAGCAGGTGGCAATATTATTACTATCGGTAGCAGCACCAATTTGGCATATCATTTAAACTTACCTGTAAAAAATGCTTTGGTAGAAATGGTAAATGGTGTAGAAAAAATATTACCCGGCGAGAAATATTATATACCGGGTAGCATTTTAAAAGTGAGTGTAGATTCTACAGAACAAGCCGCTTTTGGTATGTTATCGCAAGCAGATGTTTATTTTGATGCTAGCCCAGTATTTAATATTTTACCAGAAGGTCAGGCAAAAGGCTTGGTAAAACCACTAGCTTGGTTTGCAAATGATAAAAGTTTGCGTAGTGGTTGGGCCTGGGGACAATCGTATCTAAGTGGCGGTGTGGCTGCATTTAAAGCAAGAGTTGGCAAAGGCATCTTATATGCTTTTGGGCCAGAGATTACGTTTAGAGCACAACCATATGGTACGTTTAAGTTATTGTTTAATGGTTTGTATCAGTAGATATTTTGATTTAAAGTTTTAATAAAAAGGCATTTTGAGTATATCAAAATGCCTTTTTTATTTTTATGTATCGCGATATCAGGACGAGACAATATTGTGAGATAACTATCCAACAGCCTCGCTTTGCATGCTCTTAGATGTTTTCTTACGTTCATCTTCGTTTAAAATTACCTTACGCATGCGAACGTTTTTTGGTGTTACTTCTATACACTCATCTTGCTGAATGTACTCCATACACTCTTCTAACGTTAGCAATGTTTTAGGGGCAATGCGTGTTGCATCGTCACTGCCACTTGCACGGTGGTTGGTCAGTTTTTTTGGTTCTGTAGCATTTACTACCAAATCGCCTGGCTTAATATGCTCAGCTATAATTTGACCAGTGTACACTTCTTCATTTGCATCAATAAAAAACTTACCTCTGTCTTGTAACTTATCAATAGAATAACCAGTTGTTTTATCTTGATTTTTTGAAATCAATACGCCATTACTACGTCCAGGAATTGGACCTTTCCAAGGGCGGTACTCTAAAAAGCGGTGTGCCATAACTGCTTCACCAGCTGTATTAGTAAGCATTTGAGAACGTAAACCAATTAAGCCACGAGATGGGATTTCAAATTCTAAATGTTGCATTTCGCCCTTACTCTCCATTATCAGCATTTCACCTTTGCGTTGCGTAACAAGGTCAATTACTTTGCCACTAAAATCACTTGGCACATCTACTACCAAATTCTCAAATGGTTCGTGCTTTTTATCGTCAATATATTTAACTAATACTTGCGGATTACCAACCGTTAGCTCGTAACCTTCTCTACGCATCGTTTCTACCAATACACCAAGGTGCAAAATACCACGACCGTAAACTAAGAAACTATCAGCACTGTCAGTATCCTCTACACGCAAGGCCAAGTTTTTTTCGGTTTCTTTCATTAAACGGTCACGCAAGTGGCGTGATGTTACAAACTTACCATCTTTACCAAAGAAGGGTGAGTTGTTAATGCTGAAAGTCATACTCATGGTAGGCTCATCAACACTAATAATAGCAAGAGCTTCAGGGTTTTCAACATCAGCAATTGTATCGCCAATAGTAAAATCTTCAATACCAACCACTGCACAAATATCTCCAGCTAAAACCTCGGTTACTTTACGCTTACCCAAGGCTTCAAACACGTACAATTCTTTTACTCTAGATTTTTGAATACGACCATCAGTACGCATTAAACTAAAAGGTTGATTTTCGCTGATGCTGCCACGTGCCACACGACCTACCGCAATACGACCTAAGAAAGCAGAATAATCTAGAGACGTGATTTGCATTTGTAAATTACCTTCAGCAATTTTTGGTGCAGGTACATATTGTAAAATACCATCTATTAATGGAGTAATATCTGCACATTGTTCGTTTACTTTATTAAACCAACCATTTTTACCACTACCATAAAAAGTAGGAAAATCTAATTGCTCTTCGGTAGCATCTAAGTTGAAGAATAATTCGAATACCGCATCGTGTACTTCATCGGGGCGGCAGTTTGGCTTATCTACTTTATTTATTACAACAATTGGTTTTAAGTTTAATTGTAATGCTTTTTGCAATACAAAACGTGTTTGTGGCATAGGCCCTTCAAACGCATCTACTAGCAAAATAACGCCATCGGCCATTTTTAGTACACGCTCAACTTCACCACCAAAATCACTGTGGCCTGGAGTATCAATTACGTTAATTTTTACGCCTTTATAAACAACAGATGCATTTTTTGAGAAGATGGTAATACCTCGTTCTTTTTCAAGATCGTTACTATCCATTATCAAATCGCCAGTTTCTTGGTTGGCACGAAAAACGTTGGTTTCATGTAAAATTTTGTCCACCAAGGTAGTCTTACCATGGTCAACGTGAGCAATAATTGCGATGTTTCTTATATCCATTATAAATTTTTTGGGCTAAATATTTTTGAGTGAAAGATAAGCCTGTAAAGGTTTTTAGACAATCTGCCTAATATTTTAGCTGCTTTTGAAGGTGCGAATGTAAGGCATTGCAACGGGGTGAAAAAATGAAAAGGCATTGTTTACGGTATCATCATGTAAGTTGTTGTGTTTTTTAGGGTTTAATTTTTAAGTTATGAAAAAAAATTTGTTGTATTTATTAGTTGTTTTTTACATCCTTGCTGGCGTTAACCATTTTTGGCATGCTCGTTTTTATTATCCATTAATGCCGCCATATTTTCAACCATGGGCTTATCAATTGAATATTATTGTTGCGTTTGCTGAAATTGGTTTGGGATGTTTAATGTTATATTCTACTACAAGAAGGTTGGCAGCTTTTGGTATTATTTTGCTGCTAATAGCATTCATCCCAACACATATTTATTTTATAAATATTGGCAGTTGCATACCTAATGGTTTATGTGTGCCACAATGGGTTGGTTGGTTACGGTTGGTTGTAATTCATCCAATATTAATAATCTGGGTTTGGTGGGTTAGGCGATAATTATTTATTTTAGCAAAAACTATTGCCGCACAACTATCTTTAAAAACCAAACCACACTCATGAGATTTTTCATTGCTTTTTTATTAGTCATTATACTGGTATCCTTCATCACAACAAAAGAATTTAATGGTCCTAAATTAACGGTGCCCCCAGGTACGGTTCAGGTAAGAGATAGTTTATACATAGATAAAATGGAGGTTACAAACGCTATGTGGCAAGATTTTACCGAAGGTTGGCTACTAAGTCAGGAAAACGACACAGCTACTTATAAAAAAATGAAACCTGATATCACCGTATGGTACTCTTTGAAATATGATCATGAAAACTATGAAAAATCTTATGCAAGCAGTGCTTCATTTGCCGAGTTTCCAGTAGTTGGTATTAGTTACGAGCAAGCCGTGGCTTTTTGCGAATGGAGAACAGAAAGGGTGAACGAATATTTGGAAAAAATTAGGGATGCTAAAATCAGAAATGTACTATACCGTTTACCTACCGAAGCTGAATGGGAATTAGCAGCTAGCGGTAAACTAGATTTAGCAAAATTTCCTTACGGCTATACACAAATTAAAATTGCCACTAAGTACGATACGGCTAAAATGTTTAATTGTTATTATAGAGATATTGATTCCATAAGAAAAACTGAGCAACTATTAACAGCAGCAGTTAGTTCCGGGCAACCAAATGGGTATGGTATTTTGAATATGATTGGCAATGTTGGCGAAATGGTGAGCGAAAAAGGATTATCGAAAGGTGGGTTTTATGATTTAGCAATTGAAAATTGTAAAATTAAAGAGCAGTTTTCTTACAAAAGACCAAACCGGTTTTTAGGTTTTAGATGTGTGTGTATTGTTGATAATAGCTTTGCTTTTAAAAAACCAAAAGAAGGTTTGAAAAAGCCTAGTAAAGATGAATTGAAAAAATTAAAGGAAGATACCAAACAACCAAAGGCAGATAAAAAATCAAAGGGTAAAAAAACCATTGGATTTGAACAAGAAAAAGAAATTGCCGATACTTTAAAAAACTAACAATTATGAAATGGTGGATGAAGGTTTTACTGACCTTAATTGTAATTGTTGCAATTATTTATGCTGTTGGCCCCAAACCATCAACACCAATTTACGACGCTACTTTACCCAGTGTACCAAGCAGTAAATCGGCACTAGAAAACTATATTGACAACAACGAAGGCAGGCACAAATTACGCCCCAATAATCAGGCAAGAATTGTTTGGAACGATAGTTTGGAGCAACCCACAGAATATGCGATTGTTTACTTACATGGGTTTAGTGCTAGCCAAGAAGAAGGCAATCCAGTACACCAGATTATTGCCAAAAAATTTGGCTGTAATTTATACTTATCACGATTAGCCGAACACGGTATTGATACAAGCGAACAGTTATTAAATCTTACGGCCACCAACTATTGGGAAACTGGTAAAGAGGCGTTGGCCATTGGTAAGCAATTGGGCAAAAAAGTAATTTTAATGAGCACTTCTACTGGCGGCACTTTGGCTTTAAAGTTGGCAGCAACTTTTCCAGAAGATGTAGCTGGTCTGATTTTATATTCACCAAATATTGCCATTAACGATAGTAAAGCTTGGCTATTAAATAATCCCTGGGGTTTACAAATTGCTAGAAAAGTAAAAAACAGCAACTACAACGTGCCAGAAGATACCACGACTATTTACAAGCAATATTGGAATACACCTTATCGTTTAGAAGCTGCCGTGGCATTGGAAGAATTGCTTGAAACCACTATGACAGCAAGCACTTTTAAAGCTGTTCATCAACCAACATTAGCATTGTATTATTACAAAGATGAACAGCACCAAGATCCCGTTGTAAGAGTTAGTGCCATACAAAAAATGATGGCGCAGTTAGGCACTGATAATAGCTTAAAATATTCCGTGCCCATGCCAAATACACAAGCCCATGTTTTAGCCTCCCCAATAAAATCTAAAGATGTTTCAGGGGTTATAAAAGAGACAGAAAAGTTCATGATAGAAGTGATGGGATTGAAAGCCGTTAATTAATATTTGCTAGGCGCTAAATACTTATATGCTAGAAAATTGGTTTATCGTCCGCAGTAATTCTATTCAACCACATAGGCGTCGCACACCGCAATTTTTGATTATTTGTTGAGCTTTTATCAAAGCGTAACTTAGCATTCAAAAATTATTACTTAATGGAATTTGGCCGTGTACCCGAAAGCGAACTCAATAATATCAATTTTACGTTACCAATAGAACCTACTTTCAATAATCAAATATTACAAGGCCTGCAACCCACGTTACCAAAGGTTTACATTGGTTGTGCTAAATGGGGCAGAACGGAGTGGTTAGGCAAAATCTATCCACCAAAAACAAAAGAAAAAGACTTTTTAGAGCAGTATATTAACCACTATAATAGCATTGAATTAAACGCTACACATTATAAAGTCTATGGTGCAGATGGTATAGCAAAATGGGCAGCAAAAGCAGGCAATAAAGACTTTTTATTTTGCCCAAAAATGTACCAAGGCGTTACGCATCGCGGCAGCCTTGCTAACAAAGATTTTATTACTACTGAATTTTTAAAAGGCATCCTAGCTTTTGGTAAAAACCTAGGTCCAATCTTCGTTCAAGTAAGCGATACGTTTACCCCAAATAGAAAAGATGAACTCTTCACTTTTCTAAAATCATTACCCACAGATTTACAATTTTTTCTCGAAGTACGCCACCCAGATTGGTTTGGTAAAACAGCTATTAGAGAAGAATTATTTGCCACATTAAAAGCCTTAAATATTGGTGCAGTTATTACTGATACTAGCGGTCGCAGAGATTGTTGCCATATGCATTTGACCACTCCAAAAGTATTTATACGTTATGTTGGCAACAGCCTTCACCCAACCGATTTTGCAAGAATTGATGATTGGATTGAACGTATTAAATATTGGCTTTCAAAAAACATACAAGAAGTTTATTTTTTCATGCACATGCATGATGAAGCCTTTTCGCCAGAGTTAACCGTTTATTTAGTTGACAAGCTGAATGCCTTATGTGGCTTGCATTTACAGAAACCAACATTTATTAAACTAGACAATACCTTATTTTAAATCAGGTTTTGTTAACCCCGAAAATTCAAAAATAGATTTTGGATTTTCGGGGTTGATAGTTTAGCTTTGTGCTATGATAAAGCGTTTATTACAAAGTAGTATAACCGACTCATTGAAATTTTTTCCTGCGGTAGCCATACTTGGTCCAAGGCAAGTTGGTAAAACAACCTTAGCCAAACAAATAGCGAATAATAAAAAAAACGTGGCTTTGTATTTAGATATGGAAAAGGCAACTGACCGCAATAAATTAAGAGATGCACATAGCTATTTACAAACCTATAAAGATCGTTGTGTTATTTTAGATGAAGTGCAATTATTACCAAATCTTTTCTCTGAACTAAGGCCGTTGATTGATGAATATAGAAAGCCAGGACGGTTTATTTTACTAGGCTCTGCATCGCCAACATTGGTAAAAGGTGTATCCGAAACATTGGCTGGGCGTATTTCCTACACAGAGTTAACACCGTTTGGTTTGCTAGAAATGCCCCGCAATATTGCAAGGCAAAAGCATTGGCTTTTTGGTGGTTTTCCCGATGCCTTATTAGCAAAGCAAGACAAGCAAGCTTGGGCTTGGACAGACAGTTTTGTACGTAGTTATATAGAACGAGATTTAGAATTTTTATTTGGCGTAAATCTATCATCATCCATCATTCAAAAGCTATGGAACATGTTGGCACATACTAATGGTGGCGTTTGGAATGCCGAAACATTTGCTCGTTCGTTAGGCGTTACGGCCCCAACAGTTTTACGCTATACCGATTATTTAGAAGGCGCCTATTTAATAAGGCGGTTGCAACCTTGGTATGTAAATGCAGGTAAGCGTCTGGTAAAATCGCCCAAGGTGTACATTAGAGATAGTGGCATTTTACACAGCTTATTAAAGCTCACTTCTATTGATGATATTTTAAGCCATCCAGCTGCTGGCACGTCCTGGGAAGG
>JAYVNQ010000162.1:0-13746 GCA_043758365.1 Chitinophagales bacterium
AAATCATGCCAAACTTTTAAATACTAAAAAACTTACAAATTGGGCTATATGGTAACGTTTATACCCAACCCTACCTTACCCTCTAAAGTAACTGTACCAAAATTATAATTAATGCCTGTTGCTAAATCTTGTGTTTGTAATAACGGTCCATCCATATCTACATGTTCAATTTGA
Organism: Chitinophagales bacterium; assembly: GCA_043758365.1. GTDB lineage: Bacteria > Bacteroidota > Bacteroidia > Chitinophagales > Chitinophagaceae > Parasediminibacterium. The sequence goes on from JAYVNQ010000162.1 coordinate 175, forward strand.
GGCAAAAAATTGGCAATTGCCGCAGACCCAATAGAACATTCATTCATGCTACCCATCATTACTTCTAAGCTTAATTCTCGGGCTTTTACTATCATTCTAAGTGCTGGTGTAATGCCGCTGCATTTAGTTAATTTTATGTTGATACCATGGAAATAACCAGCACATTTTTCTACATCTTGTTCAAATACACAACTCTCATCGGCAAACAAAGGCAAAGGCGACTTATTAAATAAAATTTTCATGCCTTCCCAATTGTCTTTTGCCAGTGGCTGCTCAATGTATTCTACACCTAAATCTTGCAACAAAGGAATTTTGTGTAAAGCTTCTTCAAGTGTCCACCCTGCATTGGCGTCTATTCTAAACTTTGCCTCTGTATGTTTTCGTAAGGCTTGCATAATGGCAATATCCTTATCAGTACCTAATTTTATTTTGTAAATCGGCCAAGGCTTTGCTTGCATTTTTTCTACCATTTTGTCAATGGTATCTATGCCAATGGTATAATCGGTTGGTGGTATATTTTGCCATTTTGTATCCCACAATTCGTACAGTAATTTGCCTTTCATTTTACCAAATAAATCCCAGCAAGCCATATCTAACGCACAAACTAAAAAAGGATTTTTTGGAAATAAATGGTGCAGATAATGCCAATATCGTTGCGGTTCTGTGAGTGCAAATTTTTCTATAAAAGTCTTTTTAACTTCTATATCTGCAATCATATCTTCTACCGTAATATTATAGTAGGTAATGGCTGGCGCTTCCCCATAACCTATAAAATTGCCCAATTGCAAACCCACTACTAAAGTTGGTTGGTGCGTTTTTGTACGACCATTAGAAATGGTAAATGGATATTGAAAAGGGAGGTTGTGTTTACTATAAAAGAGTTTCATTTTTTTGTATTACACGAATTAGACTAATTGCACGAATTACATAAATATTTACAGAAATACACTGATAATTTTTGTAGCATAATCCTACCGCTTCGATGAATGCCGAATAGAGCATCTAACCGTACAAGTGTGCGACGCAACGATGCTAAATAGTACTACAAATGTTGGTTACAAAAAATCTTCTAACCCCTCCCACTCTGTTTAATGCTTTGGCTAATTTCCTGGTTAAATGAATCGCTATGCAAGAGTTCTTCCAAAGTAAGGTGCATACGGTAACGCCAATAAAAATGGCTAATTGCTGGCACATTGATGCGTTCTTCGTTGGGGTTTTGACGGCGGACGCTTTCATCTATACCTAACAAATCTTGCAACTGAAATATACTCCACATAGCAGGTGAATACAGGTGTTGATTGATGATGGCTTTGTTGATAAACCCACTACAAAAAGTTGGTGCGATGCCCCATTGACCAAGCTGTTGGTTAAAGAATTTTTGAATACGGTTTTTATCCTCCTTCCACCAACCACGTATAGTGCTCATGTCATGTGTGGAAGGCGTTACAACGCTTAAATATGGTGCATCGTTAGGGTGGAAAAATTCGGTTTTTGGGTCTTTAGGCATCCGCTGAATTTCTAAAGTTAGCAGGCCTAATTGTGTCATTACATCGGCTACACAATCGGGCACTAAACCTAAATCTTCGCCACAAATTAACATGTTGGTAGTGCGCTTTAAAGCGGGTAATTTTTGCAGGGCTTCTTGCTTCCAAAACGCATCTTGGCGACGGAAAAAATAGTTAATGTATAAATCGTTGAGCTTATTTTGAAGTTCGTTGTCGAAGCTTTTAAATGAAGTGGTACCTGCCATTGAAAATCTAAAATGGAACAATGTACCATTGCTACCTGCTACTTCAAAAAGAATAACATTGCTAATTAAATCGAACAAATGTTGCTTTATGACTTGGTTAAAATGTGATTGTTCTAGTGATTTAAAATATTCTTGAACTTTAAGCTGGGTATTAAACTCTGGCTTTAAAGTGTAATTATTAAACCCATCGTAATTAAGGAAGTTTTGTTTGATATAGTCGTTATCGTAACCAAACATTTCCCACAAAACAGTATCGTTAATAAATGGCTTAGTATATCGGTAGTTATCGAACCAAATATCCCTTTCGGCAAACTCGCTAATATGCACGGGAAAAGCTGGTACAAAGTAGCCAAGAATACCCTCAACAGCATCTAACGGAATACTCCAGATACGGAAAAATCCAAGAATATGATCGATACGAAAGGCATCAAAATAATAGCTCATTTGCTCAAAACGTTGTTTCCACCAAGCAAAGCCATCTTCCTTCATGCGTTGCCAATTGTAAGTAGGAAACCCCCAGTTTTGCCCCTTTACAGCAAAGTCATCTGGTGGTGCACCGGCTTGCAAATCCATATGAAATAATTCTGGTTGCTGCCAAGCATCTACCCCATCACGGTAGATACCAATTGCAATATCACCCTTAACTATAACCCCATTTTCATGGGCATAATTTGTGGCAGCTTTTAGCTGTTGGTGTAAATGAAATTGTATAAAATAATTGACAGCAATCTTATCAAAATGAACTGATTTTTCAGAAACCAGTTCCTCAATTTCTAACGTATTGTAGTGGCTATGCTGCGGCCATTTTGTAAAATCTGGTGTGCCATATTCATCCCTAAAAAAACAAAAAGCTGCGTAAGGCACTAACCAATGGCTGTTTTGTTCGTAAAAATCTTTGTAAGGTTTGCCTTTAAAAGTAGCCTCTTTTTGTAATGGGTAAACTTGGTTAATGATGGCCATTTTAGCCGTCATTACTGCTTCGTAATCCACATCTGGCAAGTTATTCAACCGTTTCTTTTCATCTGCAAAATCATCTACAATTGCTTGGGTTTCTTTACTCGCCATTGCATCTAAGTTCAAATAAATTGGGTGCAAAGCAAATGCTGAAATGGCGGCATAAGGATAGCAATCCGTCCAAGTATGTGTAGCTGTTGTATCGTTAACTGGTAATATCTGAATCAACTTTAAACCAGTTTTTTTTGCCCAATCTACCAGCAGATTAATGTCGGCAAATTCCCCAACTCCAAAACTATTTTGGCTTTTTAAACTAAATACTGGTATGGCAACACCAGCGCCTTTCCATTGGTTATTTTGTAGCACGGCAAACCCATCGTTTACAATTGTTTGCTTATTATTTTCTGGTTCATCAAACAATAAACGGTTATCGCCACCTTCAAAATGTAGCAGTTGCTTTTGTGCCACATCGTACACCGCATATTTATAACTTATAGGGAAAACAGCATCTTGCAAATTAAGCATTGCATAAAAATTACTATCACCTTCTGCCCTACCCATTACAATTGCTTCTTCATTTTTCCAACTCCCCAAAGCAGTTGTATTACCGCAAATACAAAGGGTTTGTCCCTTTGCTAATAATGGGGCTTTAACTCTAAATACATGCGTTGTTATTTTGGGTTTTGATGTAGTTACTGCTGTATAATTTGCTTTTAATAATACCTGTTGAAAAGGGACAGTATAAAACGCATTTTCAAAAGAACCAGCATGATTCCAAGCATCAAAAAAAGTAACTTTATTTGTAGTAAAATGAGATGGGTTGAAGAACTTATCGTTGCCCCAATCTTCTACAAAACTTGTATCTGCATTTTTTAATAAATAATTATAAGTAATGGTTTCGTTAATGCCCTTAAAGTCTTCAATAGCAATGGTTACAGCCCATAAGTTAGTATTTTGAAATACCAATGGAACAGCTTTTTCAAAGTGGCCATTACCTAATAATTGATGATTGCCAGTTAGGTATAAAGTTTGACCGAAAGCGGTATGAAACCGTAATTGAAAAGTAAGTTGAAGCGATGTGGCTTTGATAGCTCTTTTTTCGTTAGAAACAGCTGCTTTAACTAATTTCTTTACAGTTGCAGTTACAGGTTTTTCTGCCAGATTTTCAAAAGATTTAGTTGATTTTTTTTTGTTTGTGACACCGTTTAAAGAATCGTTTTCTAAGACATTTGAAAAGTTATTTTGCAGATTATTTTTAGTTGATTTGGCCAATATTTTGATTTTAAGGATTACGAAAATAACAACTAATGTGTAAAATGCACACATTGTTTTTCAGAAGGCAACACATTTATTTATTAGGCATTTTATAATACTGATTTACAACGGTAGCATAGTCTTTTGCCCAAGTTTCTAGGGTTTGAGATTTTGCGTAAGATCTACCAGCTTCAATTTGTTTAGCTAATCCATTTTGATTTTGACTAACATTTTTCAAAACATCAAATAAATCCCTAACATTATTTTGGGCAAACACATAACCCCTTTCGCCATTTGCTACCATTACTTTCGCCAATTCAACATTACTTAACACCGATATTAGACCATGAAAATAACCTTCAATTGGTACTTTGCCAAACCCTTCATATATTGGTGCTTGCACTACAACATCATTTTGGCGGTACAGTTCACGTAATTCTACGGCTGTCTTTTTACCTGCAATAATAATCTGGCTATTTAGCTGGTGTACATTTATATAATCTTTGTACATCTCTTTTAAAATACCATCCCCAACTAGTGTTAGCGTAAAGGCAATGTTGGCATTTCGCAATAATAAGCAAGCATCTAATATTAATTTTTGGTTTTTATTTTTAACAAAAGCACCTACCGTTATAAGTTTAATAATTTGAAGTTTACCATTTTCAAGATGTTGTAAACGTTGATTTACTTGATTGGTTTCCTCATGCCAAACAGTTTCAGAATAAGATGGGCTGTATCCAGCATGAATTCTGGGGTTATCAGATGGTTTATCTAAATATGCCCAAACTGGCCCTCGGAAATATTGCCGCAACATTTTTTTTTGAAACAAATATGTTTTCGGTTCGCCTTTATAATCTGCCCAAGTACCTGTAAAAGTTGCAAATACTTTTTTACGCTTAAAATGAAAATAAAAGAAGCCAGGTAGATTAAGATTATTAGGAAAACGCTGATACACAATATCGCTTGCAGCATCTATTTTTTTAAACGCTGCCAACCAAGTTGGGATAACCGTTAGTATCTTCAATTTATCTTTAAAACTATTACCACCAACGTTGGGAACGGGTACAAAACTAATGTGTTCATCCGTGTAAAATGATGCTACTTTTTTATCATCAAAATCTACAAATGGACAGCAAATAATAACGCTTTTAAAACACTTAGCCAACGCTTGCAACTGCTGCAATAGAATATGGTTTTCGGTACCAATATTACCATTGGAATCTTTAAAATGAATACAGTCTGACACAATACCTAAACGTTGCATGTTTGATTGATTACGTTAATGTATTGATGAATTAAAATAGACCAGTCGTGTTGTTTTGCCCAAGCCAAAGCATTGTTAGAATAAGCAGCGTAATTGCTTAAAATATCTTGTAATGCTTCTACTATTTCTTGGGGATTTTTCGGGTTAACTAACCTACCTGTAATTCCATTATTTATAGCATCTGGAATGCCGCCAAGGCTCGAGCCAATAGCCGGTTTTGCTAAAGCATTTGCTTCAATAATACCAATACCAAAACCTTCAAAATCCCCATCGGCAGTATAGTTACTCAACATCAATTTCACATCACTATAAGCTAATAATTCAACTAAAATATTCCTTTCGACTATCCCATGAAATGTAATATTATCAAGTACCCCAAGCTTTTCTGCCAATACTTTTAACTCGCTTTCGATTACGGGTTTACCAACAATGTGGTAATGTAATTGTGGTAATTTTTTAAGTAACGTTGGTAGTGCAATTATCACATTTTCTTGCCCCTTTCTTTCAGTTACCGAACCTACTGTTATAATCGACGGATTACCTTTTAAATCACGGGTTAATTTATTGCCATTTACGCCAACAAATTCATCATTATCTATACCATTATGAATAATTGTGGTATTATTTTTCGCCTTTATTTCACTACTTAACAAACTGCCTGTAAAGTTTGAAACGGCTATTATTTTATCAAATTTGAAAAGGCTTTTATTGGTAAAAGCTTTCGCCCAAGTTTGTTTTAAATCCAGTTCAGAACCATGCACAATCCCAATGAATTTTTTATCAGGGGCAATAATCTTAAGTAGTAAAATCAGCCATAATTGAGACTTACCAGAGCAGATAATCACATCATTTTTTTTAGCTAAAGCAATGGCTTTTTTTACCCTATCAAAATAGGTTTGCAAAACAAATCGGCTACGTAAAATTGGGAACAGATTAAACGATAATTTTTGCTTAAATTGATTTATTTTTTCTTGTTCAATAGAAATTATATCAGCCAAAACAGTTACTGCAAAATTATTTATAGCTAAGTATTTGGCAACGTTATAAGCATGGTTACCAATGCCGCCAACATTAGGGGGAAATTCAGATGTAATTAATAAAATACTCCTATTATTACTAGCAGACATAACATTGCAAACTAACGCATAAATGTTTAAATATAATATAAAAACAAAGCCCTAAAACTTACGTTTTAGGGCTTTAATCATTTACTAAAAACCATATGTAAGAACGGCAATTACATTTGCCACCTTTGGGTTAATTTGGTTCTTAAACCTTGCTTCATGGTACGTTGAATGTTCCATAAATCTGCCGCACCAAACGTGCCTTGTTTTACATCAGTCGCTACAGTTTCTTTAACTTCAATTAATAACTGTTTCAGTTGTTCGTCTTCCATCTTTATAATAGATGGAGTTACATCATTGTTCATAATCTATCCTTTTATTGTTCTAAAAAAAGTATTTGTTTGAGCAACAAATCAGATGGCAGCTTATGAAAATCGTTGTAGAATGTGCTTCAGGTAAAAAAGCATGAAGTATTTACTTGCTCATTTTTCAATATGCAAATGTAAGGGCTTTTTATTATTAAAATACTATTAAAGCCTTAATGCTTTGTTAAGGTACTTTAAAAGGATAAACTAGATTTATAAAAAAAGGATACAAATTGCATCCTCTTTTACTTAAAATTATATAGCGATTTGTTAATTCACTTTAGTAATTATTTGGCTTCCAAGTCTTGCGCCTGTGGCACTTCTAGCATCAACAATATAAGAACCCGGCAGTAAACTTTGCATATTAATAGTTACCCGAGTAATGGTGTTGTTGGTAGTTTGTCTTGTTTGATAAACCACCCTCCCATTATAATCTGACATAGTAACAATAATTAATTGATTGCCCACGGTTAGTACATTTACCTGTGCAGAACTAATAACCGGATTAGGGAATACTGCAACATTATCTATTGAGTTACCAGAATTTAATATGCTGCTATTTACTACGCCATTTACCAATGCTGATGATAAGCCGCTAATTAATGAAACCGATTTAGAAATACTATCAACGCAACCATTGTTTGTTGACACAACTAACTTAACCATTGTAGTTGTTGGGTTAGTTGGGAATCTATGTGCTAACGACGTAGCTACTGAGCTTGTACCATCATTAAAAAACCAAGAATAATTGTTGTTACCACTACTAACTGTGCTTTTATTAGTAAATTGAATATTGCTAGAAAAACTTGTTGCGGTTAGCATAGATGTTACAAAATCTGCAACAGGCATTGGATAAACCGTTAATGATTTTACCAATGTATCAGCACAACCATTCACGCCAATCTTTGCAATTAATTGCACTTGATAAGTACCTGCTGAGGTGAAGGATTTTAAAGGACTCGTTATATTTGATGCCGTACCTTCTGCCAAGTTCCATTTATAATTTAAACCGCTGGTTGTAGCATGAGATGAATTGGTAAAAGTAAAGCTATTATCTTTTAAACATTGTAATGATGTGCTATTAATAGTAAATGCTGCTGTAACACTTTGTAAAGAGATGGTCTGTTTAATACTATCAATACATCCATGCACAGTTGATGCTATTAATTTTACATTATAAACTCCGCTGGTAGCATACATTTCAGTAGGATTTATAGAAACTGAACTATTGCCATTACCAAAATACCATTCATAGTTTACAGCGTCGCCAAAATTAGCAGTTAAGTTTTTAAACTTTATTGGCATAGTATTATTATAGCAACTATTATCTACAGAAAAACCAGCAATTGGAGATGGATAAACCGTTAATGATCTAACAAGCGTATCCTTACAAGTTGTACCCTCTAAAGCTACTATTAAACGAACATTATAGTTACCAGTATTGGCATAAGATCTTGATGGGTTTACGTCCGAAGTCAGCGTACCATCACCCAAATCCCATTGATATTGTAAGCCATTAGAATTAGCGTGGCTACTATTCGTGAAGTTGAATTTATTGTTTTTTAGGCACTGTGCACTTATTGGATTTATAGTAAATGCAGCTTCTGGAGAAATAACAGTAATATTTTTTGTAACAGTTGTGCTGCAACCACCGGCTAAATTATTTGTAGCGACCAATTTAACTTGATAAGTTCCCGCACTGGTATATGATTTTGAAACGCTCATTAAATTAGACATTGAGCCATCACCAAAATCCCAAACGTAACTTAAAGTACCACTCGTAACGGTTGTACCATTTGTAAAAACGAAATTATTATTTTTTTCACATTGGTTTTCAGAATTAATAGTGAAAGCAGTTGTTGGCAATTGGCAAATTACTACTGGTGTTACTGGCGTTGGTGGGGGAATTACAGGTGTAGGCGGCAAAGTTACTGGAACTGGTGGTACTACTGGTATTGTGCCGTAACTAATTACTTTAACAATACTATCAATACATCCAAAATCGCTTGTTACTACCAATTTTACATTATAATTACCTGGTGCAGTATAAGTTTTTGTTGGGTTTATTAATGATGAATAACTAGCGTCGCCTAAATCCCAAAAATAGTTCATAGACCCGCTTTCGATAGTTGAGCTACTTATAAAAGTGAAACTACTACCATTTAAAGTACCCGCAATAGTATTGTAACTAACTTTGGGAGTTGGCATAACAGTTACAAATTTTTCTACAAAAGCATAATCGCTGCCATTTCTAACTTCTAAATGAATTTTGTAGTTACCCGCTTTGGTAAATGTTTTTGAAGGAGAAGTTGATGAAGATGTAGAACCATCACCAAAATCCCAACTATAATTAGTGCCTTGTAAAGCTGAAGAGGTATTGGCAAAAGCAAAATTATTGCCTAGTAAACATTGCTTTTCTGCATTTACTGTAAACGATGCAGTTACTGCTGTTGATGTTTGAGCATCTAAATTGGTGATAGCAAGATTATCTAAAGAAAGGGTGTTTTGTGAATTTGCATTAAACATACAAAATAGCACTAAGGCTAAGCTGTACATAATTTTAATTACATAGGAATACAATTTTTTCATAGAATACTTTTTGGATAGGTGGATGGTTTTTAACCTTGAATATTGAATTTGGATATGTAGGAAACGAACGGCTTATCGGGCTAAAACAACAGCCCAGTTTTGTCTTCGATAGAATTCAAAAAACGGAAAATATTGGAAACTTGTTGGTTGGAATTTAATTAGTGAAATACTAACTAATTGTAATTGTGTTATAAATTTAAACACACAGTCAAAAAGACTTTTGGTTCTTAGGTTCATAGGATATATTTTAGGATTTTGATAATAATTATTATTCAAATAAATATTACCAATTGTGAAAGTAACAATTAAAATCAATAAACAAAATTTATTTTAAAAAAATTCAGAAATCTGTTTAAAGTTAAATAAACGCTAGAATTTGTTTACGGTTCTAAAATGATGGATTAACTACATGAATATTGAATTACATTACCAAAGCTTAATCAATTACAAGCGTTACAAATACCCCAAAATCTTCAACATACTTTGGGCTGTTTGTTCTTTTGCATAAACCCAGTCTATTAATTTTCCACTCTTATCATACTCAATTATTACGTGCTTTGGAGATGGTATTAGGCAATGTTTAATACCACCATAACCACTAATTTGGTCTTGATAAGCACCTGTATGAAAGAAGCCAACATACAAGGGTTCTTTATTGCTCTCCTCCTCGCCTTTATAAGTATTGGTAAGCTTTGGCAAAAAGACTTCGTTAATATGTTCCTCACTATCGTAATAATCGTGACTATCGCAGGTAATACCACCCAAAACAACCCGCTGATATTCATTGTCCCACTTGTTAATTGGCAGCATTAAAAACTTTTCGCCAATGCCCCAAGTATCTGGCAATGTTGTAATAAAAGATGAATCAATCATGTACCAACACTCTCTATCGTTCTGAGCTTTTTCGCCAATAACGCTGTAAATGTGAGCCATACTTTCACCAACTGTAAAACTACCAAACTCGGTAAAAATATGTGGCATTGGCACTTTGGCTTTTTTGCAGGCACGCTTAATATTACCAACAATTTCATTAATCATAAATTGGTAATCGTAGTTAAACCCTAACGAGTGTTTAATAGGGAAACCGCCGCCAATATTAATAGAATCAAGTTCGGGACAAATCTTTTTTAGCTGGCAATAAAGGTTGATGACTTTGTTCAGTTCGCTCCAATAATAAATATCATCTTTGATGCCTTTGTTTAAAAAAATATGCAGCATTTTTAGTTGAAATTTATCTTCAAAACCTTCAATTTCATCTACATAAAATTCTAAAATATCTTTTGGCCTAATGCCTAAACGTGAGGTGTAAAAAGGGAAACTAGGTTCCTCTTCCGCTGCTACACGAATAGCTAATTTAAACGGTTGTTTTACACTACGTCTATAAGCTTGTAACTCCTCCTTATTATCCAAAACCGGAATTACATTTTTAAAATCTGTATTGATTAATTTTGCGATACGAGATGTGTAAGATTTTTGCTTGTACCCATTGCAAATAATGAAGGTTTCCTTGCTGATTTTCTTTTTTAAATATAGCTGGTTAACTATCTCAATATCGTAAGCAAAAGATGTTTCTAAGTGGATATTACTTTTTAAAGTTTCCTCAACAATAAACGAAAAGTGGGAGCTTTTAGTACAGTAGCAATAGTTATAGCTGCCCTCATAATTATGTTTTTTAAACGCCTTTTCAAACATGGTTTTCGCCTTGTTTATTTGCATACTAATTTTTGGTAAATAAGTAAGCTTTAGTGGCGTCCCATATTTATCAATCAATGCCTTTACATCAACATCGTTAAAAGTTAAATTGCCATCTGCATTTCTTTTAAAACCTTCTTGTGGAAAATGGAAAGTTTGATCTACCAACGAGGTGTACGTATTATTCATTTAACAACCCAATTTTTAATTACGATGTGTTATTGCCTTGTAATCATTTACTGAAAAGCGAACGCAAAAATAGTAGTTTGTAAAACGCAATTCGATAAAAATGTAGCTGCACTTTAAAGCATTGACCGTTGTGTATATATTTGATAATCAATTAAAAATTGCCATGCTAAAAATACACCATCAATTAGCCGATCTTGAAAGCTATATTACCAAACACTCAATGCTAAATAATTCAGTTTCTGCTGTGCCGGTTGGTTGGCATATTGAGCATTGTTTACTAGTAATAGAAGCCATCATTGAACAAGTCGGTATATCTGACCCTAATAATTACAAATGGCAATTTAATAAGTTAAGGCTAATCGTATTTACCCTAAATAAAATACCAAGGGGTAAGGCAAAAGCCCCAGGTATTGTATTACCTAAAGATTATAGTGCTGAGAGTTTGTTAGAACATTTACAAAACATAAAACTGCGTGTTACTGACTTGCAAACTATGCAGCCAAAGCAATATTTCAAACACCCAATGTTTGGGCATTTGCACTTAAAAGCCACCACAAAATTTTTACAAATACACACATTACATCACATGAAAATTATGAGGGATGTAATAAAAACTGATGTATAACAATTTTTGTAGCTTAAATACAGTTCATACTATCTGAAAAATCCATCACTACTTTAAAGCTCAACTTTTAGCATCGTAGCGTTACTTAACAAAAGAGGTGCAGAATTTATCATGCACCTCTTCTTGATTAATTATTATATTACTATGATAGGCTTATCTTATTTGCCCACGTAAAATACCACCTGGATTCCTCTTAGAGTGAATATTAGCATATACTTGACCAGTTTGTAATAAGGTGGCATTTGCATCAGTAAGGGGAGCTAATTTTAAGTTCGTATTAAAATCAGCGGTAGCACCAATCAGCGGTATTATTACAGAGCCATTTGTGCCGATTGCACCTGTATGAATATGAGCAAGTGTCACAGTATCATTTGCTTCAAGACCAGAAACGGATACCTTAGCATACAATGTTTTGTCAGTTGCTAATCGTAATGTGGTAACACCAGTAGCAGTAGTTGTAACTGCGGGGTTTTCATTAGCACCGCTCATAGCTACATCAACCGCATATATCACTGGGTTGTTCAATTGACCACGCATCAAACCGCCTGGCGCTTGGGAAGAATGAACGTTCACATAAAATTCCGCAGAGCCATTTTTTAAAGAATCTGATAAAGTAGAACGTAACGTAACTGATCCAGTAGCAGTACCATTTGTAAATACAGGGCTAAAACCCAATATTACTGGGCCGCTTGTTACAGCATCACCCACATGAATATGCCCAGCCGTCATTGCATCGGTAGATGCCAAGCCTACAACAGTCAAGGTGTATTTAACAGTTAGGTCGCTCATTAAATCAACTGACGCTGTACCAGTTTCAGTTCTTGAAGCTAGGCCAGGTAATTCAAATTTGGGATTCAAAGCAACGTCCCAATGTTTAAGAACGGTAGCGGCAACTGTGGTGTCGGAGTTTTTGGTACAAGCACTAAAAAAGATGCATACTACAAAAGCAAATAGCAAAAAGTTTTTAAAGTTTATTTTTTTCATTTCAATTTGTTTGGTTGATTAACGTTAAATACTGTTAAAAGGTTGCTTATACTTAAAAAATAATTGATGAACGGGAGGTTGTAATGTTTTGGAGTTATGCAGAACACTAATAGTTAAACATTATGACTTTGTTTTAATACTTTTTATTCAAACTTTAATAACCCGTTAGGTAAGAACGAGACCTACAACCAAAATAAAAAGCCCCTGCATTTCTGCAAGGGCTTCATAATTATCATCATTTGAATCGTTCTAAATCAATGATTACTTTACTTCTTCAAACTCAGCATCAGTAACAGTTTCAGCTTGGGCACTTGCACCTTGGCTGGTCGGCTCTTGTGCAGCACCACCACCATCAGCTTGTGATTTGTAAATGTCTTCGCTTGCGGCTGTCCAGGCAGTATTCATTTCCGCCATTGCTACATCTATTGCAGCAATATCTTGATTTTTATGAGCCTCTTTCAATTTGGTAAGTGCCGCTTCAATTGGTGCTTTTTTATCAGCAGGTATTTTGTCTGCATACTCTTTAAATTGTTTTTCTGTTTGAAAAATCAAGCTATCAGCACTGTTTATTTTCTCAACGTTTTCACGTGCAATTTTGTCTTCTGCTTCGTTGGCTTTTGCTTCGGCCTTCATTTTTTCAACTTCTTCTTTGCTTAAACCGCTACCAGCTTCAATACGTATTTTTTGCTCTTTACCTGTGCCTTTGTCCTTTGCACTTACATGTAACATACCGTTGGCATCAATATCAAATGTTACTTCAATTTGTGGTACACCACGTGGTGCTGGTGGTATGCCATCTAAATTAAACATACCTAAGCTTTTATTTTGCGTAGCCATAGGGC
>JAYVNQ010000163.1:0-13697 GCA_043758365.1 Chitinophagales bacterium
CATCACTATATTTCCAGAACCACAAGTCAAATTTTCTTTTTCTTGCTAACTGCCTCTCATCAATAGTATCACAAACATATACTGCAACGTTTTGCACCCTCTCAAAAAATGATCTGAAAATTTCAACTACTGTAATACCAATTTTTTCATCGATTACTACCTCATTCCAATCACCTTCAATCACATCTATATTAAAAGTATAAATGTTATCACAAATTGTAGGGTATGCATCAAACATATAACTATAATCAAGAAAATACACGGCGTATTTAATGCCTTGTTTAGTTATAAACTCATACGAGTAGTCATCATTTTCCTGTAATTGATAAGGGCTTAACAAAGTTGAATTTTCCTTTTAGTTCAGATAATTTACCACCCTTTTGTAGATGTGCAGCAATAGCTTGCTTGTCTTCAAGCATTTTCTTAAAGATAAAAGCGCCTTTAGAGTTTGTAGAAATAATATGTGGATGATATGTTTCTATCACAATGCGAATTTAAGGTAAAATATTATTTCGGCTCTCATAATAATAGAATTTACAACAAATCCAGCTCTTATAGGATTTTCATTTGAGGTACTCCAAACATTCCATAAAATTATCAGAATTTTAGTAACGCTCTAGCACAGGTCAGAGTCCTGCGCTAGTAATCAATATAACGCTTAATTTATTTCAACATACTACTCAACTTTCCTTTCACCTCACTTTCCCATTCCTCTTTTAAAATACTTAAAATAATACTGTCTCTTCTTTTGCCAGTATGCGTTGGCACATTACTGCGTAAAATACCTTCAACAGTGCAACCAATGGCTTGCATAGCAGCAATACTTCTTGCATTATTGGCGTCAGCCCTAAATTCTACCCGTTCCATGCCTAAAGTTTCAAAAGCAAATTGTAGCAATAAATATTTACAATGCCTGTTCAAACCAGTTCGTTGAAAATTTTTACCATACCAGGTATAGCCAAGTTGCAGCGTTTTATTTACCAATTGAATATCATAAAACCGAGTACTACCTGCATATTTCTGCGTTCTTTTATCAAACACAATAAACGGATATTCTTTTGATTGCTGTTTGGCTTGTAATGCAGTATTGATATATACTTTAAGGTTTGCTTCACCCCCCATCGGCACTAAAGAATATTGCCAGATATCAATTTCATTCTCAGTAAAATATAGCAAGTGCTGCCAATCATTTTGCTGTAAAGGCCGCAATAAAACGCAATCATCTTCTAATAAATAATCACTGTCAAAGTCAAGTACAACGGGCATTCTCAAAGGTATTTTAAAGGTTTGATGGTTAATATTAGCATCGTAATTTCATTAAAAAAATTGATATTGCATACTTAAAAAATCAATCAGCTTATGTGTGGAATAGTAGGATATATTGGCCCAAGAGAAGCTTACCCAGTTGTTATTAAAGGTTTGAGACGTTTAGAATACCGTGGCTACGATAGCACTGGTGTAGCTTTAATAAATAATGGCGTTTTAGAAATATTTAAAAAGAAGGGAAAGGTTGCTGAATTAGAAGAAAGTGTGCTTGGCTTAAACCTACATTCACATATCGGTATTGGTCATACACGTTGGGCCACTCACGGCGAACCAAGCGATAGAAATGCCCATCCACATCTTAGCAATAACGGGCAGTTTGCCATGCTTCACAATGGTATTATTGAAAACTACGTGCCCATAAAAAACGATCTACTAAAAAAGGGCTACACTTTTAAGAGTGATACCGATACTGAGGTGCTTTTAAATTTTATAGAAGATATTAAAAAGAACAACGATTGTACATTAGAAGAAGCTTTGCGTATTGCCCTGAAACGCATTGTTGGTGCATATTGCATCTTATTGATAGACGAAAAAGATCCTGAGACAATTATTGCTGCACGCAAAGGTAGCCCACTGGTAATTGGCATTGGCAAAGGCGAACATTTTTTGGCCAGTGATGCCTCTCCAATTATTGAATACACCAAAGAAGTGGTGTATGTGAATGATTACGAAATTGCCATTGTGCGTGCTGACGAATTGATTCTAAAAAACCTTGGTAATGAAAGGCGAACACCCTTCATTACCAAGTTAGACATGGAACTGGCAGCTATTGAAAAAGGCGGTTACGATCACTTTATGTTGAAGGAAATTAATGAGCAACCAGAAACTATTTTCGATTGTTTACGTGGCCGTTTGTTAACACGAAGTGGACAAATTGTAATGAGCGGTGTTGACGATAATATTAATGTTTTAAAAGATGCCCAACGCATTGTGATGGTAGCTTGTGGTACCAGTTGGCATGCGGGTTTAATAGCTGAATATTTCTTTGAAGAGCTGTGCAGGATACCTGTTGAAGTTGAGTATGCCAGTGAGTTTCGTTACCGTAATCCCATCATTAATAAAGGCGATGTAATTATTGCTATTTCCCAAAGTGGCGAAACTGCCGATACGCTGGTAGCACTTGAAAATGCCAAGGAAAAAGGTACTTTTATTTTTGGTGTGGTAAATGCAGTTGGTAGCAGTATTGCAAGGTTAAGTAATGCTGGTGCGTACACCCACAGTGGCCCTGAAATTGGGGTTGCCAGTACTAAGGCTTTTACTGGTCAATTAGCAGTGTTAATGATGATGGGTTTAAAAATTGCTTTTGCAAAAGGCACTATTGATGAAGCTAGATACTTAGAGTTGTTAAAAGCCTTGGAATCAGTTCCAGAAAAAGTAAAAGAAATACTTGCCAACATAGATAATATTAAAGCCATTGCTGAAAAGTATAAAGATGCGCACGACTTTTTGTTTCTTGGTAGGGGTTACAATTTTCCTGTGGCTTTAGAAGGTGCTTTAAAGTTGAAAGAGGTATCGTACATACATGCAGAAGGCTACCCTGCTGCTGAAATGAAACACGGGCCAATTGCTTTGGTTGATGAAAATTTACCGGTAGTTTTTGTAGCCACCAAAGACAGGTACTACGAAAAAATTGTTAGTAATGTACAAGAGATAAAAGCACGTAAGGGTAAGGTGATTGCAGTAGCTTCTATGGGTGATGAAATAATACCAAGTATGGCAAATGATACCATGTTTGTTCCAGATATTGACGAAGTAATTGCACCAATTTTAAGTGTTATTCCATTGCAATTATTAAGCTACTACATTGGCGTAGCAAAAGGTTTTGATGTAGATAAACCGAGGAACTTGGCCAAGAGTGTAACGGTAGAATAATTGCCCAATGTACAAATTTGAGAAAGTATAATAAGCTAATGATTGCCCGTTTCAAAAGCATCCTTTAGGGCGGGGTGCATTAACATTCTATGCCTCAAAACATTATTAAAAAAACACCGGTTAGCGAATTGGGTTACAATTTTATTTCGCAGGAATATTTACAGCCAAACCAGGATGACTATACCCTTAGAAACATGCAGAACAAAAGCGGCATTAGCTACCGCAGATTGACTGCTTATGAAATTGAGGCATTGGTGCGCAACCGTAATACCAGCGCCGATTGGAACAACATTTATGTGTCGGAAGCATTTAACCCTGAGCTTGTAAAAAACTGTAAATTCTATGGGCTTGTCCGCATTGGCAAATTAGAACCTTACTACCTTGGCTTTAGCGATATAAAAGTGGCTGTAGGCTTATATAACAGCACTATTATAAGTTCAGATTTTGGCGACAATGTGTGTATTGATAACGTTAACTATTTAAGTAATTTTATTATTGGCAACGAAGTAATTATCATAAATGTAAATGAGTTGATTACTACAAGCCATGCCAAATTTGGCAACGGTATCATCAAGGATGGTGAGAAAGAAAATATCCGCATACAATTAGAAGTTTGCAATGAGAATGGTGGAAGAGGTATTATGCCATTTAACCGCATGTTACCAGGCGATGCGTACATGTGGAGTAAGTACCGAGATGATACTGCTTTACTTGAAAAATTTAAAGAATTTACCGAAGCAAAATATAATAGCAAACGTGGCTATTATGGTAAAATTGGTAGCCGTACCGTTATAAAAAACAGTGGTATTATCAAAGACTGTTGGATTGGTGAAGATGCCTATATTAAAGGAGCTAATAAACTTAAAAATTTAACCATTAACTCAGGAGAAAAAGGACGTACACAAATCGGTGAAGGTGTAGAAATGGTGAATGGAATTATTGGTTTTGGCTGTCGCATTTTTTATGGCGTAAAGGCCGTACGCTTTGTAATGGCTTCATTTTCTCAGTTAAAATATGGTGCACGTTTAATCAACTCTTACCTGGGTAACAACGCTACTATTTCTTGCTGCGAAGTATTAAATTCATTGATTTTCCCAGCGCATGAGCAACACCATAATAACTCATTTTTATGCGCCGCTCTAATAATGGGGCAAAGCAATATTGCTGCTGGTGCCACCATTGGTAGTAACCACAATAGCCGTGCTGCAGATGGAGAAATTATTGCTGGCAGAGGCTTTTGGCCAGGGTTATGTGTGAGCTTAAAACACAATAGTCAATTTGCATCGTTTACCATTTTAGCCAAGGGAGATTATCCTAACGAATTAAATATTTCCATCCCGTTTTCCTTGGTTAGCAACGATGTTACTAATGATAATTTAGTGATTATGCCGGGCTATTGGTTTATGTACAATATGTATGCGCTAGAACGTAATAGCTGGAAATATGTTAATCGGGATGAACGCTTTGATAAAATTCAAAAAATAGATTACGACTACTTAGCCCCAGATACTTTAAACGAAATATTTACATCGCTATTAATTATTGAAGAAGCAGTTGGAAATGCATATTTAAACAAGCAAAATTGCATTGTAAAATATACCTCAGCAGAAAGCATAAATATTGGTAAACAATTGCTACAAAGCAATAACAAAATAATTAACGAGCTTGAAGTAATTGTTGAAGGATTCGAGAACTCAAAGCGTAAAACACTTATCCTTAAAAGCTTACAGGCTTATCAACTGTTTGAAGAATTGATTAGTTATTATGCAACCACTCAGTTGATTGAATTTATTAAGCGAGAAAATATTGGTTCGTTACAAGAAATTATAGCAATAATTCCTGCTGATTTAAAAAGAACAAATTGGTTAAATATTGGAGGGCAATTATTACCTGCCGAAGATGTTGAGCAATTAAAAAATGGTATAAAAAATGGTAGTATTATTGGCTGGGATGCTGTGCATAATTGGTACAAACAACAAGGTAATTTATACGATATAAAAAAGCTACACCATGCATTAGCTTGTCTTGCAGCACTTAAAAACTTGGACTTACAAAAATTACAAATCACACAATTTTTAAGCTTATTAAATGCTTCCATTACCACTAAAGAATGGATGACAAAAGGTATTTATACAGCCCGGGCTAAAGACTATACCAACCCTTTTAAGAAGATGGTATATGAAACTAACGAAGAGATGAACCAAGTAATTGGTAAGCTAGAAAACAATAGTTTTATAAGCGAACAAAATGAGGCGTTATTGGTATTTAAAAAAGAAGTTGAGGCATTAAAGGTGATGATGCTTTAAGAAACTTTTGCAAGAAGTCCAATAAACAGTTTTCAGCCAATGAACTAGCCTTTATTGAAGCGAAATCCCACAACAAAATGTAGGTTTACAGCTAAACTTAAATACAGTTTAGTCACAAAATCGATATTATACTCTTCTACCTAAAACACAATTATTTTAGGTATTTACTAAGGGCAACTTAACCGTAAAAGTAGTTCCAACATTGGCTTTTGTAGTAAAACTAATAGTACCATTTGCGTTTTCTACAATGCCTTTACAAATGGCCAAACCTAGTCCTGTACCAGAGGTTTTTGTAGTAAAGTTTGGAGTAAATATTTTGCTTTGCATATCGGCATGAATACCATGCCCATTATCGGTAATATTAATCACTAATTCACTATCAATTTTTAATTGTTGTATATTAATGATAATAGTTTTTTCATTACTATCAACAGCCTCTATAGCATTTTTAATTAAATTGGTAAATACACGACTCAATTGCAACTTATCGGCGGTAACGAAGCAAGGTAAATTAGTATTTTGATAATTTATTTCAACCGTATTGCTGTGCTGGTACAGCGCTATTGCAGATGCCAAAACATCTGTTACATTAAAGGTTGTTAACTGCACATTATTAATATTGGCAAATTGTGAAAAATCACCAGCAATTTTAGCCAATTGGTCAATTTGTTCTACTAGTGTTGCCGCTACTTTTTGTGATAATACTTTACTATTTTGATCATCGGCATCAATAGCTTTTAACAAGTATTGAATACTCAATTTCATGGGTGTTAATGGATTTTTAATTTCATGTGCCACTTGTTTTGCCATTTCTTGCCAAGCTCCTTCTCTTTCGCTCCTGGCAAGGGCTGCAGCACTTTGCTCAAGCTTTTTTACCATGGTATTATATTCATTTACCAATGGTTTAATTTCATCATTTCTATCCCAAATTATTACCTCGTTTTTATTACTAAAGTTAACCTGTTGCATTTTATCAGCAATCACTTTAAAGGAAGCAATAATCCGTTCGGTTAATAAAAAAGCAATGGCACCAGCGAGTAAAAATACAAAGGCATTGAGGTTAATAAGCGTAGCAATAAAATTAGAAATTTCTTGCGTAAGCTCAATTTGTGAATTAAGATATGGGATGTTTAAATAAGCATGAATATGCCCATCATCATCTAAAATTGGCAAGTAAATACTTACATAATTTAAGCTGCCAATATGCTCGGATTGTATGAACCTATTACGCCTATTGTAATGTAGTTGGGCGTACGCAGTGGGGTTCATTTTTTCACTTAATAAAGATTTATTGTAGATGTATGGTTGTGTGGATGCTATTAAATTTCCATTAGCACTAAAAAAATTTATATCCACGTTATGCACCTCAGCAACCTCCGTAATTTTCTGCTCCAGATCATTTTTAAACCCAACGTCGTAAATGGTTAACGCATCATCAAACGAAAGCTGTGTGCGGATTTGCTTGATTTTATTTTCAATCTCTTTACTTATTACTTCAATGGTTTTTGAGAGCCTAGCTTCATTGGTTTTATTAAAACGGTTAATGAAAAAAGATATAGTAGCAACACCTACTACAACAAAAGAAAAGAGGCTTACAAAAATAATGGTACTGTGAATTTGAGACCGGATATTGAAATGCAATAACTGCTTTAAAGCTTGTTTTTTAAAACCTGTTTGTACTAGATAATTACCAATATGAAAACTGCCAACCATTATTAATAAAGTAAAAAATAAATAGGCGAATAAAGTAGCCATTTCAATTAAACCAGCCTCTTGTTTTGCTATAATAATTTGCTTGCCATTACCTGCATTGTACCACAGTTCGGTGTAACCGTTAGCGGTTATTTTCTTGTACTCAAACGATGACAAGGCTTTGGGATTTAAATGCGTTGGAAAGTCATAATCGTTTAAGTGATTAATCATTTTCCCATTCATATACACAGCTAAAGCATAGTTAGTATTTAGATCAATTGATAGGTCTTGAACTTGCTTAAACAATTCAGGATATAAGGCCTCAGTTTTATAGCGTTTTGGTTTAACTAACACAAATAAATAACCTAGCTTTTCGTATGGCTTTTCTATTACCTTTTCGTACAAATAATTGAGTTGATTATCTGTATTTTGATAAGTATATAGTCTTGGCATTACAGTACTTTTTGCTTTGCTTAAAGCAATGGCTTTTAAAATATTATAACTGGTTGAATCATCATTAAACAGTCGCTTGTAGAGACTGTCGAAAGTGTAAATACGTGTATCATATTTATTTAAATACCCCGAAAAATTTTCATTTAACAAACTATCTTTTAAAAACTTATTGGCGTATTCAGATTGAAAGCGACTGAAGTTTTTTACGAGTTGGTCATCATCAAAATTAGCCATTGCAATAGCTAGTAAGTTCTCGCCATTTGGGTCGCTTTGAATGGCCAAACGTTCTGCCATTTTTTTTCGTTGCGCCCACTCTACTGATTTGTTTTGATTACTGACAAGCAGAGTAGACGAACCTGCAAAAATCATCATCCAAAAAATAAAGAAAGAAGATTTTAAAATTGACAAATCAGCATCTTGCTTACGCCAATTAACAATTATTACAAACAAGCTTAACCATACAATTACGAGTAAGTTAATAATTGTAGTTGGTGAACTGAGTGTTATTGACAAATAACCCAAACCAGCAACAATAATTACTAACAATTGATACTGGATTGGTAGCTTATTTTCAATGACTGGCTTTAATAAAATATGGCTAAAATAATAGTATGATACGGCTAGAAAACCAAGTATAATGAAGCTGACAATACTATAAATATTAAGACTAAAGAAATTGGTAACATCGAATGAAATTTTAGAATCGGCAACAAGACTGCGAATGATACCTGCGGTAAATAAAATAATAACTAACAGCAATAATAGGTTGCCATATAAGTACCAAATAGGCTTTTGCGTTTTAATATCAATAGGTTGCTTGGGAACATTGAATTTGTAATAGCTAATTAGCCAATAAAACAAAATAACATTGATTAATAAATGCCCCAAAGAAGGATGAATTTTATTAGATGCATATATCGATGGATCGAACAAGCCAAGCCTTGAAAACTGGAAAGGAAATGGTAATACATAAGTTATTAGACGTAGTACCAAAATACAAAAAACCAATACTGAAAAGCCAGTTATAAAATCGGTGTCTTCTATAATTTTTAAGCTCATTTTATTTAGGAAAATAACTACAAACAACATAGCGATTATCCTAAGTAAAATGGTGAGAATATCGTAACGGATAAAGTAGTTTATCTGCGTTGCTTTTATTTTAAAAAGTATTTGATTATTACTATTAACCACTGGTAAAGCATCGGCATCAACACTAATATCGTATTGAGATTCTAGATTAGAAAACCCATCAAAATTTGTATGTAAATATTTATTCTCAATAAAATAATGCCACCGTATTGGAAGTATTGCGCTTACATAAATTTTTTGCCGATTTATTTGTACCGTTTTCTTAATTAATTCAAAATTGCCATTTTGATTATTAATGAAATAAT
Organism: Chitinophagales bacterium; assembly: GCA_043758365.1. Lineage (GTDB taxonomy): Bacteria > Bacteroidota > Bacteroidia > Chitinophagales > Chitinophagaceae > Parasediminibacterium. The sequence continues at coordinate 9,044 of JAYVNQ010000163.1, forward strand.
AGCCATCTTTTTTAAGTACATCTTGTGGGGCAATATAGTATTGATTACTGTTCCAATAAGTCACCAATGGATTACCAACATCGTTTAAAATATAAACAAACAAACCAAATGGCAAGTTTTGTAATACAGTCGAATTTTTGGTAAGCGTGTCTTTAGTAAGTAGCTTCAGAAGTGTCGTATCGAAACAAATTGTATTGAATGTTTTTTCATTAGCAGCAAGCTTAGCTTCTAAATTTTTAACCACCTTTTCGGGCGAAGACTGATACGCTAAATAACCTGTTACAAGTAGAGAGATAACATGTAAGCATGCGGCAATAATTAATAGCTTTTTATGCTTGTAAAAGGCAGTTTGTAATGATTGAGTCAAGCAGTTTTATTTAAAAGTTTTACTTCATTCCATATTGTATCCATTTCTTCTAAAGTCATAGCCTGTAAGGCTTTGCCACGTTGTGTAGCAATAGCTTCAATTTGCTGAAAACGGCACATAAATTTTTTGTTAGTCTTTTCTAAAGCACCTTCTGCATCTACCTTCAAAAACCGTGCATAATTAATTAAGCTAAATAAAACATCGCCAAATTCCTCTTCAATATGGGCTTCGTTATCTTCTAAAATAGCTTCTTGCAATTCGCTAATCTCTTCTTCAATTTTTTTAAAAACATCTTCTTTATTGTCCCATTCAAAACCTACCTGCTTTGCTTTTTCTTGAATGCGTGTTGCTTTAACAACTGCTGGCAAAGCCTTTGGCACACCGCTTAGTACACTTTTTTTATTCCCAGTTTTTAGCTTTATTTGTTCCCAATTTCGCTTTACATCTTCCTCATCTGCAACCACTACATCACCGTAAATATGTGGATGCCGAACAATTAATTTTTCACTAATGCCTTCAATCACTTCTTGAAGTGTAAACTCACCTTTTTCTGTGCCAATTTTTGAGTAGAACAAAATATGCAACAATACATCACCAAGTTCTTCTTTTATACCTTTAAAATCGCCATCTGTAATAGCATCAGCCAATTCATAAGTTTCTTCCAAAGTTAATGGACGTAGGGTTTCTATGGTTTGCTTTTTATCCCAAGGACACTTCTCTCGAAGCTCATCCATAATAGAAACTAAGTGTAAAAAACTATCTGATAAGGTTTGCATTAATGAGCATTTAATATGGTTGTAAAGTAATTAAAGAATATTATGCAAATGGCAAGCATTAATTAAAGAGAAAATACAGTTTTAGAATTCATTTTCTTTTCTCTTTTTAAATGGTATGTGCTGTTAAGATTCGGCTAAAAATACGCTTCTAGGGTATTACAGTCATTGATATGTGATTGTTGTATTTGGATTGTTGATAAACTTGCTTCTACATTTGATAAAATTTACTCCGAAATGCGATGCGTATTCCTGTTTATAACCTTGCTTTTTTCTGCAACAACCTATAGCCAATATTATTACAACGATATTGTTGCTAATGGCTTAAGTAACCAACAATTTAAACTAATAAAACAGGCTAAAATTAAAACAATAAAAGCCATTAGTTACGACCCCAATGGAGAGGTAACAGAAGGCTTTATAATTGAACAACAAATAAGTAATGACTTTAGGAAAAGTGTTACTACTACTGCATTGCCAGATAATTCCCAAAGCGTATTAACCGTTACATACGAGAACAATAAAGTAAAAAAAACAATAGATGCGAACCATAAAGTAGAAACAATAAACAACTTTACTTATAATGACCAAGGATTACTTATAAATATTACATCAAACACCAACGATACTGCTGTAAAAATTAATAGTAACGAGGTTCATATTTGGAGTTACAATACCAATAATTTGCCAACAGCTTTACTGAAAATAAAAAATAAACTAGACACCACGTTTATTGATTTTGTTTACGATGAAAAAGGCAATATTGGAGAAGAGCGTTGGAGGAGAAAGAGCAAAACTTACGAGACCTATTATTACTATTATAATGACAAAAATTTGGTGACAGATGTTGTACGTTTTAATCCTCGTGCCAAACAATTATTACCAGATTTTTTGTACGAATATGATGATAGAAACAGGGTAGTTAAAATGACCCAAATAACAAACGGTGGTAGTAATTATTTGGTTTGGAATTATAGCTACAACGATAAGGGCTTGAAGGAAAGTGAAGTTTGCTACGATAAACAAAAGCGGTTAGTTGGTAAGATAGAGTATGGCTTTTTATACCAATAATCTTACTTCGCAGAGGCATTTATAATTCTTGAGAAATATGTAGCTATTTGTTGAGAAAAGCACATACTAACCCCAAATCCATTTTACTTGTTGTTGTGCATTAAAGTCATTGTTAAACATTCCTTTTAAGGCAATTTCTCTAGCCTCTAGATCATCGTTTTTAAAAGATAATTTCTGTAGTTCATTAATAGTATTTATAAATTCATCGGTAGTATTTGCAATGTGACAAAGTGCTTCTAAGCCGCTACCATCAACGGTTGCAGTGTTTACCAAACAATGCCTACCATTGTATAAAGCATTAATCAATTTTAATTTTATACCAGTTGAATGATATGATGGTAAAATATTAACGTGGGCTTTAGCAATCATATCCTGCATCTCTTTTTCTGACGGATTAATAACAATGCAAGTATGTAAATGAAGGTGTGCCAAACGTTGTAATTTTTCGCTAGGATTTTTACCTGCAATCACAAACGGCACTTCTATTTTACTAAATACCTTTTCAAGTAACCAAATAGCAGCTTTTTCATTAGCGTCAATACTTAAATCTGCTTGATACAAGCAATAATTACCCATACCACTCAACCCCTTCACCTCCCAATTTGGCGGTAAATACAATGATAGATAATCGATGGTTTTACAGTTGTAATTATTTCTATAATAAGCCACGTCCTTATGCGTAACGCCCCAAAATGCAGTGGCTTTATTTACCATAGACGCCTCATATTTTTTAAGCAAATTACTCTCTCGCCAATAATATATTTTTTTAAAAGGGGATGTACTTGACTGATACAAATCTTGATAATATTGGTACTCAACATTGTGGATACGAACAAACTTTCTACGTTTAGCAAAACGCTCATCATTTAACAAATAAGTGCAATGCACGCCTTCCATAAAAATGGGATAATCATCATATAATAAATTCGTTAATAATTCCTCATTTTTTCGTGATGCAACAATATACGGTAATGTAGATGAGATGCTTTTGTGACCTTCATTCCTTCGATAATAATTAACTGAAACGCAGTATTTATTTAACTCTTCCTGCTCACCACGGCCATAATCAAAACAATGTAAGTGAATATTTATACCAGCAGCTTGCATTGCCGGTAGTTTGTAAAACAAATCGAACACACCACCATAATCCACCGGGTAGGGCACATTTAAACAAACAATATGTAAGTGCTTTTCCAAAATGTTATAAAATATTTTTCCAAAAATTAATCAATATTTTTTCTTCTTCTTGCCAATTCAAAATGTTTCTGGCCTTTATGCAACTCGTTTCCAATTCATTATATAATACAGCATCATCTAGTAATTTGTTCAATGCAGTCGTAATTGTTTCGCTTGTTACATCCGTTATTAAATAAGCAAAACCTTGTTCGTTATTAATTAATTCATACTCAGGATAACGCACACAAACCTGCGGCAAACCAGCCATCATGTAATCAAAAAAACGGTTTGCCAATGAATAATATTGGTTTAATCCTTTGTTTTCAAAAATGGTAATACCAATATGGCAGCGCTGTGTTATTACTTGTAATTCATTAGGCAGTAAAAAACCTTTTAATTCAATTTTATGTTCTAAATTATAATACTTTATTAATGCTTTTGTTTCATTAAAAAAGTTGCCATTACCACAAATCAATAGCCTTGCATTTACCTGTAACATAGCAGGAATAAGGGTTTCAAAGCTTCTACCTTCGTTTACAACACCTTGGTACAAAATGGTTGATTCACTAATTTTTTTTGTACTTATCAATTCTTTTTTAAAGGGAAGATTTCGGATTATTTCATAATCCACTTTGTAGCGTCGTTTAAATTCTTCTTTTATAAAATGGTTGACTGTATAGCCATTTTTAAATTTAGGAACAGCCATTTTTTCAATTATCAACCAAAATCGATGCACATTTTTTCTATTAACAACCTCCTTAAGTTCAGTAAACAATTCATGGGCATCGTAAACTCGTGGTTTATTTTTTATAATAGATGCTAAATAGATAGGTAAAATCGTATCCAGATCGATGGCACAAAATGCATCAGCTTTCAGAAATAATAAAAAAAAGAATAATTTAATATTGTGTTCTACATAAAATAATACACCCTTGGTAAAAAAGCATGGCAATCTTTTTTGTACAAAAGGATACGTTTCTAAAGTAATGGAAGTTTTTAATTTGCGACCTATTAAAACCACCTCGTAACCAGTATTGACAAGCGATGTACAAATGCGCTGCATTCGTTGGTCGTAGCTCAAATCATTGGTCACTGTAAATGCAATGCGTGGCAATAGTTGCTGGTTTTGGAACAAATATATAGTCGTAGGTTTACTTTTGATTAGTGAAGAAATTCAGAAGCTGTTTGAGTTAATTATTTAGAAAAGGTTATTGGCCGATGTATTGATACTAAAAAAGGAAGCCAGTCGTTAAATTATTAATGACAA
>JAYVNQ010000164.1:0-4521 GCA_043758365.1 Chitinophagales bacterium
CCTATCTGAAAACATCGTTTCAAATGCAACATCTGGCGTTCTTGTGGGAGATTTTAATAACTGGAATCCTGAACAAGGTGTAGAGCTAAAAAAGCAAAAGGATGGTTCGATGAAAACCACATTAGCTTTAGAAACTGGCAAAACTTACCAATATCGTTATTTGTTAAACGATGGCCGTTGGGTAAACGATAGTAATGCCGATACTTACGCTTATGCACATGAATTTTTTATAGATAATTGTGTGATTACCGTGGCTGAAGAAGTGGTAATGAAAACTCAAAAAGCAAAAAAACAAATAGCTGTTCAGGAAGTAATTGCTGCACCAATAGCAGTTGAAACTACACCTGCAAAAGTTAAAAAGGTAGCTAAAAAAGAAGTAGTTGCAGAAGTTGCCACTCAACCAGTAAAACCCGCAAAAAAAATAGCGAAAGCAAAAAAATAAATAAGCTCACATCTTATTAAAAGCCTTTGGTATTATAAAATATCAAGGGCTTTTTAATTTAGTGGTTATGTATTTCAATCCGTTGTTTTCAGCAGTCATTTATCTTCGCAACCTAAACACAGCAATTTGAGTGCAACGGTTTTATTGATAACGCCCCCATTTACACAGCTCAATACTCCTTATCCTGCAACGGCATATCTAAAAGGATTTTTAAATACTAAAAATATTACGGCCTTTCAAGCAGATTTGGGTATTGAAGTAACGGTGGCAATGTTTAGTAGAAAAGGACTCCGTGAACTTTTTGCTTCTTGCCCCTCACCTTTGGAGAGAGTTTGGGGTGAGACCTCAGATAATGCCAAACGTATCATTGCTTTGCAAGAGGATTATATTAATACGATTGACGATGTTATTGAATTTCTGCAGGGGAAAAATCCAACATTATCACACTTAATTTGTAAGCGTGATTTTTTGCCAGAAGCCGCTCGTTTTAAGCAGTTGGATGATTTGAGTTGGGCTTTTGGCAGTATGGGCAATCAAGACAAAGCCAAGCATTTGGCCACCATGTATTTAGAAGATTTAAGCGATTTAATTACCGAATGTATAGATGAACATTTTGGTTTTAGCCGTTATGCGGAAAGGCTTGGCCGTAGTGCCAATAGTTTTGATGAATTGTATCAATCATTGCAACAGCCCTTTACATTTATTGACCATATTTTGTTAGATATTCTTGCTAAAAAAATACAAGATGTGCAACCAAAATTGGTGTGCTTATCAGTTCCTTTTCCTGGCAATTTATACACCAGCTTACGCTGCGGACAATTTATAAAACAGCATTATCCAAACATAAAAGTAGCTATGGGTGGCGGTTTTGCTAACACAGAATTACGGTCATTAAAAGATAAACGGGTATTTGAGTTTTACGATTTTATTACGCTAGATGATGGCGAAGCACCAATAGAAAATTTGATTGGTTATACAGCAGGCAATAAAACTATTGATGAGCTAAAACGCACATTTATCTTAGTTAATAATGAAGTAATATACATTAATAACAAGTCCACCAAAGATTACCGACAAGGTGAAGTAGGCACACCAGATTACAGCGATTTTTTACTGGATAAATATATCTCAGCCATAGAAGTGGTGAACCCAATGCATAGCCTTTGGAGCGATGGCAGATGGAATAAACTCACTATGGCACACGGTTGTTATTGGGGCAAATGCACATTTTGCGATGTTAGTTTAGATTATATAAAACTCTACGAGCCCGTAGCAGCAAGCCTTCTGTGCGATAGAATGGAAGAAATAATAGCTCAAACAAGGCAAAATGGTTTTCACTTTGTAGATGAAGCTGCACCACCTGCTTTAATGCGTGCTTTGGCGTTAGAAATTTTAAGAAGACAATTAACCGTTAGCTGGTGGACGAATGTTCGCTTTGAAAAAAGCTTTACCAGAGACTTATGTTTGCTACTAAAAGCAGCTGGCTGCATTGCGGTTTCTGGTGGTTTAGAAGTAGCAAGCGATAGACTTTTAGAGCTTATACAAAAAGGGATTACAGTGGCACAAGTTGCCAAAGTAAATCGTCATTTTACCAATGCTGGCATAATGGTTCATGCTTATTTAATGTATGGGTTTCCTACACAAACTGCACAAGAAACCATTGATAGTTTAGAGATGGTTCGTCAAATGTTTAAGGCAGGTATTTTGCAATCGGCTTTTTGGCACCAGTTTGCCATGACAGCACATAGCCCTGTGGGTATAAACCCAGAAAAATTTGGAGTAAAAAAAGCCAAAAAAGTGGACATTACGTTTGCCGATAACGATGTAGAACATATTGACGAAACTGGTACAGATCATGATAAATTTAGCTTTGGACTAAAAAAATCGTTACTCAATTATATGCATGGTTTGTGCTTTGATGATCCATTATCTAGTTTTTTTGATACAGAAGAAATGGGCTTTAAAGTGCCTAAAACTAAAATAGCTCCAGATTTTATAATCAATGCATTGTTAGAAGAAGAAACCACAACACATAAACCTACTACAAAAGTGGTATTTCTTGGCAAGCAACCATCGTTAGAACTTATCACTAAAATTAAAAAAGGGAGTACTTGGCAAATAGCTTCCATCACTTTTCAAACAAAAAAAGAAACGGTAAATATTAAAGTAGATGCAGCAGAAGGTATTTGGTTAATAGAAATACTGAAAGCCTTATCAGTAAAGCATCTTAAAACATTAACTCTACAAGATGTTGCAAATAATTATGCAGCTGCTGGTTTTGATAATTTTGAATTATTTTGGGATAATAAACCGATTAATACATTGCATAAAGTGGGCATATTAAGAGTGTAAAGTGATTATAATTAAGAGGATTATTACTGATTAAAAGGCAATTGAATAATAAACGTTGTGCCTTCGCCAACAGTACTTTTTACTACAATATTGCCATTATGGTTTTCAATAATTTTTTTACAAATAGCCAATCCAATACCTGTTCCTTCAAATTCAGTGCGGCTATTTAATCGTTGAAATGGTAGAAAAACCTGCTCACTATACTCTTCGTCAAAACCAATACCATTGTCGCTAACGGTTATTTCACAATAGCCACCTTGAGCTAAAAATTTATTATCGGTATCGGCTGTAAAAATTGCCTCCTCCCTATGTATGCTAACACCAATATTTATTATTGGTTGCTTATCAGTTTTAGTAAATTTTATAGCATTACTCATCAGGTTTTGGAATAATTGGTGCAACTGTGGATTGTTACCTTTTATGGTAGGCAAATTGGCGATTGTAATGCTTGCTTGCCTTTCTAAAATTCTTACTTCTAAGTCGCTAAGCACATCTTTTAAAACATCATTTAGTACAACTGGTGCAAATTTTATTTCCTGTGTTGGTAGTTTGCTAAACTCTAAGATACTTTCTATTAATTGCTGCATTCTTACGGTTGCAGCTACCGTTTTATTAAAAAACTCTTGTCCTTTTACATCTATTAATGGGCTGTATTGTTTTTGTAAAAGCGTAATAAATGTTGATACTTTTCGTAGTGGTTCCTGTAAATCATGCGAAGCCACAGATGCAAATTTTTGCAGGTTGGCGTTCATGCTTTCTAGTGCCTGTGTTTTTTGTAACAGCTCATTTTCTACGGCTTTTTGTTCGGTCACATCTTGAATGGTACCTAATATAAAAGCGATTTCGTGTTTATCATTTAAATGAACAACACCCTTTGCTAGTATAGTTTTTTGATTGCCTTTTGGGGTAATAATTCTAAAATAAAATTGTCCATAATCTTTTGTTTGAGATGCCAACCCAACCCTAGCTTTTACAAATTCCCTATCATCTGCATGGATGTATTTGTGCATCTCGCCCCGTACACCAATTTCTTGAAATGGGGCTTCGTAAATAGTAAAAAAGTTAGGGGATGCTTTAATTAAATTGGTTGCTGCATTCCATTTCCAATGCCCCAATTTAGAAATTTTTTCGGCCTCATTTAGTTGAGCATTATTCTCAAGCAACTCATTCTCTAATTTTTTTCGATATTCAATTTCAGCCTCTAATTCTTCTGCAGTTTTTAGTTTTACTAAGGATGGTAAAAGCTTAAATAAGTTATAAAGTGTTATCAAACTTACAACCGCAGTTACAAACCTTACTAATGCACTTAACCTATACATTGGATACCAAAACATAAGAGCATCTAACAAATGTGTAAAGCCACAAGCCAATATAAAAGCTGCAAACAACCAACCAATTTTGGCAAATTGTTGCTTTTGTTTTTTTGTAATAAAACTGATAATTAAAATTAGGATTGCATAATAAGCCGCCCAAATTAATACATCACTAACAATGTATAGCCAGCCATGAAAAGCAGTCCAATTGCCGTAATGCCACCTTGGCTGCCAATCTGATGTATCGAATAATTTTGAAAAAAAATCGACAACTTGGTTCATAAAACAAAAAGTTTGACTAGATGAATATAGTTTTTACCTGTTGGCGGAATTAAATTTTAGAAAAAAGGGGACAAAAGGTGCTGTGCAGTTGTCTTAGTTAGAGACTAACCTTTCTAAAATAACATGCACAAC
>JAYVNQ010000165.1:0-35485 GCA_043758365.1 Chitinophagales bacterium
AAACCCAAAATGGATTATTGGCTTTAGCGACATTACAGTGTTGCATGCACATATTTATCAGCACTTTCAAATAGCTACTTTACATGCACCAATGGCTGCTGCATTTAATGATGAAGGTTATAAAAACGATTATATCCTTTCGCTTAAAAATGCTTTAGCTGGTGAAACTTCTGCTTATGAATGTGCGGCTCATAAACTTAATAAAACCGGTACCGCTGAAGGTGATTTAATTGGTGGCAATTTAAGTATGGTGGCACACCTAATTGGCAGCCACAGCAGCTTTAAAACAAGGCATAAAATTTTATTTTTAGAAGATGTTGGTGAGTATTTATACAATATTGACAGGATGTTGATTCAACTAGAACGTGCCGAACTTTTTAAACACTTAAAAGGTTTGGTAATAGGCGGTTTCAGCGATATGAAGGATACCATAATACCTTTTGGAACAGACGTTTACAACCTGATAAATTTTCATGTGAAAGATTATAAATTTCCTGTTTGTTATGGTTTTCCGGTAAGCCACGAAACAGAAAATGTGGCTTTAAAGGTTGGCGTTAATCATGAGCTAAAAGTGACAAAAAATGGCGTAAGCCTGAAGGAGATATGGTAGTTAATACCCACTTTAATAAAAACCCTCCTTAAGTATCTGTAATTTTAACCGACCCTATAATTTAAAAAGTTTTTCCTTTGCCTAATTCTAGCTTATTTACTAAAATTATTGTTTGCTCCCTGTTTGTTCTTTGTTGCCAATTCTGCAAAGTTTATGGTGGCACAATTACAACAGATTCAACGGCAGTTTCAACACAGCAGCAAGCATTGGCGTTTCTTAATAAGCAGGCAACACTTGCTCAAAGCAGCTACTGGCCTAAGGTTCAGCCCTTGGCATTTATACAAAATTTGCGTAAAAATATTGAGCAGCCATTAACTTTATATGAAGGCAGAAGTACTAATTTTTGTGCTTATGCAGCCCTCTCGTACTTGCCTTTACATGATGATCCATTAGGCTTTGTGCAATTTATGGTGGCTTTGTACAACAATGGCAAAGCCGATTATGGTAAAGCTCATTTTGAACCTACCAACCCTGTGCTACAAGTGGCTGGCAGCTTGCGTTTTAAAGGTGGGTTAGATGTTCGACCTGCGGATCAAATATGGTTTTTAGCTTTGGCAGATCACTTTAAAGGCTACCTTAATTTACTTGATAAACATTACGATATTGGAGATGAAAATAAAATGTGGGCGGCCGTAAATTTTGCAAAATTTAATCGCATGGTTAGGCAGTTATTTAATTACCAAGTTACAGCGGTTGGCTCAGATTTGATAAGGCCTGGCATTGATGATATTTATCAATATTTATCTGAGCATTTAAAAACTGGCAGGGTGGCTTTGTTTGTAAATAACTTATCGCTTTATAAAAAAAATCATACAAAATTAAAGTACCAAGTGCCAACGCATTTTATCATACTACTAAGTGTGCAACGTACTGCAAATAATAAAATCGCTTTTACATATTGGGATTATGGGGGTAGAAGTTTGCAAGAATTAAGCCCTAAGTTTTTACGTAAAATAATTTTTGGTATTACCCATATTACCCAAAAAAAAGGCAATGCAAACTAAGTATAATTACACCCTATTTTGTTTGGTAGCAATACTATTGCTATACAGTTGTACTTCGCAAAAAAAGATGTCGTCTAAATATTATTTTCAGCATGAAAAAGGTATCACAAATATTGAACAATCGTATAAAGCATTATATGCTGAAAGGCCTTTCAGCATTGGGTTTAACGATAAAAATTTCAATTATATTTCTATTGAAATAATAACCGATTCGCTAAAATATATTTATGAATTTGATACTCACGATACACGGTTAAAAGACACACTTACTAAGTATCATTTATCTGTTGATGGCATTACAAATTTGGTGGCTCAAATGCGTACCCTGCATTGCACTTGGATAAACAATTTGGATTATTATGTTGCCGATAAAAAAAGCAAACTAGTATTTATGGCCATGCGACCCGTGAGCATACAAACGCCATTTGGTAGCGAAAAATATTTCATCCTCACCTTTTATACGCAGCCTCAATATTTTGATAGCGAGGGCCGACTATTGGCAAACAGACGTGCCGAACGCTTACGCAAAATTGATGGCGAAGTATTCCACCGCATTAACGATAAAGTTTGTTACACCATATCGGAGAGGTTTAGGTAACTAATATTTTTTAGGTAACCAGCTTTTGGGGTACTATAATACTTCGTTGTGTCACTCACTGCAACGGTTTTCACTTTTTTGAGCTTTGATTATGTAAAGAAAAATTCCCCGGTTATGCTAACATAGCTGCGGAATTTTTAGCGAAAGAACTTACAAATCAGTGATGGGCAAATACTTTGGTACCAAAGCTTTCATTCCTAGCCAAGCAATTAAATAAGCTAATGCACAAATAACAAACATAATGGTGTAACCAGCTTGAATATGTCCTAATGATTTATAATAATCGACTAACGCCCCACCAAGCTTTGATACTAAAACACCACCAATACCACCCGCCATGCCGCCAATCCCAATTACCGAACCAATAGCTTTTTTAGGAAACATATCGGATACTGTTGTAAATATATTGGCACTCCAAGCTTGGTGAGCCGATGCGCCAATACCAATAAGAATTACGGGAATCCAAAAGCTTATGTACCCCAATGGCTGTGCTAATAAAACCACTAAAGGAAACATTGCAATAAACAACATTGCCTTCATTCTTCCATCGTAAGGATTATAACCCTTCTTAATAAAATACATTGGAAACCATCCACCATAAATACTTCCAAACATGGTCATAGTATAAAGCACAGCTAACGGAATAGTAATCTGTGTTTTAGTCATACCAAACTGAGCATCAAGATATTTTGGCAACCAAAACAAGAAGAACCACCATACTCCATCCGTCATAAACTTACCAAAAATAAAAGCCCAGGTTTGTTTGTAGCTGAGAAGCTTTAGCCAGGCAACTTTTTCTTTAGCTACTACCTGCTCAACAATTATATTTTCATCGTTTGTATTTATATAGTCCAATTCAGCTTTAGATAATCTTTTTTGTTTCTCGGGCGTCTCATAAAATGTATACCAAAAAAACATCCAAATAAAACCAATAGCGCCAATTATTATAAATGTACTTTGCCAGCCCAGGTTTTTCGCAATCCAAGGCACTGTTAAAGGTGCTAAAATAGCTCCTATATTAGAACCAGAATTAAAAATTCCTGTAGCAAAAGACCGCTCTTTTTTAGGAAAATATTCAGCAGTTGCTTTAATAGCTGCTGGAAAATTACCAGCCTCGCCAAAACCTAACACGGCTCTTGATATCATAAATCCAGCGATAGATACTGGCACTGCACCAAAACCAACCCAAACCATTATATTAGAAAATACACCGCCAATTGGCAGGGCATATGCGTGCATGATAGCACCGAGGGACCAGATAATAATGGCAAGAATGTATCCCCATCTTGTACCTAATTTATCTATTATTCGTCCCGCAAAAAGCATAGAAAGCGCATAGACAAACTGAAATACCGCTGTAATATTTGCATAGTCACTATTCGTCCAACCAAAATCTTTTGATAAATCCGGTGCAAGTAAACTTAAAACTTGCCTGTCTAAATAATTTATGGTTGTTGCAAAAAATAGAAGTGAACAGATCGTCCAACGGTATTTTCCTATTGACTTATTTATTTCGTTCATGTGGCTAGCAATTGTTATGTTGTGTTTCGAAAACTATAGTGACAGTTAAAAATATTCTATAAGTTAGGTACCGCTTTCATTTTTTAAACACCGCCAAATATAGAAAAGCCGCCATCAACACAAATCATAGCACCTGTAACAAATTTGCTTGCATCGCTTAACAACCAAACTATTGCACCTTGCAATTCATCAGGATTACCGAAACGTTTGAAGGGTGTTTGTTTTATTACCAATTCGCCTCTTTCTGTGTAACCGCCTTCCTTTTTGGTTAATAAATAACGATTTTGTTCAGTTAAAAAAAAGCCTGGTGCCAACGCATTCATGCGAATCGTATCGCCATATCGGTTAGCCATTTCTACCGCAAACCATTGGTTGTAGCAATCCACAGCTGCTTTCCCCATGTTATAGCCAAGCACTTTTGTAATAGCTCTTTTTGAATTCATTGAGGAGATATTTACAATACTACCATTACCAGTTTTTGCAATAGCATCACCAAATATCTGTGTTGGTATAATGGTACCCCAAAGATTGATATCGGTAGTTTTACGCATCCCTTCTATGCTCATGCTAAATACATCAGCATCGTTTTGTAACACACCATCTGGCATGTTTCCACCGGCAGCATTTACGAGGCCATCTATTTTACCAAAGGCATCTAACATTTGTTGCTTACACACACGTAATTGTGCTTCATCTAATACATCTGCCACTAAAGCTAAAGCCTTGCCACCATTGGCATTTATAGCAGCAGCACGTTGTTCAGCTACTTCTTTTTTTCTACCTAAAATACCTACTGTACCACCAGCTTGTACTATGGCATCTATAAATGCACCACCTAAAATACCGGTACCGCCAGTAACTACTATTACCTTGCCTTTAAGACTAAATGATTCTAAAATATTCATTGATTTGAAATTGTAAGTATTAATTAAAGTAGTGTTGCAATTGGTGATGCATCCATATCGGTAAATTCTTTATTCTCGCCAGCCATGGCCCAAATAAAACTATAATTACCAGTACCGCATCCAAAATGCACGCCCCAACTTGCCGATACAATGGCCTCGTTGTTGGCAACAATTAAATGCCTTGTTTCTTGCGGCTCGCCCATCATGTGAAACACACGCTGATCGGCAGCTATATCAAAATAAAAATACACTTCGCTACGTCTATCGTGAGTGTGTGGCGGTACACTATTCCAAACGCTACCGCTCTTTATCATGGTTATACCCATTACCAATTGGCAACTTTGTATTCCGTCATTATGAATGTATTTGCACAAACTTCTTTCGTTACACGTTTCTTTTGCACCCAATTGTAAAACGGCAGATTCTGCAATAGTCATTAATGTGGTTGGATATGTTTGATGTGCTGGTGTTGATAGTAAAAAGAATACTGCAGGTGAGCTTGCATTTATACTTGCAAAAGTTACTTCTTTAACGCCTTTACCGATGTATAAACAATCATGTTTGTTTAATGTGTAAAAAATGCCATCAACGGTTACAATACCATCGCCAATACCTGTATTAATAATTCCAATTTCTCTTCTCTCTAAAAAATAATCACTTTTTAAATTTTCATAAGTTGGCAGAGTTAGCGTTTGGTCAACGGGTTTCGCTAAGCCAGCAATCATCCTGTCGTAATGCAAATAGGTAAGCTCTATGGCATCATTTTTTTCAAGCCCATTCAATAAAAATTGTTCTCTTAACTGTTGGGTGGTATAATTTTTAACATCGTTGTAGTGTACGTTATGTAAGGTTTTCAGAGAAATGGCACTCATAAGAAACTAATTTAAGTTAACAAAAAACAATCGCCATCTATTTGCAATTGATAAGCGTGTGACGAAACAGATGGAGCCGTAAGTTGAATAAAAAAAATGGTAGTGATCAACTAACGCAGATATTTTTCTTCGTAAACGTTTGCGATTTGTAAATACCTTCCGTTACTTTAATAATATAGATTTGTAACCACTATGGCGAAGATTGACATAAAAGGACTTGCTAAGGAATTAAATATTTCTGCTTCTACCGTCTCCCGTGCCTTGCGGGATAGCCACGAAATAAGTAAAGCTACAATTGATAAAGTAAAAGCATTGGCTGAAAAACTGAATTATCAGCCTCATCCTTACGCTGGTAGTTTGCGTAAAAACAAAACTAAAACCATTGGTATTGTAGTACCAGAAGTAGCCAATAACTTTTTTGCAAAAGTATTTAGCGGTATTGATACTGTGGCTCAGGAAAATAAATACCACGCCCTTATTTATTTAACCCATGATGATTATGAAAAAGAGAAAGCTATTTTACACCATTTAGAAAGTGGGCGTGTTGATAGAGTAATTATGAGCATAGCCAGTAATACAAAGCAACATACGCACATTGAAGCATTAATAGAAGCTGGCATTAACGTTGTATTTTTTGATAGAATTGGAGAGTCTTTTTCAACTACAAAAATTACAACCGATGATTATAACAGCGCCTATAAAGCTACTGTACATTTAATAGAACAAGGTTGTAAAAAACCATTACATATTACCCGTTTTTTACACCAAACCAATACCAAATATCGTAAGCAAGGTTTTATACAAGCTTGTAAGGATAATGGTTTAGCCATAGATGATACTTGGGTGATAGAGCTGAATGATGATGCAATTATTGAAGTAGCCCTTACCAATATTTTAAATAAACGTAACCGGCCCGATGGCATTTTTTCTTCCGTTGAAACACTTTCGCTTTATCCATATAAAGTTTGTAAAGAGTTGAGTATAAAAATGCCTGAACAACTAAAATTCGTTAGCTTTTCTAATATGGATGCGGCTTCGTTTTTAGTACCATCATTAACAACCATTACACAGCCTGCTTTTGAGATTGGCAAAGCAGCTGCTACAGCCTTATTTCAACAATTAGAAAAAAAGAAAAAGGGCTTATTATCACCCGATACTATACTACCATCAACATTAATAGTAAGAGAGTCTTCGGTTAAGAAATAAAAGATGATTAGCTATTAAAGTGGCTTATAAAATTTTTTCAATGCTTACTTATAGATAACCCGAAAGCTTTTGCTAGCAGTGTTTTTAGCGTTATTTACATCGGTAACTTTTACAGTAGCTATTACCCATTTCTGTTGAGGTAAATTAATAACACTGGTGCTATTATCAACAGTGGTAGTCATAAAACTTGGGGCTTGTGGTAAAACAGATAATCCGCTTACTTCTTCCTCAGCAGTTAATTCTACTTTTAAACCATCGGTAGAAATACGACTAGTAATTTTTATTGCAACAGGAAAATTAGATGCTACGGTAATATTACTTGCGGCCGCATCAATTGTAAAAACAATGGGATCGCTTCCATTGGTAATATTTTTTGTACAGCCTATTGTTAGTAAAACAAATCCGATAAATAGTATAGAAAAATATTGTTTCATAATTACTTATTTATTGATGATTAGTTTATAAACAATCTTATCATCCGTACCAATTACCTCGATAAAATAAAACCCACTAGCATAGTTAGCAGTTGATACATTTATTTTACGTTGCCTTGTTATAATTGTGTGCAAAACTGCACCCGTTGCATTTAATAATTTAATAGTTACGGGCTTAGTTGGTATTTGCGATAACTCAATCCAGGCTTCATTTGTAGCGGGATTAGGATATTGCTTAATAGTTACTCCATTTACCGAAGTTGGTGTTGTTACAGCCGTTACCAACAATTGAAAAATATCGCTAGAAAGCACACAACTTATGGTAGATGTTACAACCACTTTATAATTGCCGGGTACAATTGGTTTGTAAATATTAAGATTGGCACCAGCTATTGGTACATTATTTAAATACCATTGGTAAGTTGAATAGTTTGTAAAGGTTTTAAACTGGCTACCATCCCATATAATTACAGGTTTTAAAGCTGTATTTATTACCAGTGGAAAGTTTTGAGAATAGCTAGGACAAACATTGGGTAGCGTAATAACAATTCTATAATTACCAGATTGTTTGGCTGCATAAGTTGCCGTGTTTGCACCAGAAATATTTACGCTATCCTTTTGCCACTGCATACTACCTGTGCTAATAGTTGAGGCAATTATAACATCGCCAGTATCACATAAATTTTGTGTAACCCTATAAATAACTGGCTGCAGTGGCGGGGTTAAAGCAGTTAGGGTAATGATGTTAGAGTAGCCAGCACATCCAATACCAAAGTAAATAGCCCTGTAACTACCAGATTCAGTAACTGGTAAAACTTGGTTATTAGTATTGGGATTAATAATGTTTACACCATCTTTTTGCCAAATAATATTTGGTACACTTGATACTAAATTAACTGTTGCATTAGGGCAAAAACTTGAGGCCGATGACGTGTTAACAATAGTAGGTACAACAGCCGCTGGAGTAACGGTAACAGATATACTATTTGATAAGCCATTACAGCCATTATTGCCATACAATACTGCCCTATAATTACCACCTCGAATAGCTGTATAAGTTTGGCTAAATGCGTTAGGTATTGTACCGCTATTTAATAACCATTGCACCCCAGAAACATTTGAAGCCATGGTTACAAAACCGCTATCGCAAAAAGTAGTGGCACCAAGAGCTGTAATAATTGGTGCAGCTGGCGATGGTATAACACTTACTACCACAGGGTTTGAATAGCCTAGGCATCCACTACCAACAATTACTGCCCTATAACTACCTGCTTGAGAAACCGATATGCTTTGTGTATTTGAAGCAAAGGTTGTAAAATCTTTTTGCCATGTAACACCAGTAATATTTGATGTTAAGGTAACAGTTGTACCATCACAAATAGTTGTGCTATTGCTTGGTGTAATTATTGGTACAACTGCGGGGAAATTTACAGTAACTGCTATTTCGTTTGAGTAGTTTATGCAAGTGCCATTTGAAATAGCTGCCTTGTATTTTCCAGCTTGTGTAGCTGTAAATATTTGTCCAGTTGCACTAGCAACATTAACACCATCTTTTAACCACTGTACACCTGACAAAGTAGATACTAGTATTACGTTGTTACCATCGCAGAACTTAGTGGCACCAGTAGCTGTAACAAAAGGCGTTCCTGTTGATGGTGATACTGTTACCGTAAGTGTGTTGGAATAACCAGGGCAGCCACTACCAAAAACAACAGCCCTGTATGAACCACTTTCTGTTACTGAAATATTCTGAACACCCGTTGCAAAAGTTGAAAAATCTTTTTGCCATGTAACACCACTTATGTTTGATGATAGCGTTAATGGTGTACCACTACAAATATTTAAACTACCATTTGCAGTGATAGTTGGTGTACTTGAAGCAACAGTTGCAGTTACAAGAATTTCGTTTGAGAATGTGGTGCAAATACCATTGGTTGTAGATACTTTATAAATACCACTAGCCGTAGCTATGTAAGTTGAACTTGTTGCACCAATAATTACTGCACCGTCTTTTAACCATTGTATGTTTGATAAATTACTTACCAATGTTACACTGCCGCCGTTGCAAAAGTTAGTAGCACCAGATTGTACAATAGTTGGCGTGTTTGGTGATGGGCTTACATTTACTATCAAAGTATTTGAGTACGCTGGACAAGTTCCACCGAGAATTACAGCTCTATAAGTACCTGAAACTGCTGCTGAATAAGTTTGCGTGTTATTTGCTACGGTTACAAAATCTTTTTGCCAAGAAACGTTAGCAATATTTGAATTTAATATTAGTGTTGTACCAGCACAAAAACTCAAGCTACCATTTGCAGAAATAGTAGGTGTATTTGTAGGGAAAGTTATTGTTACCGTTAACTCGTTTGAAAAAGCTGAACAGCCTCCATTACTTACAGATGCTCTATACTTTCCAGCTTGTGTTACATTATATGTTTGGTTAGTAGCACCACTAATACTTACCCCATCTTTTATCCATTGTACACTCGCAATATTCGATGCCAAAGTAATGCTATCGCCATTACAAAAAGATAAAGCCCCAGTTGCTGTAATGCTTGGTGCTGTTGGTGTTGCAGCCACAGTAACTGTTAAAGCATTAGATGCTGTTGCACAACCTGTACTTGTTGCTATTGCTGTATAAACACCTGCAACGGTTGCCGTATAAGTTTGAGAAGTTACACCAACAATTGTTACACCGTTTAATTGCCACTGCACACCTGCAACAGTTGATGTAAGATTTACACCACTACCACTACAAATACTTAATGAACCACCATTAGCCGCAGATATAACAGGAGGTGTTCCACTAACTGTAACAACCACCGATGTTGAAAAAGCTGTACACGTACCATTTGTTGTGTAGGCTTTATAAGTACCACTAACAGTTGCAGTGTATGCCTGAGTAGTCGCTCCACTTATGTCTACATTATCCTTTACCCATTGTATTGGTGTTATGGATGATGTTAAAATAACACTACCGCCACTACAAACATTTACTGCACTACTTGCTGTTATTATTGGCGTTGCCGGTGCTGCACCTACTGTAACGGTTAAACTATTTGATGTTACGTTACAATTACCTGTAGTTATTGCAGTATAGGTTCCTGCGGCTGTTGCAGTATAGGTTTGGCTGGTTGCACCAGATATATTAATGCCATTCAATTGCCATTGAACTGCTGTGGCTGATGATGATAAGACCAATCCACTAACACCGCATATTACTGAACCACCTGCCGATGAAATTACAGGTGTAATTGCACCACTAACAGTAACTACAAATGCTGTTGAATACGCATTGCAAGAACCACCGTTTACATAAGCCATATATGTTCCTGCGGCTGTAACAGTAAGGCTTTGAGGTGTTGTACCACCAATATTTGCACCATCTTTTTGCCACAATACGGGGCTAATATTTGAAGTTAAAACTACGCTTGTACCACTACATAAATTTAAAGTACCACTTGCTGTAACCACAGGTGCTGTCGGCGGTAACGATACTGTTACTGCAATGGTATTTGAGTAAGTCGTGCCACAAGTTCCAGAGCCAGGAACATATGCCCTATAAAATCCAGATTGTCCAGCATTATATGCTTGAAAAATAGCACTAACAATGTCAATTCCATCTTTTTGCCACTGAACACCGCCTATATTAGATGATAATGTTACCACACCACCTATACAAATATTAGGAGATGTAACAGCACTTATTACAGGTGTAGCACTTGGTGTACTAACTGCCACCATTATGGCGTTTGAGTTAGTAGTACATGTGCCATTTATAGTTGCAGCAGCATAGCTACCACTGGAACCAACTACCAAAGGCGAAGAAGTAACTGTACCAACATCTACACCGTTTAAACGCCATTGAACAGGCACTATGGTTGATGTGAGTGTAACACTTCCACCAGAACAAAAACTAGTGGTACCACTTGCTGATATGATTGATGCTATTGGTGCGGTATTAACCACAATTGTTAATGTATTAGAGTAGGCAATTCCACAAGCCAAAGCCGCAGGCTGATAAGCTCTATAAACACCTGGCAATGCAGCAGTATAAGCTTGAAACGTAGCACCACTAATATCTACACCATCTTTTTGCCATTGCATATTTGGTAGCGATGATGTTAATGTAACCGTGCTACCATTACAAATAGTAGTCGCACCAGTTGCTGAAATAATAGGTGTAGCATTTGGTGCAACTACAGCTACTACCAATGCATTTGAGGTTGCTGAGCAAGTACCATTTGTTGCAACAGCGGTATAGCTACCACTTTGGGTAGCCGAGTAAATGGTTGCATTTGCACCAGTAATATTTACACCATCTTTTTGCCATTGAATATTTGAAACATTTGATAATAGGAAAACACTACTACCAGTACAAAATGTAAGGGCAGAGGAGGCACTAATAGTTGGCGTAATTGCCGTACCACTAACCGTTATTAATATACCATTTGAGTAATTGGCCCCACAACTTAACGAACCATTTACATAAGCCCGGTAAGTACCAGTACTACTAGCTAAATAAGATTGAAACACAGCACCAGGAATATCTACACCATCTTTTTGCCACAGCACATTGCCAACACTGGCAGTTAATGCAGCCGTACTACCATTACAAATATTTGCCGAGCCTGATAAACTAACCGTTGGCGTTGCACTAGTAGTAAGTACGGTAATAGTATAAGCATTAGAGATGCCATCGCAGCCGCTAACACCACGTACAATTGCCCTGTAAGTACCAGTTTGTGTAGCGTTATAAGTTAGGCCACTTGCATTGGTTATATCTACCCCATCTTTTTGCCATTGAGAATTATTTTTATCAGATGTTAAAGCAAGGCTGCTACCTGCACAAAAAGTTAAATTACCCGAAGCGGTTACCACTGGTGCAGTTGGTGCAACATTTACAGTAACTGTTATGATGTTTGAAGGTGTGCCCGTGTTATTACAATATCGAGTATTGCCAACAACATAAGCTGTATAATTACCATTTTGTGTAGCACTATAAGTTTGATTGGTAGCCCCTGAAATATCAGCACCATTTAAACGCCATTGAACAACTGCACCACTTGCCGATGGCAGTGATGAATTTAAAATAACACTTCCACCTGTACAAAATGATGTTGCACCTGTGGCTGTAATAGTTGGTGTGGGCTGTACTAGCAAAAATGAAGCAACAATAATTTCGTTAGAAAAAGCAGGGCAACTGCCACCAGCATTTAGTTGTACCGCTCTATATTTTCCATTATCAGTTACATCTAACGATTGACCAACTGCACCACTAATATTAACCCCATCTTTTTGCCATTGAATACCTAATGATGTGGTGCTTATTTTAAAGCTTGTACCAAGGCAAACAGGTACTGCATGATTAGCTTCAGTAATTACTGGCCCAACTACATTGGTTACATTAATTGTTATTTCGTTAGAGTAGCCTGGGCAGCCTGTTGGAGGCGTGTATTTTAAACGATAAATACCCCCAACGGTAGCAGTATAAGTTTGAAAACTAGCATCCTTAATATTGATATTATCTTTTTGCCATTGAATGTTTCCTGCATCGGATGATGATAA
Organism: Chitinophagales bacterium; assembly: GCA_043758365.1. Classification (GTDB taxonomy): domain Bacteria; phylum Bacteroidota; class Bacteroidia; order Chitinophagales; family Chitinophagaceae; genus Parasediminibacterium. The sequence goes on from JAYVNQ010000165.1 coordinate 12,719, forward strand.
AACAATACTCTGACCATTACAAAAAGTGGTACTACCATTGGCAGATATAACTGGCGCAATGCTCTGTGCTGCATAAGCAACAGTTAATGGATTGGTGATAAAAATGCTACCATTTGCCAACACAATTGACAATGTATAAGTGCCTGCCTGCATTGCTGGATATGGGATACGAATAGCACCAGCTATGGCACCGCCATTAAATTGCCAGTTATAGCTTATAGCATCGTTTGGTAAATTAGAAACGCCTAATAAAACACTATCGTAAATGCAAATATTGGTACTGGCATAAGCATAAATAGAAGGATCGGCCCAATTAGTAACAACAATATTAGTTGAGTTGATAATTGAATTAGCCTCGGGTTGCACAGCGATATCCTGACCATTGGCTATGTAAAAAATGAAGCATAAAAAAAGGCTGGTAACAATTTTTTTCATGGGTTTATTTGTTGCAACAAATATTAATACTGCAAGGGCTTTTGTATAACTCAAAAATGTAGTGCCTTATTGTCTTTTTGTAAAAAAGCAAACTATTTATACTTAAGTAGTCTGTCATAATTAACTTATAAAATACCCAAACATTTTAGTATATAAATTCAGTGTATTTGGTGATTTCTGCGGTCAGAATTAGTATACGATAATTATGACAGACTACTTACAAAAAAAGAAACAACTGTATTAATACTTTACCATAAACAATAAAGATAATAAGTAATGCTTAAAAAATGGAGTTTGAGCCTGATTACCACTTGTTTAAGGAATAACAGTCAAAAAAAATGTTGATATAAGAATTGGGTAGTGGTTCAAAATGTATGCTGTTGAACCTGTAAGTAGCTTTTGTAACTATAAACGTTCGCTCTTCGACTTGTTCCGTAAGGGCAAGTCGAAGTACAGATAAATTAGCATCTCTGATGGCGTATTGAATTATCCCTTTATCTTCAAACCATGTCATTTGCTTATAAAATATACGACCAGCACCGCCCACATTTTATTACCTGCACAGTTCACCAATGGGTAGATGTGTTTAGCAGAAAACAGTACGCCGATATTTTTTTAGATAGTATCACGTATTGTCAAGCAAACAAAGAGCTTAGAGTGTATGGTTGGGTAATTATGACCAACCATGTGCATTTAATTATTGGCAGTCATACGCATCAATTAAGTGACATCATTCGAGATTTTAAAAAATTTACGTCTTCGCAAATTGTAAAAGCAATAGCTGCCAATGATAAAGAAAGTAGAAAAAAGTGGTTGCTATGGTTGTTTAAAAAAGATAATAGCATTTGGTTTTGGGAAGAAGGGTATCATGGCGAAGTAATAGAGTCGCAAGCATTTTTTGAGAGTAAATTGCATTACATACATCAAAATCCTGTGAGGGCTGGTATTGTAACTAAAGCTGAGGAATATTTGCACAGCAGTGCCTGTGATTATTATGGTAACAGAAAAGGGTTATTGGTATTGAGTGATATGTAATGTAGTTGCAGATGGCACATCTGCCTTACTAAACTTCGAGATGCCGCAAGCGAACATCTCGAAGAGCGATTTCTCATTCCCCTCGGTGAGAGGGGTGGCAGCTTTGCTGACGGGGTGTGATAAGCTAACAGGTTGCTGATGGCACATCTGCTTTTCTATAAACTTCGAGATGCCGCAAGCGAACATCTATATTAGAGCTGTTTACCTACTTTAAAGTTTGGGGGGTGTTAAAAAACATCACCCCCCCTTGTATTCATACCCCTATGAAAAACATGTTATTACTAGTTATTTTATTGCAATACAAAGACCGAGTACTATTAGCCAAACACTTGGTTTACAACAATATTGACCTCTGGCTATTTATTTATTCTTTTACATTGATGGCATATCTGCTTTATCTAAACTACGAAATGCCGCAAACGAACATCTCGAAGAGCGACATATCTGTTTTATCTAAACTTTAAGATGCCACAGCGAACATCTCGAAGAGCGGTGTTATTAATTAAACCTAGAGTGGTTTTGCAATCAAATCTTTCATAGAGAGCCAACCAATACTTTTTTGTCCTTGTGTATTTGTAAATTCTATAAATCCAAAACCATTTTCAATTTTCTGAACATAAACGTTGTCCTGACTATCAAAATGCGCACTTCTTTTTGTTGCTTTATTAGGTGCATTATAAAAATAAACATATTTATTAGTACTTCCATTTGTTATATAATATCCTGTTTCATAAATATTTTGATTGCTTACTTCCTCTTCTTTATTAACTCTAATGCCAGGTGAAGCTGAGTCTACATAAGCGTGAGCTGAATCTTCATAAGCGTGACCGAGTTTTTTATTTTCATTATTTGATATTTTCTTAACTGTAAAATCAGGCTCATTCTTACATGAGCATGTACCTGATTTGTCTGACTTTTTTATTGATAGTCTATATGTTGGATTTGAAGATTTTCCATCACTTAACGAACATTCAATGTTGATTATTTCTGTGTTATCGTTTAGAATTTTAAATGTGCCGTTATAATAAACTCGCCTATTATCCTCAGAATTTGTCTGTTGCAAACTCACCATATTATTTTGTTTTAAAAGAAATTTGAAGTCACTTGAAGGAACTGGAACTTTACTGCCATTGATTACCATATCATTACCATATTGATTTTTCACAAAATAGCTAGGCTGTATGCCTTGATAATTGCCAAGGAAATCTGATGCCAATTGAGATGCATTTTGTGTTTGGATTTCCAATGTAGGACTTGCCGTTGAGTCATTAACATTCTCTTTATTATTATTTTTATTACCACAACTTACTATCAATAGGATTGAGCAAACTAATGCTGTTAGATTTAAAACTATTTTTTTCATTCTATTCTATTTTTTTCGTTTTAAATGTTTTATTGATAAGACAACCTCATAATACCATGCTGCAATCGAAGCATAACAAAGAAAAGATGTTAAGGACACATCCACTCTTCGTCTTGTATCGCAAGAGTAAATAGAAGTAAAGGCAAATCGCATCTCTGTTGCCACAAAGCATTTTAATGCATATTCAGGCAGATAGTACATCTGCTTTATCTACACTTCGAGATGATGCAAGCGAACATTTTGAACAGTGGAATAAAAGTTTCAAAACTATTAACTATAAAACAAGTGATAAACAATCACGAGACTGGTATACTGCTTTGTTTGCACACAAACCTTTGCTAGTGTTGCCACAAGCAATAATATATGCCTTTACGAAACTGTAAGTTTCGTAAAGGTGGAAGGAATGCAAATGATAGAAAATATTTATTTGTCATATCGTTTCATCTGAGGCCAGAAAGGCTGTTATTAAGTTTTTGCCAGCAGAAAATAATTTTTGAAGTATTAAAAAAGTACTAGCCAAGCCAACAACAGAATATGCCCAATAAAGCGCAACTAAATCATCATGCGTTTTGACACTAGATGTTATAAAACCTAACATTACAAATAAAACTATCGAGAATAAAATGACAAAAGCTAAATCTTGAATTTGTTTACCAGCGGTAATTATTTTGTTTTTATTAATTTTTGTTTCAGTTTTTTCCTTTAGGTCAGTCATGTTATTTGTTTTTAGAAGAATATAAATTTAATTTTTGTGCTCATTAATCCAATCATTAACCCCTTTACAAAAACAGTAATGGTTTAAATTTTCTTTTTGTGTTTGCGCTATTTCAAATAGATATTCACAATCTGCCATTAATCCATGTCCTATTTGATCTGCAGCAATTGAATAGCCATAGTTGTAGCTATTCATATCAGAACATTTACTTACTTCTAGTTTAGAAACTAATTGTTTTGGCTGTTCAACAAGGGTATCTACTTTTATAGTATCTAATTGATTTCTACTATTGTTATTACAACTAACTAAATTGACTAAACAACAAGCAAGAAAAATTATCTTTGAAATTTTCTTTGACATGATTTGCTTTTTTAATTTATAGAATTTTTTATTTAATAAATGCTCTAAAAGCTCTATAGAATACGAATAAAGCCTGACTTTGCATGTATTATTTACCTTGAAAGATGCTCTGCAGAATATGTATAGTTTAAAAAAAGATTAGTTTAACAGTATTTTTTCTAGTTCCTTTTTAAGTTCAATATCTATCGTTAACTTCATTATTCTTTCAATTAATGATTTAAATTTTTCTTTTAAAAATATTATTAAATTACAATCTACCAACTCTATTGTAACATCATAGCCCAATTCACGAGTTAATTTTGATTCTATCCTTTGTACCTCTGTATCGTCTTGAAAAAAAGTCTCATCTATGCTAATAGTTTTTGGTGCTCCTTCACCTTCTAAAATAATGACTTGTCCCATTAGCTTGCCTTCAACTATATCTTGCTTTGATATAATAGCATAGCTAGACTTTGCGGCATTATTCTTTTCTTCAATTAAATACAGTTCTGTTTTCATTATTGTTCTATTTATATATTTTAATTATTTTATTTAACCGCTCTCTCTTTAAAAGATTAAACTACCTGCTTTTCTTCCTTCTTTGAGACAAAGCAGAGCCAGCAACTGATTTTACTTTTGTACTACATGATTTTTTTAAGAGGATTGATGCTGTTTTAGCAACTTTTTTTGATGTTCTCATAAGCTTATTTTTGCGCGTACTTTGATATTAATGTTTGATTTTAGATAATAAGTGTTTTAAAAATGAGTTTGTGATATATTTAATTGTATTAAATTCTATAAAACAAGGTTATACTCTATTTCCTCAAGTTATCAATTTCATCTATTAAACTATCAACGTTTTCTTCTTGGCAATCAATTCTATAAGTAGGATTTCCTTTGGAATCTATCGCAAGCAATTTACTTGCTTTAGGTGCTATTGTATAAAAATGATACAAGCCGTACCCAAAAAGAGCAAAAGCACCTAAAATACAAATAATTATTATTGAATTAATAGCGGGATAACCATGTTTTACTTGATCTTGAATATAGGCATAAGCAAAACATAAACCCATTAATCCAATCCAACTACATGTAAATAACATACCAAATCGACCAGATTTGTATTTAGACACCGAGGTAATATCGCTAAGTTTTACTCTTACACGCTTATTTCCAACATCGTTAAATACTATTTGATTGTCTTCGACTTTTATATATTTCGAGTTCATTGGTTATTTATTTTATTTGTTGTTTGCTAATATGAATTTCAAATATTAAAGTTTGATGCATACTCTAATTGAATTGCGGTTACTAAACGGACTTTTAAATCCTGTTCATCATTATTCTCTAATAATAAAGTTATATGACCGACTTTGTTAAAGCCAAACTGCAAAGAATCTGTTCCGAATCTATTTTTTAAATTATCACTTAAAAGTGATACGGTACATTTAAAACCATTGCCATCTTCTCTAAAGTAAAAATCAGCGTTGTAGGTTTTGTTTTGAAATTGAAATTCATGAATTGCCATTTTGTTAGTTTTTTTATTATAGAATTATTTCCTCAAACGTCCACGAATCATACCACCCAATCACCATCAATAGTATAAAACTTGGTACTATTTTAAGTAATCATTCAACCTTATTATTTTAGGTTATAAACTACTAATTATAAATACTATTAGGCATTAGTAATAAACCAACTATATTTTGATATGGTAAAAACCAATAGTTTTATTACTGTAACCAACACTAATTATGCGGCTAATATTTACCACACTGTTTTTTACTTTCATAATTAGCAATAATAACTATGGGCAAAGCAACTCATATCCTATAAAAAATTTAGTAAGCGATACAATACCTGTTGCATTTGTAACACTTCAAAAACCACTCTTTATTCATTTAGATAAAGAAGTGCCTTTTAAAGCCAATTCACAAAATTTAATAAAAAATGGTAAAGATTTATACCTTTTTATAAATGGCACCGGCAGGTTATATAAAACAATTGTAGATAGCAATAGTTACCATTTTGTACGGATGGATTCTACTACACATTTTGGTTACAACATCGGGGCGTTTCCTTTTAGTTATAATAATAAACTCTACAATTTTGGTGGTTACGGCTTGTGGCGTGCCAATGGGCAACTAAGGGTGTTTAACGAAAAAGATATGCAATGGGATATTGTGAAGATTAATAAAGAAATTTCTTTTGTAGCTGATAACGATTTATTATGGTATGATATTAAAGGTAAAAAAATATACATAGCTTATTACTGTGAAAGGAATGATGCTTTAAAAAAAGGTACTGTTAATAAAGAATTTGTTTATGATGTAATGGTATTTGATTTGGTAACAAATGATTGGACGAAAGTGGGTGTTTTGGATAGTTACTTAAAAGTCAATTTACCAGTAATTAAATCTATTACTATCAGCCCTTGGGGGTTATTGGTAACTTTAAATGATAAATTATCAATTATTGATTTTGCAGAAAACCGTGTGTTATTTTTAAAAGAAAGCAAAGAAGGCTACCAAGGCTTGCAAAGAGAATTTTTTAAAGGCAATTATTATTTTAAAGACTCAACCTTGTACTTTGGTAGTAACGGACAACAAATATTAGATTCATTACAATTTCATACTTCAGATTTTATTCCATCTGGTGAAGTGGTTTATACTGCTTCATACATGCCAAATTATTGGCTATTAATTGCAATAGCAGTTGGTATAACTCTAGCTTTAGGCTTATGGTGGGTATTAAAACAAAACGCAGCTAAAAAACAACCATTATCAATTTTAGAAAAGGAAGTTAAAGAAGCAAGTGATAATAAAAACACACCTCACTTATTATTTGAAGAAAAAGAATTAACAGTATTAAAATTATTGATAGACAGCTCGGCAAAAGCCAAAACATGTAGCCTTGAAGATTTAAACCAAGTGCTTGGACTTACCAAAAAACCTGTTGAAGTTCAAAAGAAACAGCGTAGCGATGTAATTATTAGCATTAACAAAAAATATTATTTTATTACTAGAAAAGAGGTGCCACTAATAGAGAAAAGTAGAACGGAATTTGACAAACGGAGCTTTGAATATTTTATAGCCTATGAAAAGTTGAACGAGGTAAAAAAATTGCTGCCATAACAAATTGCCAAATGGCTGCGGGATAGAAGCGGAAAACCCACAGTTGTGTGTATTGAAATCGTAAACCCTTAAAAAATTGATCAAGAAATAATAGTTTGATAAAATCACGTAAATTTGATTTATCACATTTTACAATGAACAGACTTGAAACATATACACCAGACATAATTAAACTTTGTGAAACCCACAAGGTGAAAAGCCTGTATGCTTTTGGTTCTGTTTTGACAAATAATTTCAACAAGGAAAGTGATATTGACCTAATTGTGGACTTCTCAAACATTGCGGTAGAAGACTATGCTGACAATTACTTCGACTTCAAATTTTCTTTGCAAGATATTCTCAAAAGACCAATTGACCTATTGGAAGATAAGGCTATAAAAAATCCATATTTCAGGCAGTCTATTAACCAACAAAGACAACTTGTTTATGGACAATGATATTAAAGCGTGGCTTTATGACATTTTAAATGCCATTATGGAAATTGAAAGTTTCTTTGATGATTGTTCAAAAGAGTTTGCCAAATATCAAAATGACCTAAGAACTAAAAGAGCTGTAGAACGGAATATCGAAATAATTGGTGAAGCGTTAAGTAGAGTTTTAAAACGTAATGAGACAATTTTAATCTCAAATTCTAGAAAAATTGTTGATACAAGAAACAGAATAATACACGGCTATGACTCTGTATCTGACGATGTAATTTGGGGTATCGTAATTCGACATCTTCCAATTCTTCAAACAGAAATCCAAGAGTTATTGGGCGAGTAAAATACACTAACACAGCCCACATTTTATTACCGCCACTGTTATCCAAATAAGTTGCTGCCATAACAAATTGCTCAATGGCTGCGGGATAGAAGCGGAAAGCCCACAGCGAAACCGCCAAAGGCGGAGTAGCGAGGACTTGTAGCGAATAGCCCAAACAAAAGTTGAAGTGTAAGCTATAGTTGACAGCCCAAAATTGTTTTCTTAAACTAATAACAATTAACTGCCATTGCTGTTATAAATTGCCAACTAGATTTTAAAACTTATCATAAAAAAACAAATAACCATGAGTATTGCAATTGGTGAATTAGCCCCTGATTTTACACTATTTGATAGCGACAAAAAACAAGTAACTTTATCTACTTTAAAAGGTAAAAATGTGGTGTTGTTGTTTTTTCCATTGGCATTTACAGGCACATGTACAGCTGAATTGTGCAGCGTTAGAGACAGTATTGCTACTTATAATAATGCCAATGCGGAAGTGTTTGGCATATCGGTTGATAGCTTGTTTACACTTGAAAAATACAAGGCTGAACAAGGCATTAACTTTGGTTTATTGAGCGATTTTAATAAGGATGCATCTAAAGCTTTTGATGTGCTTTACGATACGTTTCCTGCATTTGGCATGCTTGGCGTAAGTAAACGTGCTGCCTTTGTAATTGATGCGGAAGGTGTAGTTAAATACGCAGAAGTTTGCCCTACACCTGGCGACTTACCTAGCTTTGAGGCTATTATGTCTACATTGGCTGAGTTGAATTAATATAGTTTAAGGATGGGAACACAGATAACGCGGATTGGGTAGATTGAACTGATTTTATCTTCCTTTTAAGGATATTTATTGCTGTACGGCTTTTATTAACTAAAAATTATTAAGAGCAGTGCAGCAATAATTTTTTTATGTGGTTGGTTTACTTACTTTTACGTCATTAACTTATTGGATGAAAAAATTATACACAACTATTATTTTATTGTTTGCTATTACTTCTGGGTGCTTTGCCCAGCAGGTAAGTGTTGCAAATAATACGATTGAAGTTGCTGTGAAAATTTCTAAATTTTATCCTAATCCTGCCACATCGTTTATCAGTTTTGAGTTTGAAGGTGCTAATAAAAATTATACGTTTCAGATTTATAATTTTTTGGGCAAAAAGATGGTAGATGAGCCAATTGCTAACAGTAAACTAAGTTTTACTTTAGAAAACTATTACCGTGGTTTATATATTTTTCAAGTAAGGGATAAGGGAGGTAATATCGTTGAAAGTGGCAAATTTCAAGTAGTTAAATAATTTCTCTCTTCATTTTCTACCATATAGGCAGATAGGCACAATAGTTAATCCCATAATTAAATTACTTACGCCACCCATCGTACTTCACACATCGTACTTCTTAAATCATACATCCTACATCGTACTTCTTAGATCACACATCCTACTTTACATTTTTCCTTTATATATCAAATAATTGTATCCCATTAATTCGTAGGTTTCTGTACCACTATAATTGAATTGCATACCCGAAAATATATTCTCAAACTTGCCTTGCAGCCACTCATGTTCTACCGTTAATTTTATTCTGTCTTCGCCAGAAAAATTAAGGATTACCAATACCACTTCTTCCTCTTGCTTTCTTAAAAAAGCCATCACTTTACTATGGTTAGTTGGTAGGTTAAAGGTTTGTCCACAGGCAATAGCTTTGGTTTTATGTAGGTCCAATAAGGTTTTATAAAACTGGTGCAATTGGGGCTCTGCTTGCCAATCAATCTGGTCTTTATCAAAAAAATTTAACCGTTTTAAATTAGGGTTTTCTTGTCCACTATAAATTAATGGCAAGCCCCTACCCCACGTACAAGTGAACACAGCAAAGGCTTTGGCGGCATTACCATACTTTTCGTATTCCGTGCCGTTCCAACTATTTTCATCGTGGTTGCTGGTGAAATATAACTTTTTACCATTGTTGGGGTATTGAGAATATTGGTGCAAAACATTGTACACATCGTTTAATTCGGCAGTACCTTTTGTAAATTTTTCTGTGGCGTGCATAAAAGCCCAGGCGTAACTAACATCATATACATCGTGATACGCCACTTCCTCGCATTCGGCCAACCAAAACAAAGGTTTTATAGCATCGCATTGTTGCCTTGCAGCCATCCAAAAATCTAGCGGTACAAGGTGAGCCATATCGCACCTAAAACCATCAATATTAAAATTAGTAACCCAAAATTGCATGGCACTAATCATAGCCTGCCGCATGTGAAAATTAGTATAATCCAAATCAATCACATCTTGCCAACCGTTGCGTTCTGTAAAGTTTCCATCAATATTTTTTAAGTAAAAATCAGCATGGTTTAAAGTCCACTCATGATCCCAACCAGTATGGTTTGCTACCCAATCAATAATCAATTTAAACCCAAGATTATGGGCTTCATCAACCAATAATTTAAAATCGTTAAGGCTACCAAATTCAGGATTAATATTTGTGTAACTACTGCAAGCATAATAACTACCCAAACTACCCAAACGTTCCTTAACACTAATAGGTGTAATTGGCATTAACCATAAAATCTCTACACCCATGTCACGCAGTCGTGGTAAGTGTTTGGCAAATGCAGCGAACGTACCTTCGGGTGTGTATTGACGAATATTTACCTCATAAATATTGCTTCCACTTGCCCAACTAACCATTGTAAAATTTGACATAATTTATCATCTATTTTTCACCAAATAAACACATAGTCACATAGATGGAAAGTCTTGTATTTACTATGTGGCTACTGTGCCTGTGTGGTAAAATTTTTAAAACAATCTTTCGCAAATAACAAACAATCCATTTGCATTTCCGCATAATTTACTTTCTTTAACTATCATCTACTATTTTACCAAAAGCTGCATCAATGACGGAAGTGAAACTGGAACGAAAAATAGGCCTATTACAAGCAACTGCCATTAACATGACCGATATGGTTGGTATTGGGCCATTTGTGGTGCTAAGCGTGGTGGTTGAAATAATGAATGGACCTTGGTTTTTATATGCTTGGATTGCAGGTGCTTTATTGTCCTTAGTGGATGGTATGGTGTGGAGTCAATTAGGTTCTACATATCCGTTAGTAGGTGGCAGTTATAACTTTTTAAAAGAAGGTTATGGCCATAAATGGGGTAAGCTGATGAGCTTTTTATTTGTATGGCAAACAATGATACAAGCCCCACTGGTTATAGCTTCTGCCGCTATTGGTTTTGCACAATATTTTAATTATATCACACCATTATCTAGATATCAAGGTAAGGCTTTAAGTGGTACGGTTGTTATTTTTATAGTCGCATTGTTATACCGAAAAATTGAAGCCATTGGCAAAATAAGCGTATTGCTTTGGGTAGGTGTTTTGGTAACAATGGCTTGGATTATTGGTGGTGGATTATTGCATGGCAATTTTTTAGAACCCATTAAACATATAAATGATGGCCTGATCGTGAACCATGCTTTTGCGGCCGCTATTGGGTTTGCCAGTGTAAAAACGGTGTACAGTTATTTGGGCTATTACAATGTTTGTCATTTAGGCGGCGAGATTATTGACCCACAAAAAAATATTCCCCGTAGCATGTTTATTTCCATTGGGGGCATTGCAGTTTTATATTTAATGATGAACATCAGCGTAGCATCTGTGCTACCGATAGAGCAGATAAAACAAAGTAAATTTGTAGTAAGTTTATTTGTACAAACCCTTGCAGGACATACGTTTGCAACGATTGCTACAGTATTAATTTTATGGGTGGCTTTTGCCTCGGTTTTTTCTGCCACATTGGGTTACAGCCGCATACCATTTGCTGCGGCTCAAGATGGTGCATTCTTTAAAATATTTGCCAAACTACATCCAACAAAACATTTCCCATATATATCGTTATTATTTCTCGGGGCAGTTGCGTTTGTGTTCAGTTTATTATTTAAATTAAAAGAAGTAATTGATGCCATTTTAGCCATGCGGATATTGATACAATTTATTGCCCAAGCCATTGGCTTATTGCTATTGGTAAAACGAAAAGGCAAAGCACATTTTGCTTGGCAGATGCCGCTGTATCCTTTACCAGCATTGATTGCCATTGTATTTTGGGGTTATATATTTTATTCAACAGGTACTAAAATGATGTTGGGTGGATTGACGGTTATTGGTTTAGGATTGATAGCTTTCTTGGTGAAAGAAAGAGTAACCGCTGAGAGAAAATGATTAATATGAATTACACTAATTAAATAAATTACACTTACTGAATAGCCTTAAACTTTTAAACTATCAAACGCATGAAATATTCACTTTTATTCTCAATACTTACAACACTAACATTCTCAGCATTTGCACAAACGCCTGAGCAGATTAAAGCCGTAAAAATACAAGCTAATACCATGGTTACGGCCATGAAAAATCAGGACTATAAAACCTTGGTTAAAATGACTTATCCAAAAGCTATTGCAATGGCTGGTGGCGAAGCAAAAATGCTAGAAGGTATGAGCAAAGGTTTGGGGCAAATGAAAACGCAAGGCATTAGTTTTAGCAATGCAACTATTGGCGAACCATCTACCATTATAACCGTTGGCAAACAATTACAATGCACTATTCCAGATAAATTAGAAATGAAAATGATGGGTGGTAAAATTTCTACAAGCTCAACATTGATAGGTATTTCAGACGATAAAGGCAGAAAATGGACGTTTATTGATGCTGCTGGAAAAGATTTGGCAACTCTACGGAAAGTAATACCAACTTTAAGTGATAAATTAGTGATAACCAAGATGCAACAACCTCAGTTTGTAATGGATAAATAGTGTTAGGAATTTCACACAAAGTAACCAAGGATACAAAGTACACAAAGACCTTTTAGCATCTTATTATTTTTTTACGTAACAAATTTTTCTGGCCATTAGTTCTTTGCACAAACCATAAATCTTGTGTAACTGTTATTGGATAAGGGATCATTAAAAGTAGTGTCAGAAACAATATTGAGTTGAGCATTATTAATCAAACTATGGAGGTTTTTATCTGATAGGTAAGCGAAGCCACAATTTTTATCTTTTACAAGGGTGTCCTTATATACCGTTTCCATCAAAAATAGTTTGCCATCATCTTTCATAATCCGTCTTACTTCATTTAGCATTATTTCTTTATAATCAAACTCATGGATACTTATAAACAATGTAATATTTTTAAAAGATTTTGTTGCAAATGGAATCTGTTTTTTTGTGCCGAGTTTGAATCGAAAATTATCAATATTGGCCGGTGAACTTAGCAATTCGAATGTTTTTTGAAAAGTGCGTTTTTTGCAAAAAAATAGATTGATATCTTCCTCAAAAAAAATAGTAGAAGCTGGCAAAAAATTAACAATCGCAGAAGAAGAATATCCCACGCCACCTGCAATATCGCAAACAGTATCATTTTCTAGTAACGCCATTTTTGAAGCTATTATTTTATAGCTTGCTTTAATGTTTTCATATTGTACTTTTTGTTCTGCTTTTTGCTGCTCGCTTAGGTTACGCAATGGCATACAAGAACTTGCCATTAGCAATAAACAAACTATTATTTTTTTCATGAATTTCATTAAGGTAAAATAAGATTATCAGTAGTGTTTTTAAACAGTATTTGGAATACTAAGCTCAAGGCAACCACCCCCAACGCACCTGCAACATTTAACCATAAAAAGCCTAACCCAATGATGTTGTACTTATCTAAAACAAACAAGATTATTACAATTAATTCGCCAATGATGGCAGCATAAAACACGGCATTGCTTTGTACTTTTTTTAAATAAAAGGCCACAAGAAAAATACCCAAAATAACACCATAAAATAAAGACCCCAACACATTTACAGCTTCAATTAAACTACCAATACCTGTAGATAATTCAGCGGTAATAATGCAAAAAATACCCCAGCCCAATGTGTAATATTTTGAGGTTTTGTAGTCGCTTTCACATTGGGTTATATCTTCTTTATCGTAGTGTTGTAATTTTCTAAAACGCAAGTGAAAATCTATTACTGTACAACTTGCCAACGCATTTAAAGCCGCCGCAATAGACCCCCAAGATGCAATAAAAATAATCGCTATTAATAAGCCAACCAATCCCTTTGGCAAGTAATCTATCACAAACCGAAGAAAAATATAATTAGTATCATTAGTGTCAGAATTTGGCAATGCTTTTTTAAGTACTTCTTTGTACTGTTTTTGCAATGCTACCAAATGTTTCGAGCCATTTTGTAAACTATCCTTAAACTTAAAATCATCCTCGTTAACCACGTAAATATTACTTAATTGTTGTTGGTTTTTTTGAGCCAGATTATACTGGGTTTCGATAATGGCTAATTCACTTTTATAAGCAGTTAGTTTTGCCTTTTCATCAACAGATTTATTATAAAAAATAGGTGCGGTATTAAACTGATAAAAAGTAAAAAGTAAAGCACCAATAAGTAAAATAAAGAATTGCATTGGCACTTTTACCAAGCCATTCATCAGCAAACCAAGTTTACTTTCGTTAGTATCTTTTGCGGTTAAATACCTACCTACTTGGCTTTGATCGGTACCAAAATAAGAGAGTGCTAAAAAGAAGCCACCAATTACACCACTGATGATATTATAACGATCCTTAAAATCAAAACCTTTGGCTGAAATGCCGGTGGTTATTACGTTTAGCTTGCCATTAATACCACTTACTTTTAATGCTTGGGTAAGGCCAACACCGTTCGGCAAGTAATGAACAATATAATAACCGGCCGCAAACATGCCTACAAAAATGATAGCCATTTGCAGTTGTTGCGTATAAGCAACCGCTCTTGCACCACCGCTTACAGTGTAGATAATTAGTAGGCCGCCCATGACAATATTAGTCCAAAAAATATCCCAACCCAACAACGATGAAATGATAATTGAAGGTGCGTAAATACTGATACCTGTAGATAATCCGCGGGATATTAAGAACAGGGAAGATGTGAAAATTCTTGTCTTAATATCGAAACGTTGTTCCAAATATTCGTAAGCTGTAAATACTTTTAGTTTACTAAACAACGGCACAAAAGTGATGCACAGAATAACCATTGCGATAGGCAACCCAAAGTAGTATTGCACAAACCGCATCCCGTCGGTAAAAGCTTGCCCAGGTGCAGATAAAAAAGTGATGGCACTTGCTTGTGTGCCCATAATACTCAACAGCACCAGGTACCAAGGCATACTTCTATTACTTAAGAAATAACCTTCTAAATTTTTAGAGGTACTACTTTTATACAAGCCATAACCAATGATACTTGCAAGCGTTAAAGAGAGAACTATCCAATCTAATTGGCTCATGTAAATTGTTTAGTAAACCAAGTGAAAAATACAATCAACCCCAGCAATACCACAATGATAAAAAGGTACCATTGTTGCCATGTTTTAAAAAGAGGAACGTTTTTCATTAATTAGGAGTTATAAATCATGAATTAATTAATTTTATAGCAGGATATTGTTACTAATAAAGCAAGCTTTAAACTTTACGATTTATAACCTACTATCTATAACTTAAAACTTACTTTCTGCTACTCAGCAATCCACTCATTAGTAATCCTAAAACTAACCCAATGATGAGCCCAACCTTTACATTTTTTATAAAATAACCAAAAGCCAAGGCTATCAATAATATCATAAACACACTAATTCCTTTTCTTTTTTGCATTGGTTATTGCTTTATCATTTCAATCATTTAATCGTTGAAGGCCCCTTGCCTTGTGCAATTAAATTGGCCAGTAACCTATAAGCACCGGGTATACCAGCAGGCAATTGTCTAAACAAAACAAGGCTTACGTAGGTAAAATTACCTTTGCCAAATTTGGTGGTTATTAAGCTGCCGTTACCTTGTTTTTCGCCGGTATCATTGATGCCCAATAATGCTTCATAATGGTTATCAATTTGTTCAGCTTGGTAAGTACTACGTTCTTGTATCCAGCTATCAAAATCTTTATCCATTATTTTATTTGGATAGTTTAATAAGGGATGATTTGGTAGCAGGTAATTCACTTTTGCATCTTCTTCAGTAACTCGGGAACCGCTGTTAACAATAAAGGGATAAGGCCCCATTTTTATTGTTCTATTACCTACCTGATTACTTTTAGCATATTGTACAATTAAGTTGCCGCCATTTTTTACGTAGCCCATTAAAACGTCGTATTTATTAGTAAGATATTCATAAATATTATAAGCTCTAATACCAACCACAATTGCATCAAACTGTTTTAATGTTTCTTCTGTCAAATCAGCTTCAGATAAGGGTTTCACGTCGTAACCCATTTGTGATAATGCCTCCGACACTTTATCGCCAGCACCAATAATGTAGCCCACTTTTTTACCAATTATTTTTATGTCAACATTTACCAAATTAGCCTTTGCTTTTGGGAAATAAGTAATTGTAGGAATATGGTCGTAAGCTATTGTTTTTGTGTAGCCATCGTAATTGCCATCACTTGTAATAAGGCTTGCAACTTCAGTTGAATTTTTAGTATTTGCTTGTGGTGTAAACGTACCAGACCAATAGTTTTCTATATTGTTAAATGTGCCATAAGTAATGTTAGATGCACTGTATTTCCAACCAGGCGAATATTGTTGTTTGATGTTGTAGAGGGTGCTATCCTTTACGTTCGATTTAAAATGCATTTGCGTTAAAACGGGCTGTCCATTAAGCGATATAAAATTATCTTTTACATAGCTCAATTCCATTTTAGGCAACACGATTAATGGTTGGTATAATTCGCCTTTTGCGGCATCAACCACCTTGTACATAATAGGTCGTTTTAGTATAAATTTCTCACCTTCAATCAAAACGATAAAGTCTACTACAAAGGCGGCATCGTTTTCAGCCTTCCCAATTAGGGTTTGGTCACGCACATCAAAACTGCCAGTTAATTGAGGATATTCTAACCAATATGGTTGCGAAATTTTCTGAGCTGATGGAACACTAATACTGCTATTGATTTGAACATTTTGATTTACTCCAACAGCAATATTTACTATAGAATCTTTACCCACAACATTGATACTTTGCAAAGTTGCATTAACCGTGTTTCTTTTAGTTAGGAAGTTGGTAAAGCGTAACACATCGCCCTGTGATATACTTATTTGCGTAGTAGTTGCTTCTGCATATAAGCCGCTACATTCTTCAATAATATCTTGTAGTTCAGATAGTTTTTTAACCTTCCAATTACTGTTGCTTAACGGTTGTATTGCTTGGTATATTTTCACTAAATCAGGTATAGATAATTCTGGTTTTTCGTAGTTAAAACCAGCGATTACTTTGTTAATCATTCCTTCAATTTTTTCACCACCTTCTATCCTACTCCAACCTATAGTAATACCATCCATCAAATCGGCTTTTGGGGCTTCGCCACCTGTAGTTGTGAAGTATTCGTAAATCTGTCCACGTCGTCTTGGTCTGCCCTCGCCTTGGCTTTTATGCATACTTCTTGCTTCGCCACCCAACTCGCCATAACTCTTTCCTAGTAAGGCATTGAAGCCACCAACATCTATTTTTAATTGGTCTTCACTAGTAGTATTTGCACCACTAAAATTGAAGGTGTTCCACAGTATTCTTTTTGCTTGCCATGGCTTTACACCATATGCAAATTGTTCAGGAAATTTAGTAGCATCTGCTGCTGCCGTAAAGGCTTCGTTACCTAATAAAGAAGAGGCTGCATGATGCCCATGACCAGCCCTTGCATCGCCAGGAAAACGGGTAATAATAACATCCGGTTGGTACTTGCGAATTACCCAAACCACATCACTTAAAATTTTATTTTTATCCCAAATCCGTAATGCTTCTTGCGAGTTTTTACTAAAGCCAAATTCATAAGCACGGCTAAAAAATTGTTCAGCGCCATCAATGCGTCTTGCGGCTAATAATTCTTGTGTGCGTATCATCCCTAACTCAATGCCTTGTTCGCTACCAATTAAGTTTTGACCACCATCGCCACGGGTTAAACTTAGATAAGCAGTACGGTACAATTTTTCTTTAGCGAAGTAGGGTAACAACCCATTATTTTCATCATCAGGGTGAGCAGCGATGTACAATACGCTACCTAAAACTTTTAATTTTTTAAGCTGCATAAAAATATCGGCACTATTAAACGTTGGCGGCGTTTGTGCAAATGCAGCTAAACACAAACCATTGATAAGCAGAAAGCAAATTATTTTTTTTATCATTTTGAAAAGGTTATAGGAACAATCACGAAGATAGTGTTGCACAAGTAAAGATTGTTTTATGGTAGCGATGAAAGTTGTTATTGAATTAAACAAGTTTCTTAATTAGAAAACAGCTAAAAGTATATTTGCCATTAGGCCATGCAGTTAATACCCCACATTATAAATCATCAAACATTTATTTTAACTCCACAGCGTTGTATGTTTTGGCAAGAGGAAAACGCTTTAATAACAAGCGATTTGCATATTGGTAAAACTGGACATTTTCGTAAGTATGGCATTGCTGTGCCACAAGCTGTTTTTAAAGAAGATATGCAACGGTTGCTTGACCAAATTACCTTTTTTAAAGCCGACAAATTGATTGTAGTTGGCGATATGTTTCATAGTGTGGCCAATAAAGAATTAGACCAGTTTAAACGATGGCGAAACGATATGCCGCAATTAAAAATCCACTTAGTAAAAGGTAACCATGATATTTTAAAAGCTGATCACTACAACAATATGGACATAATAGTACATCAAGAATATTTAAGTATTGGCATCATCAATTTCCAACACGACGTTTCTACTATCCAGAACCAACTAACAACCAACAACTATATTATTTCTGGCCATATCCATCCAGGAGTTTCAATTAGCGGCATCGGTAAACAAAGTCTACGTTTTCCTTGCTTTTATTTTGGTAAAAATTACGCTGTAATACCAGCATTTAGTAGGTTCACAGGGCTTGCCAATGTTAAACAAAACAAGGGCGATAACGTTTATGCAATAGTGATGCCCCCTAACCCCCTAAAGGGTGAATTAGCAAGCCTAATAAAAATAAAATAATTCAGGAGCCGAATCACTACAAGTGAATTGTAACTATTAAGAAATGAATGAACAAAATACAAACCATAAATAAAGGTTTTAAAAGCACCCCTTCAGGGGCTGGGGGCTCTAGGAATATACATATTGCTTTCGATAGTATTTATGCTCATCCATTGCCAGATGGGCACCGTTTTCCAATGCTGAAATACGAGTTGATCCCAGCACAATTATTATATGAAGGAAGTATTATTAAAGAAAATCTATTCTCACCAAAATTGTGCGATAGAGCAACCATTTTATTAACGCATACTAGTGATTATTTAGACAAACTCATTAACCAAACCCTTACAGCTTCCGAGCAAAGAAAAATAGGTTTCCCACAATCGCCCATGCTTACAAAACGTGAGCTGATGATTACGCAAGGCACAATAGATTGCTGCCATTTTGCTTTTGAAAATGGAGTAGCTTTAAACGTTGCAGGCGGCACGCACCATGCCTTTACAGATAGAGGCGAAGGCTTTTGCATGTTGAACGATATGGCAATTGCTAGTAATTATTTATTACACCATCAATTGGCAAAACAAATATTAATTATTGATTTAGATGTGCATCAAGGCAACGGTACCGCTAAGCTTTTAGAGCATGAAAAAAGGGTATTTACTTTTAGTATGCATGGCCAACACAATTATCCTTTTCATAAAGAAAAAAGCGATTTAGATATTGGGCTAATTGATGGTTGCGATACAGATACTTATCTACAATTATTAAAGGAAAATCTCACAAAAATATTGGCACAAATACAACCAGATTTTGCCTTCTTTTTAAGCGGTGTAGATATTTTAGAGACCGACAAATTCGGTAAATTAAAAGTAACTATTGAAGGTTGTAAGCAAAGAGATACTTTTATTTTTGAAACCTTACATCGGCACAAAATACCTGTAGTGGTAGCCATGGGTGGTGGTTATAGCCCTCATATTTCTACCATTGTCGAAGCCCATTGCAATACTTACCGACAAGCCATCAGCGTATTTCGGTAACCATTTTTACCAAATAAACTTTTTAATAAATTATAATTATCCTAGAATAAAAAAACCTTGGTTACAAAATTGTAACCAAGGTTTTGAATATAATTTATAAACGGAAAAGGGTTAGAAATAACGCAATTTCATCACTACACGTCTGTTTAAAGCTTGGCCTTTTGCTGTTTTATTATCTGCAATTGGCTTGCTTGAACCATAACCTTCAGAAGTTAATCTACTAGCATCAATACCATTTTTAATCATGTAATTGTTTACCGCGGCAGCTCTATCCTTGCTTAAAGGAAGGTTTATTTTATCAGAACCTGAGCTACTTGTATGCCCTTCAATATCTAGTTTTAAATCAGCATCTTCTTTTAAGATTGCTACAACTGCATCTAGAGACTTGTATGATTTTGCCAATAAAATAGCTTTACCATTTGCGAAGAAAATATTTTTAGCGCTGGTCGCTACTCTCTTAACTATTTCTTCTTTAATTATTGGGCAACCGCTATTTTCTCTAACACCAGGAACTTTAGGGCATTTATCTTCCTCATCGTTTATACCATCACCATCAGTATCTGGTATTGGGCAACCTTGGTAACGTGCAAAACCTGCAACAGTAGGGCATTTATCTTCCTCATCGTTTACACCATCGCCATCGGTATCTGGTATTGGGCAGCCATCGTATTTAGCTAAACCCTTAACGGTAGGGCATTTATCGTTCTCATCATTTATACCATCACCATCAGTATCTGGTACCGGGCAGCCATCATATCTTGCAACACCTGGAACAGTAGGGCATTTATCCTTACTATCTACAATACCATCACCATCAGTGTCTTTTTCTGGTACAACAATCGGTGCGGGTGGTGGCGCCATAACTGGAGCAACTTTTTTATCAACTAATGGGGAAGCAAACGTTAAAGAGAAGTTCATATTCTCTTTACCATATTCAGAAATACCAAATTTGTAAGTTGCTTGTGTGTAAATGAAAGAGCCTTCACCTAACTTAAATTGCAAACCTAAACCACCAATTGTACTAGCAGAAAAATAAGTGCCTTTGTACATAGATGCACCAATACCCGTAGTGATGTAAGGCACTAAAAAGTAATTGTCAGTTAGTAATTTAAAGTTTAGATGAGCATCAAGATCTAATAAAAAATTATCGCCCGTACCAAGATTTTTACCCTTGTATTTATAAGCCGTAAAGCAAGCACCTAAGTTGGTCATAAAGTCAATATGGTCAGTAATACCTTCGTAATAGGTAACTGTTAAACCAGGAGCCATGTTTTGGATTTTAGAGAAAGAATTATTTACCAAAACATCACTAAGAGACTTGTTCTTAATAAGTTCGGCTGTTTTAAAATCTTTTAAATTAAATCCAATACCCAAAGTTGGTAGCTTTTTTAGGCTAGTTGTTTGGCTGAAAGAAGCGATAGCCCAAGCCGTAGAAATAAATAGTAAAGTAATTTTCTTCATAGCGTGTTTTTATTATTACTGCGAAAATACATGTCTAAAGCCAATTTCTGAAAATTAAGATATTGTTACGTTAAAAAAAATTACTTAGTCGGTAGGTTAATCAATTGGCTCAATAGAAACTTTTGTTATGCCTTTTATAAGAAAATTAAGTTTTTTGGCTGCAGCATGACTTAAATCAATTATACGTCCTTTTTTGGCCATTTTAGGGTGCATCCTATCGTTAATACGAACAATAACAGTTTTATCATTACTTAAATTGGTTACCAAAACCCACGTGTTCATTTTAAAACTATTGCTGGCGGCGGTCATTTTATTATTGTCAAATATTTCGCCTGTTGCAGTTTTTGTACCATTAAGGTTGGCACTGTAAAAGCTTGCTTTTCCATCAACTTTGTATTTATATACTTGAACAACTAACGGTGTATCGGGTATTTGACAATAAACCTGCGAACATATAAATAATAAAAAAAATACTATAGCTGCTATTTTCATAATAAGGTATGTTGTATTTTGTAAGCCAAACCATTAGAATTGATGAAAAATAGACAAAACATTTGGCCTCTCATAGCTTTTGCATTTTTATTTATAAATCAAAGTGGAGCGCAATTGCCAAATACCTTGCCAAAAAATGAATTTGGGCTAATAGTCATCAATTCAAAAACAACTTATCAGCAGTCAATTTTAGATGATAGTTCCAAGAAGATAGTGCCTTTAAACGATTTCATTTCGCCACTTGTAACCGATTTTATATACGCTACTGCTGATAATTTCACGCATATCATATTATACAAAAAACCAAAAGCATATATGCGATTGGCATCGGCAAAAGCTTTGCAAAATGTTTGTATGGCATTAAGAAAACGAGGTTTGGGCATAAAAATATTTGATGCTTATCGACCATACAGCGTAACCAAAAAAATGTGGGAAGTTGTACCGGATGACCGTTACGCGGCCAATCCTGCAAAAGGTAGTGATCATAACCTTGGTATAGCTATAGACTTAACATTGATTGATTTACAAACCACAAAAGAACTCGCAATGCCCACCCCGTTTGACGATTTTACTGAAAAAGCCCACCATAATTATATGCAACTAGATAGTGTGGTATTGAAGAATAGAAAGCTATTAAAAACGGTGATGGAAAATAATGGCTTTAAATCTTTAGATACAGAATGGTGGCATTATTATTTACCAAAGAGCCAAGATTTTGAATTACTGGATTTTGATTTTAAACAAATGAAAAAATTAGTAAGATGATTTATTAGACCTCTAACATAATTTGGATATTCAATATTTTACTTTTTGCTTCGTTATAGCACTATGCTATATAAGGATATACAAGACTGTTCACCCGTTGTTTTCAAACGTCTTACAGGCGTTAAGCCAGTAACTTTTGCTGAGATGACTGGATTTATAAGCCAGTTCAAACAATCTCGTCGTAAAGGAACAAAATCTGGCCGTCCCTGCAAATTATCACTGGAAGACCA
>JAYVNQ010000166.1:0-13551 GCA_043758365.1 Chitinophagales bacterium
TAACTTATAAAATCCCAAACATTTTAGTGTATAAATTCAGTGTATTTGGTGATTTCTTCGGTCAGAATTAGTATAAGATAATTATGACAGACTACTTATCTAAAAATTACTACATGAAATTTATGACACTTGTATTAATTGGCAACATTTTATTAGTAGTTAATTTATACGCTCAAAAACCTATTACACCACAAGAAATTAAAACAGATAGTGTTGCACAACAACTATTGCAATATTTAGCAAATAAACAAACCGATAGTGCTTATATATTAGCCGGACAAGCTTTTAAAACTGCTTTGCCACACGATAAATGGAAAATGATATGTGAAAAGCAATTATATGGGTTAATGCCTTTTACCAATATAATTTTTAAGCGGAGTAAAAATGGGGTAAATAAATACAAACTAGATGCAGTTGTACCACTACAGTTGCTTTTAAGCTTAGATTCTTTAGGTAAGTTTCAGGTATTTGCCATTCAGCCCTATCAAGATGATTCACGGAAAAAAGTTGTAGCTATTACTGATAATACTAAGCTTACCATACTAGATAAAACGGTTGACACATTGGTAGGCAATTATATAAATACAATTGAAAATGTGGGTGCTAGTGTGGGCATTTTTTATAAAGGCACAAATTATTTCTACAACTATGGCGAAACGGTAAAAAATAATAAACAACTACCTACAAAATTAACCTTATACGAAATTGGCTCCATTTCTAAAACTTTTACAGCAACTCTTTTGGCAAAAGCTGTGTTTGATAAAAAAGTAGCATTACAAGATGCGATAACGAAATATTTACCCGATTCTGTAGCAATAAATAAAGACCTGCAAAACATAACGTTACAACAATTAAGTAACCATAGTTCAGGTTTGCCAAGGCTGCCAATGAATATGAATGTTACTATAACTAATTATTTACAACCTTATGAAAACTACGATGATAAAGCCATGTTTGCTTTTTTAAAACAATTTAAAGCCATTCGTAAACCAGGCGAAAGTTACGAATACAGCAATTTGGCAGTAGGCTTATTAGGAGTAATTTTAGAACGTATTTATAAAAAAAACTACGAACAATTATTAGTTGAATCTATTGCAAAACCATTGGCATTAACTCATACAAAAATTGTATTAACTTCTGCTGATAAAACAGCCATGTCGCAAGGGTATAACGAAAAAGATGAGGCTGTGCCTGCTTGGAATTTTAAAAGCATGGCGGCTGCAGGTGCAATAAAATCTTGTGCAGAAGATTTGTTAGTATACGGTAAACAACAACTAAATGCAATTAAAAGCCCATTGGCAAACTATAATACCATAACGCATCTACAAACTTTTAACGATAAGGTACAGAAAGTAGGTTTGGGCTGGCATTTTTTAATTGATGATACTGATATTGTTTTACAGCATGGTGGTGGTACTTATGGGTGCAGAACAATGTTGTGCGTTAATGCAACAAAAAATATTGTAGTAACAGTATTAACCAATAACGCCACTAATGGTGATGCACTTGGTATAAAACTGATGCAAGCATTAGAAAAGCTGTAAATTTAAACTGATGCTAAATAAATAATCTAACGATGCAGTGTGCGACGCCTACACAGGTGAATAGAAATACTAATGCTAGTTCTATAAAAAAAATAGTGTTAGGTGTAGCTTTGTTTTTATGTATAACCGCCAATGCACAGGAGGAGTTTGTAGCACCACTATCTAAGCTGCTAACTAAGTTTTCTTTCACACAGTTAAGCGGTGGTATTATTATACTCAGGGCAACTATTGATAACATAAAGGACTCGTTGAATTTTGTGTTAGATACGGGTAGCGGTGGCATTTCTTTAGATTCTACAACCGTTGCAGAACTTGGTTTACTGCACCAAAAAAGCGACAAAACGATACGTGGTATTGCTGGAATGAAAACCGTGGATTTTGCATATAAACATACCTTGCACTTGGGTGGGTTGCTTGTTGAGAATTTAGATTTTCATATTAACGATTACGACCTGTTAACTAGCGTTTATGGGGTAAAAATTGATGGCATTATTGGCTATAGTTTTTTAAGAAGGTTTATTGTAAATATTGATTACGATTTACAAAAAATAGAGGTTTATTCGCCTGGGATTACGAAATATCCAAAGGGTGGCTATTTAATGCGACCTAATTTTTCATCATTGGCTTATCCTACTGCAATCGTGGCAGATGAAAGACAAATTATTAACCGTTTTATTTTTGATACTGGTGCGGGTTTATGTTTGTTACTATCGGAAGATTTTATTAACGATAGTGCTATTTTAAAAAAGAAACGGAAACGATTTGCAACCCAAACTGAGGGGTTAGGAGGCAAAAAAACGATGGATGTAACAGTTATAAAACAAATGCAAATTGGGCCATATAAGTTTAAAAAAGTGCCCATCTATATTTTTGTTGATGATTATAATGTAACAAGCTATCCATTGTTAGGTGGACTTATTGGCAACGAGATTTTGCGACGGTTTAATGTGATTTTGAATTACCCGGAGCAATCTATTTACCTAAAACCAAATACCCATTACAACGATGCATTCGATTATTCATATACAGGTTTGGGTATTTATCAAATTGATGGTTTAATAACTGTGGTTGATATTATGGCAAAATCGCCGGGTGAAAAAGCTGGCTTTAAACCTGGTGATATTATAATTTCTATTGACAACAATTTTAGTAATAACATACAAACTTTTAAAACAAGCTTACAGAATGCGAGCGGCAAAATAAAAATTGTAGTTTTACGAGATAGTAAACCGCTGATACTTAATTTATACATGAAAAATATTCTAAGAAAATAAATGGCAGATATTATGTTGTAAAGATTTAAAGGCAGTCTCGTCAAACAAGAATAATTGCGAAAAAATGCATTAACATTTCTTTTTTAAACTCTCAACTCGTTTTATAATCTTTTACTAAGAATTCTACATTTTAAATAATAAAAGCACTTATAATAATGTCTAACATTCTATTAACAGATTTTATAAAACCCTTGGCATTGTGTTTGCGTATATAGTAGTATAAAAACGAAATAAGATTTTAAATTTTCTCATAAGCAGTTAGTTTTGGTTGCGGCTCTGATTTCCATCAGGGCCAATTTTTTTAGTAAGGTCTTCAAAGCAAAACAGCTTTCTTGTCGATCATATTTCTGTAAAAAATTAGTTTTTAAAAAATCTTCTAACGTAGTAGTAGCCTATAATACAACCAATTAAATCCGCAAACATATCATCAATACCAAATGTACGGTTGGCTACAAAATACTTTTGGATAAACTCAATAGTGATACCATATAAAACTCCCAATATTGCAATGAGTAGAAACCATTTAAAGCGATTACTTCTACTAATATTTGTTTTATTGAAAGGAAATGCAAATGCAATAACAAGAACTATAAACAAGCCAATGTGTACCAATTTATCTACTTGTAATTTATCCATCCAATCAATTTGAGGAATTTCCTCCCCAGGTAATGTAAATAGGTAAAAAGTAAAAAAAAAGAAAACAATGGCAGGAATAAAATTATAAAACTGTAATTTTTTCATCTGAAAGTTTGGGGCAAAAATAAGGAGGCTATGAATAGCCCCCCTCCATCTGAAAAAACCCGCTATTGATTAGCTATTTTAGTATAATTCGTATATTAACTACGAGGTATCTGTATTTTAGGTTTGCTTAACAGAAAAAAAATTAGGTTTAAATTTTTTGCTGTAACATTGCCACGGAAACAAACTGACTACTGTTTAGTCATCTCACTAACCCATCAGTTTTTCTCCTTCCAAATTATCAAATAACAGATTTAAGTTTCAAACATTTTACCACGGGATTAATTACTACACAAATCCGCTGATTTTATTATCTCAAAACAATTTATGTACGACATTTTGCAATTAAACGACATGCTACTACCGGAATTATTAGATGTAGCTGGACAGATGAAATTATCTAATGTAAGCCAACTAGACAAGCAATCATTAATATACAAAATCTTAGATGGTCAGGCTGTAAAACAAAGTGATGTTAAAGAAGACGTTCCTACGCGTAAGCCTCGTGGCCGTAAGCCAATTACTATTAAAACGTCAATAGGCAATGGTACTGAAGAAGCTGAAATAATGCCAAGTACCGCTCCACAAGAAAATAAAAGTCCACAAACTGAAACGACTGCTACACCTATATCTCTCCAAGATAAATTACCAATAAAACGTGCACGAAAACCAAAGGTTGAAGTTGATGAACACCAACTAAGTTTGGCTGAGCAAATGTTACAGGCTACAGAAAACAGAGTAACATCTGACAATAATAATAGCAATAGCAACAATAGTAATAATAGTAATGCCGATAATTCGACCAACAATAATAGCACTTCAAACGAGCAGCATCAAGAAGGGGAAAATTCGCCTCAGCAACCAGAAACCACGCATCAATATCCTGAAAAGCGGCAGAATTTTCGCCGTGAACCAGTATTTAATATTGAGTTTGATGGTATAATTGCAGGTGAAGGTGTTTTAGAAATGATGCCAGATGGTTACGGCTTTTTACGTTCATCAGATTATAATTATTTAAGTTCGCCAGATGATGTGTATGTATCGCCAAGCCAAATAAAATTATTTGGTTTAAAAACCGGCGATACTGTTTCTGGGGCTGTTCGTCCACCAAAAGAAGGCGAAAAATATTTTGCATTATTAAAAGTTGATGGCATTAATGGTAAGCGTCCAGATGAAGTAAGAGACCGTGTACCGTTTGACTATCTAACACCCTTGTTTCCTTTTGAGAAACTGAATTTATTTACAACACCTAATAATTATAGCACACGTATTATTGATTTGTTTACCCCAATTGGTAAAGGTCAACGTGGTTTAATTGTAGCACAGCCAAAGGTTGGCAAAACAATGTTGCTGAAAGAGGTTGCTAATGCAATAGCTGCGAATCATCCCGAATGTTATTTAATGGTGGTTTTAATAGATGAAAGACCAGAGGAAGTAACTGATATGGAACGCAGTGTTAATGGCGAAGTAATTGCCTCAACGTTTGATGAACCAGCTGAAAAGCACGTAAAAGTATCTGCAATGGCTTTGCAAAAAGCCAAGCGTTTGGTAGAGTGCGGTCACGATGTTGTGATATTATTAGATAGTATTACACGTTTGGCAAGAGCACACAATACCGTAGCACCAAGCAGTGGTAAAGTGTTAAGCGGTGGTGTTGAAGCTAATGCAATGCAAAAACCAAAACAGTTTTTTGGTGCGGCTCGTAAAATAGAAAATGGTGGATCATTAACTATATTGGCTACAGCCTTAATAGAAACTGGTAGCAAAATGGACGAAGTGATTTTTGAGGAATTTAAGGGTACTGGTAATATGGAATTGTTGTTAGATAGGCGTTTGGCAAATCGTAGAATTTTCCCAGCTATTGACTTGGTAGGTTCTAGTACAAGACGTGATGATTTGTTGTTGGATAAAGATGTTTTATCTCGCATTAATGTATTGCGGTTGTTTTTAAACGACATGAATACTGAAGAAGCAATGAATGAATTGCTGAAAAGAATGAGGGGAACTAAGTCAAACGAGGAGTTTTTAGCAAGTATGAACAGATAAAGTAACCGTTTTAAACAATAGGTTTTAAGTTATAAGTAGGCCGCTAAAAAAAATAATAGTGTAACAAGATATTTCACTAACAAACCCCTACTTTTGCCGTCCTTTCACAAAATAGCGGTAATGGTCGCGGCTATAAAGTTGAAAACAATATTTTTGGGTAAGTAAAAATCATAGTAATGAAACAAACATTCCAACCGCATAAAAAACGCCGCAAAACGGTTCATGGTTTTCGTAAGCGTATGCAATCTGCCAATGGCCGTAGGGTTTTAGCAAGCCGCAGAGCAAAAGGTCGTAAGAGACTAACTGTTTCTAGCGAGAAAGGATTAAAATAAAATATTTCCGTTTATAGCGGAATAAGATAAATAACTTAGACGGTTTCAAGCAATTGAAATCGTCTTTTTTGTTGGTATAATTTAAAAATTGACAGATAAACCGACACATATTTTTAATAAGCAAGAAAAGCTAAAAAGCCGTAAACTGACTAAGCAGTTGTTTGCAGAGGGAAAGTCGTTTTTGGTGTTTCCTATAAAAGTGGTATACATACCAATAACCGAATCGTCGGATTTTCCTATAAAAGTTGGTGTGAGTGCCAGCAGTAGAACCTTTAAACATGCCGTTGATAGAAACCGCATTAAACGGGTTTTAAAAGAACAATATCGGCTGAACAAAGCTCCCTTGCACGACTTTATTATCAGCCATCAGCAACAAATAGCTGTGTTTTTTATTTACATTAATAAAACATTGCCCGAAAAACATTTGATTGAAAAGAAAATGCCGATCATTATAAAAAAACTAATAACCGTATTAAATGAAACTATTGCTACAACTGCTTAGCCTACCATTAATAGGGCTAATAAAGTTCTATCAATACGTTATTTCGCCAGTTATTGGGCCAAAATGTAGATACACACCAACTTGCTCAAACTATGGTTTAGAAGCCTTAAAAAAATATGGGCCATTTAAAGGTAGTTGGTTAGCTATAAAACGTATTGCATCTTGCCATCCTTGGGGTGGTAGTGGTTACGACCCATTACCATAAGCGGTTTGATAGGAACACGGATAACACGGATTGGATAGATTTTCACAGATTTTATGATATAAAATTGCGTTACTCATAATATCATAATAATCATTCAATCACAACTATATCTTCGTTTTATTATGACAGGAATAGACAGCGTAGAAATAAACCACGCCATTGTGCACAAAATAGGCAACCCTTCTCGTGGTGAAAACTTACAATTATCAACCAACCCATTATTGTTAAACGATGGAACCGTTAGAGGCATTTTGGCAAAATATTTTTTAGCACCCTTTAATGTAAACGAGCAGTACCATTTTACACATATCAGCGATATTGGCTTGAATGAAGTGTATAGTTATGTTAGCCAAATATTTAATAGTCAAAAAAAAATCGTATCCCAATCGGCGTTATTGGCCCAATTTCTTTACAATAAAAGCACCCATGCTAAAGTAAAAGAAGGCGAGCTGTACGTGGTACATTTTAAAAACGTACCGTTTGGTGCCGAATATATTGAGGCAATTGGTATTTTTAAAAGCGAGTCGAAGGAAACATTTTTAAAAGTGTTTCCGCATGGGCAAGGTTGGGAAGTTGCAGCAGAAGATGGCATTAACATTAATAAGTTAGATAAAGGCTGCCTTATTTTTAAAACAAATAGCGCTGACGGTTATGTAGTGTGCGTTGTAGATGCTATTAATAAACAAAGCGAAGCACAATATTGGGTGAACGATTTTTTAAATGTAAAGCCCTATGCAGATAGTTATCATAGCACTAACAATGTGTTAAGCATGGCTAAGCTGTTTATTAGCACCGAAGTAGCTGAGCAATTTGACGTTAATAAAAGCGAGCAAATAGATATGCTGAACCGAAGTATGGACTATTTTAAAACCAAAGAGAACTTTCAGTTTGACGAGTTTGCTGAAGAGGTTATTCACCACCCAGAAGTGATGGAAGCCTTTACCAATTATAAACAGGTTTACGAGCAAGCAAAGCAAGTGGCTATTAGCGATGAATTTGCTATACATGTGGCGGCTGTAAAAAAGCAAGAACGGCTGTATAAAAGCATACTTAAATTGGATAAAAACTTTCATGTTTATATCCACAGCCGTAAAGATTTAATTGAGAAAGGCTACGATGAAGTAAAGGGTAAACACTTTTATAAATTATACTTCGATGAAGAAGCCTAAGTTTGGTTGGTACTGATCTTGTTTGCAATTAACAATTGTATGGGAATGAAAAAGAACATAACACGTCTTGTGGAGGCACGAGACATCTCATTAAATAAAGTTAGATCCCTTGTTCCTTGGAATGAGGGATCATTCTAAAATCGCTAGTTTTAATGAAAGAAATGATTAACCCCACAGTAACTTCAATTAATTCTAAAACGAAACAAAAATTGTCCATAAAGCCTTACATATTATTAGTATTAGCTTGGTTCTGTTTTGGAGTACTACACAGTATACTTGCCTATCAGCCTTTAAAAAACAGAATGGAAGTTTTGCTAAAAGCTAAGTATAAATTTTACAGATTAACCTATTCAATATTTGCAACCATCAACTTGGTATTGGTAGTTTGGTATCATGTTTCAATTACTAAACAATTGCTTTGGCAACCACCATTAGCACAAAAAATTGTAGCTGCTTTATTTGTAATAATAAGCAGTTTTTTAATGTTGGTATGCATGAAAAAATACTTTGCCGATTTAAGTGGTATAGATGCCTTAACTGGTAAAGCCCCCGTGCTGCATTTAGAAACAAAAGGAGTTCATGCACTGGTGCGGCACCCACTTTATACCGTTACCATTGCTTTTGTTTTCAGCTTATTTTTATGGCAGCCGTTGCTTAGTAATTTAATTAGTTGCATCTGCATAACGGTTTATACCCGGATTGGTATTTACGTCGAGGAAAGAAAATTGCTTCGGCTATTTGGTAAAGATTATCAACTGTACCAATCCACTGTACCAATGTTGTTGCCTAAATTGTTTTAAAAAAGGCAAAATCCTTACTGGAACAGGATTTCGCTTTATTTTAAAAACTAATAGTAAATATGTGTTTTTCCGCAGTGGTAAGTTTTGGAAGCAGGCTCAGTATTATGTGTTGCAGGGGTAATTACTACGAAAGAAAGTACCATTGCCCTAAAGAATAATCGTTTTTTGACTGCTTTGTTAAGCGTTATCATCTATTATATCTTATCTCAACAAAACAAACAAACCTTAGTTACTGCTTAACTAACAATTAGCGGTTACATTTAGCCTCTAAATAATTTTAACCATGAGTTATCAGCCCGATAGCAAACGCTATCAAAAAAAAATGCAGTACCGCCGTTGTGGCAATAGTGGTATTAAATTATCTGCTTTATCGTTGGGTTTATGGCACAATTTCGGCGATGTTGATGTGGTAGATAATTGCAAAGCCATTTTAAAAACGGCCTTTGATAATGGTATTACGCACTTTGATTTAGCCAACAATTATGGGCCACCGCCTGGTAGTGCAGAAAGTAATTTTGGTAAAATATTAAAAGAAGATTTTGCAGGCTATAGAGATGAAATAATTATCTCCACCAAAGCTGGGTATTATATGTGGGAAGGTCCTTATGGTGAGTGGGGAAGTAAGAAATATTTGGTATCTAGTTTTGACCAAAGTTTGCAACGGATGCAGTTAGACTATGTAGATATTTTCTATCATCATCGGCCTGATCCTGATACACCTTTAGAAGAAACAATGGCTGCCTTAGACTTGTTTGTTCGGCAAGGCAAAGCCTTGTATGTTGGCATATCAAACTACCCTGCAGATGTTGCTGCTAAAGCGTTTGAGATACTGAAACAGTTGGGTACACCTTGCTTAATTCATCAACCAAAATACTCCATGTTTGATCGTTGGGTAGAAGGTGGATTATTAGATGTATTAAAACAATACGGGGTTGGTTGTATCCCTTTCTCACCATTGGCACAAGGGTTATTAACCAATAAATATTTACATGGCATTCCTGAAGGTTCAAGGGCTACAAAAGGCGTGTTTTTAAAGCCAGAACAAATAACAAATGATAAGTTGCACACCATAAAAGCACTTAATGACTTAGCTGTAAAACGTAACCAATCGTTAGCACAAATGGCTTTAGCTTGGTTGCTAAAAGATGATAGAGTAACCAGTGTTTTAATCGGTGCAAGTAAACCAGAGCAATTGTTAGACTCAATGCAGTGCTTGGATAATTTAAGTTTTAGTACGGAAGAGTTAGCGACTATTGAAGAGATTTTGAAGTGATAAAAAAGCGGGGTAGTCTTATACGGCAAAAACTTTAGAGGAAAACCACCTCAATAAGGATACAAAATCTTGAACAGTTCAAGTTTTTTGACTAGTTAACGGGTCGATTTATTTTAATGGTAGTCTATCACAATCACTCTCATAAGAGGGGAGCAAAAAAGTATGGATTAACCCAATGTTCATATTTTGTCAAATTGGATTAGTATTTATGGTAGTGGTAAAATGAATGCTGCTGAACTTGAAGTAGGTTTTTGAAACCAAAAACGTCATTGCAAGGTACGAAGCAATCTTAATTTTACACATATGATGCTTCGTACCTCGCAGTGACGACGATGATCAATATTTTAAAGAGCGTACATTTGGAATTAGTACCGTATTTATTGTACTGATTTAAGATGTATACCGTTTTTTAAGCAGCATTTCTGTATTGAATATATGTTTTAATTATTCCATAATGCATATTATCTTTTTTTGAGAAACAAACCGTTCTTCTACATAACCTTTTTAGGTGAGTTCTAAAGTCCCTGTTTCTTTTTTCAGGGGTGTTGTTTTCCTTTTTGAAATAATATGCTGCTGTTTAGGTATATATTTCTTGTAAGACTCCCAGTCATCAGCAGAATACTTTTCTATTTTTAAATGGCTCAATTTTTTTAGTAATGCTTTGCAACTTTTATCATTCCTTTTGCCAATTTGAAAAGCTATTATCTTCTTAGTTTCTTTATCATAAGCATACCAAACCCAACGTTTATCTTGTTTTCGATGATGTACAAACGTCCAGAACTCATCAATTTGCTTTAACCATTATCTTATTCATAACGATAATTCTACGTAAATTCTCACTGATTTTTTATATTCAAATCAGCATACATTTTAAATCACTACCAAAATTTGTAAAGAAATCTAAAACATCATTTAATTAATCATTGCTTATTTTTACTAACGTTTGTTAGTTTTTAAATAAATAATATGCCCAATAGTTCAATAAATAAAGTTCGTTTGGTTACTGCTGCTAGTTTGTTTGATGGCCATGATGCTGCTATAAACATTATGCGGAGGATTATGCAAAGCAAGGGTGCAGAAATTATACATCTTGGCCATAATAGAAGCGTGTACGAAATTATAGAAACTGCTATTGAAGAAGACGTTCAAGGCATTGCCATCACATCGTATCAAGGTGGGCATGTAGAATTTTTTAAGTACATGAAGGACTTGTTAAACGAAAATGGTTGTAGCCATATCAAAATTTTTGGTGGTGGTGGCGGCACTATTTTACCAAGCGAAATAGCAGAATTAGAAAGCTATGGCATTACCAAAATTTATAGCCCCGATGATGGTAGAACGATGGGCCTAGAAGGTATGATTGAAGATGTAATTGATAAATGTGCAGCCCCCCCACCCCCCAAAGGGGGGATTATGCAGACCCATAATAGCGATACAAAAAATGTTTTAGGTAAAGTAAAAAATGTAAGAAAAATTGCAATAGCAATAACTGCAGCTGAAAATGGGCATGACTATTTGCATATTATAGGTAATACGAAAAATACAGCTTCTTCACTAATCCCCCTTTCGGGGGGCGGGGAGGCTGTCGTTCTCGGTATTACCGGCACAGGCGGTGCAGGAAAAAGCTCAGTAACTGATGAAATTGTGCGGCGATTTTTAAATAATTTTTCAGATAAAACCATTGCTGTTATTAGCGTTGATCCATCTAAGAAAAAAACTGGTGGAGCTTTACTAGGCGATAGAATTAGGATGAACGCTATCTCTAATAAAAGAGCTTATATGCGATCGTTAGCCACAAGAGATAGCGATGTAGCATTAAGTGCTTACGTAAAAGATGCCATCAATATTTGCAAGGCCGAAGGCTTTGATTTGATTATCGTAGAAACGGCCGGTGTTGGACAAAGTGATGCGTCAATTTTAAATTTTGTAGATACCAGTTTGTATGTAATGACGCCAGAATATGGTGCTGCTTCGCAATTAGAAAAGATAAACATGTTGGATTATGCCGATGTAATCGCCATCAATAAATTTGATAAAGCAGGTGCTTTGGATGCGTTGAACGATGTAAGAAAACAATACAAACGCAACCATAATTTATTTTCTGCCGCTAACGAAGATTTACCAATTGTAGGCACCATTGCAGCCCAGTTTAATGATGCTGGTGTCAACAAATTATTTGCGTTGTTAATGGCAACTATTGAAGCTAAAAAAGGCATTATGTTTGGTATATTATCCAATGCTTTAGAAAGCTATCAACTACAAAATCAGATTATTCCCTCGGCACGAACAAGGTATTTATCTGAAATTGTTAGCACTAATAAAGACTATGATAATTGGGTAAATGAGCAAGCTGAAATTGCAACAACTTTATATCAATTAAAGGGCGTGCAACAATTATTGAACGATGGTTTGCTAACTGACATAGTTGCTTCAACCGAAAATAAATTGAACCCAGATTGTGAACAACTCATCACTAATTGGCCAACTATTATTAAAAAATACAGTGCCGATTTTTTTGAGTATGAGGTACGTGGTAAAATCATCAAACAGTCGTTAACTAATTTATCGTTAAGCGGTACAAAAATTCCGAAAGTAGTCTTACCGAAATATAAAGATTGGGGCGATATTTTAAAATGGCAATTGCAGGAAAATATCCCAGGCGAATTTCCTTATACAGCAGGTGTTTTTGAGTTGAAACGCCAAGGTGAAGATCCAACTAGAATGTTTGCTGGTGAAGGTGGCCCAGAACGCACCAATAAACGCTTTCACTATTTATCACTCAATCAGCCTGCAACACGCTTGAGCACTGCATTTGACAGCGTTACATTATATGGGGAAGACCCTGCAACACGGCCAGATATTTATGGTAAAATTGGTAACGCTGGTGTAAGTATTGCTAGCGTTGATGATGCCAAAAAATTGTACAGCGGCTTCGATTTGTGTGATGCTAAAACAAGCGTTAGTATGACGATCAATGGCCCTGCACCAATGTTATTAGCCTTCTTTTTAAATGCTGCTATTGACCAGCAATGCGAGAAATGGATTGAGGAAAATGGCTTATGGGAAGAAGCAAAAAAAGTATCAAGTTCCAAATTTCATGTGTCAAGTACTCCCATTTATTACAACCCATCATCGCCTGAAAGATTACCAGAAGGCAATAATGGTTTGGGCTTAAAACTATTGAGTTTAAGCGGTGATGAAGTTGTGCCACTTCACATTTACCAACAACTAAAAAACCAAACATTTGCACAGGTTCGTGGTACTGTACAAGCTGATATTTTAAAGGAAGATCAGGCGCAAAACACCTGCATTTTTTCTACTGAATTTGCCCTAAAATTAATGGGTGATGTGCAGCAATATTTTATTGATAATAGGATTCGTAATTTTTACAGCGTTAGTATTAGTGGCTACCACATTGCAGAAGCTGGTGCCAATCCAATTACACAATTGGCTTTTACTTTATCCAACGGTTTTACTTATGTGGAATATTACTTGAGTCGAGGCATGAACATAGATGATTTTGCGCCCAATTTATCCTTCTTTTTTAGTAATGGTATGGATGCAGAGTATAGCGTTATTGGCCGTGTGGCAAGGCGAATTTGGGCCAAAGCGATGAAGTATAAATACAAGGCAAACGACCGTTCGCAAAAACTAAAATACCATATACA
>JAYVNQ010000167.1:0-4479 GCA_043758365.1 Chitinophagales bacterium
TATCCATTAAAACGATAAACTAACTTTTTGCAACAGCTAATTTTATCCACTTTTACACATAATGCTAATTCAATAACCCATTTTTAAACAGCTTCTTAGTTTTTTATAAATATTCCTGACCATCGCTTTTTCATTGGAATCTATAGCTCCTTCATTCTTGTCTATGATAGCTTCATGAACGTGCATGACGGTATTATCCTGAGGATTCTAGATATTATGATATAGTGTGTTTTCACAAGGAAGATTGTAATGGCCGCAAGTGGCATCCTAGCGGCAAACTATTAATTCAAATCTGTGCTAGAAAAGGTATTGCCCTGCTTAATGTCGCCAGTTTCGTAACCTTTTTTAAACCAGTACATCCGCTGTTGCGATGTGCCATGGGTAAACGCATCTGGCACTACACGGCCTTGGCTTTCTTTTTGCAAGCGGTCGTCACCAATAGCATTGGCGGCACCTAAAGCCTCATCAATATCGCCTGGCTGTATAATTTTCTCGGTTTGTTGGGCATAATGCGCCCATACACCTGCATAAAAATCGGCTTGCAACTCCAGCTTTACCGAGAGTTTGTTATACTCAACCTCACTTAGTTGGCTACGCTTGTTATCCATCTTTTCGCTAGTGCCCATTAGTTTTTGTATATGATGTCCCACTTCATGTGCTACCACATACGCCATGGCAAAATCGCCTGGTGCACCGAAGCGTTGTTTGAGCTCATTAAAAAAAGCAAGGTCTATATATAATTTCTCATCTGCAGGGCAATAAAATGGGCCCGATGCTGATGTTGCACCACCACAGCCCGATTGTACTCCATCTCTAAATAACACCAAAGTTGGTTCGGAATAATTGGGTAATAATTTATGCCAAATGATTTCGGTTTCCCGTAAGGTTACTTTGGTAAATGACGCTAACGTATCGTCTGATGCTTTTTGCTCGGCACTCATTTCTTGTTGGCTGCCAATGCCAGCAGATGATTGTTGCGGCAAATTTGATGGGTTGCCTCCCAATAAAACATAAATTATCGTAATGATAACACCGCCAATACCACCGCCAACGGCCATCCCACGCCCAGATATTCCACGACGATCATCAACGTTACTACTTTCATCCCTATCTCTCCAAAGCATATATTATTAATTTAAAGCCTTATCCATATAGGTAAAGCCGGTTTTATAAAATGATTATTGTGTGTGTTTCTAAAACAATTGTGCCAAAGGCATAATAAAGAACTTCTAGTTAATGGACTTTTATAAAACGATCCTACAAACTCGTAAGCTTAACCAAATCTTTTGCATCAACCGTTAATAAACCAACGGCTGGCAAGCGTTTCGTTAGTTCCAGCCAATTTTTGTTTTTACCATAAATGGCTTTAAGCATTGTTGCTGCTTTGGTTACTTGCTTGTTATTAGCTAGTGTAATAGCAGTCCAATATTGCATTTCTAAATTACTAGGAAACATCTTCATAGCCGCATTATATTCTGCCATGGCATCGGCCATATTGTTTTTCTCAACAGCAAGGTCGCCATTATTCATGTGTTCGTAAGCTTGGTGGGTATTGTACAATCTTCTTAATTCAAGCAATGGTTTCGGGTTATCATCTACTCGTAAATCAACAGTTCTATTATTCCAAATGTCCATCATTTTACCTGGCACTACTATCATGGCAGCACTTTGCATACCACGTATATCGCCACCAGCATTTTGTGCAGCTTCCAGTGCTAGTAATACTCTTTCGGCTAAAGGTTTGCCAGCAGCTTTTTCAAAAGCAGTAGCCATATTTTCGCACACCTTACTACCTAGCATCATGTTGCTTTGCACACTAAAATTAGTGCCCAAAATATGTTTGGCATACTGTATACATTTTGCACCAGTATGTGCGGCCACATTGCCTTTATTATCTACAATAGCTACTTGACGCACATCTCGTCCTGCATCTGCTTTGGTAAGGCTATCCAATACTTGCTTGGCTGTAAAACCTAGCTTTAACATCGCTAATCCTTTTGGGCCATAACTTTTATCGGTAAAGCTTTGTGTAGCAATAGCACCAACACCAGCTTCGGCCCAAGACACAGATGTGCCTACGCTAAACCAATGGCTTTGAACGGC
Organism: Chitinophagales bacterium; assembly: GCA_043758365.1. Lineage (GTDB taxonomy): Bacteria > Bacteroidota > Bacteroidia > Chitinophagales > Chitinophagaceae > Parasediminibacterium. Next base: position 2,104 of record JAYVNQ010000167.1, read on the forward strand.
TACAGCCATTTCGCCAGTAGCCATGTCTTTTGCAACAATAGAAAATGTGTGTACCAAGGGTTGTTGCTTGTTAAACACTTGCTGTGCATTAGCAAAAAAGGTAGCAATAACACCAATACTTAGTAATGAAAATTTCATACGAAAATGTTTTAGATTACGGCAAAGTACAACAAAAACTGAGGCTAATAGCTGTGTTATTTAGAATGCGATTGTTACTGATAAGTTACGTTAGGGATGGCAGTGGAAATACTTTTTTGAGGCACGAAAAAAAGATTGGAACAAACAGCCCGACCCGCCCAAGCGAGGAACGCCATAACAAAATATTAGATAATAATTTTACCCTGCCCAACCTTCTCTATCTAAGCTTCTGTAATGGATGGCTTCGGCCAAATGTTCTGGTTTTATATTTTCGGATGCTGCTAAATCGGCAATGGTTCGGCTTACTTTCAAAATTCGGTCATAAGCTCTGGCACTCAGGTTCAGGCGTTCCATGGCACGTTTTAATAAGGCTTCCCCTGAAGGTTCAATACGGCAGATTTCCCTCAATTGTTTACTGCTCATTTGGGCATTAGCGTAAACACCTTCTTGGTCTTTGTAACGTTCGGTTTGTATGTCTCTTGCGGCAATAACCCGCTCTCTAATACTGGCAGATGCCTCGCCCATAGTAGTTTTACTTAACTCGGTAAAAGCAACAGGCGTTACTTCTACATGCAAATCAATTCTATCTAGCAAAGGGCCAGAAATTTTATTCAAATATTTTTGAACAGCACCTGGTGGACAAGTACATTCCTTATCGGGATGATTGTAATAACCACACGGGCAAGGGTTCATGCTGGCAATCAACATAAAATTGGCAGGAAAATCCAACGCTACTTTTGCCCGTGAAATGGTCACTTTTCGTTCTTCCATCGGCTGCCGCATAACTTCCAAAGCACTTCTTTTAAACTCTGGCAATTCATCTAAAAACAATACTCCGTTGTGTGCTAATGAAATTTCGCCAGGTTGCGGAATACCGCCACCACCAACTAAAGCGGCATCCGAAACGGTGTGGTGCGGACTACGAAACGGTCTTTTATTTATGAGTGAGGCGTTTTCGGGCAACTTGCCAGCTACACTATGAATTTTAGTAGTTTCTAAAGCTTCTTGCAAACTTAATGGCGGCAAAATAGTTGGTAAACGCTTTGCCAGCATGGTTTTTCCTGCACCGGGCGGGCCAATTAAAATAGCATTATGCCCACCAGCGGCTGCAATTTCTAAAGCCCGTTTTATATTCACTTGACCCTTTACATCGCTGAAATCAAAATCAAATTCATACTGGGTATTAAAAAATTCTTCACGGGTATTTACATCAACTGGCGTTAAAGAATTTTCATCTTTAAAAAAGCCAACCACTTCACACAAATGTTCGACCCCATATACTTTTAAGTTGTTTACCATGCCTGCTTCACGGGCATTTTGTTTAGGTAAAATCAAACCTTTATAGCCATCTCGCCTTGCTTGAATGGCAATTGGCAACGCCCCTTTTATGGGTTGAATACTCCCATCCAAACTCAATTCGCCCATCATTACATAATCTTTCAAACGGTCGGGTTCGCCAATTTGATCACTGGCACCCATGACGCCAATGGCAATTGGTAAATCGAACGATGAGCCACGTTTGGTAATATCGGCAGGAGCCATATTTACCACCAACTTAGTGCGTGGCATTTCAAATTTATTGGTTTTGATGGCACTCTCTATGCGTTGCAAACTCTCTTTCACAGCATTATCTGGTAAGCCTACAATAAAATATTTTAAGTCGCCACCACCAATATTAACCTCAATGGTTATTGCAATAGCTTCTACCCCATAAACTGCACTACCAAAGGTTTTTACAAGCATGACTAATGATTTGGAATGATAATTTAAAATTGAATGTAATGATTAAAATGATTTATGTGATTAGTACTACAAATTCTATGTTTGGTACTTTATGGATTAGATTTGATACATGTTTTTAAGGTATGTAAAAAAGGTATTTGTTTTTTTGCTTGTATTTATTGGAATGCTTTCTTGTGCCGAAAATAACGTACCTATTACTGCCAATAACAAATTAATTACAAACACTATAAAAGATTCGGTTACCAAAGCTGACTACCAAGAAGGAAAGGCACTTTTTGTAGCAAATTGTGATGCTTGCCATAAAGGGATATTAGTAGGGTGCTAAATCTTAGAAGCTGTTTGAGTTAATTGTTCAGAAATGGTTATTGCTAAATGGAATTATACTTTAAGAAGAAGTCAGTCGTTAAAGCGTTAATGACAAAAAAAACAAATTTTCAACTGACTTTCAGTGGCAAATTATAGCAAGTTTGCTGACATTACAAAGAAAACCTAAGT
>JAYVNQ010000168.1:0-4477 GCA_043758365.1 Chitinophagales bacterium
TAAATTTGCTTTTAAATACAACATTATGGGCTTAACATACGCAGATATTGAATTAATTAATTCTGACGATCTAGCACTAGAGAAGCGTCATATTATTGATAGAGATGAGATTAAGAAAATGCATATAAATATGCTCATAGATACTGGTGCTTATAATTTATGCATTAATGAAAGTATTCAAGCTCAGTTAGACTTGCCATTTTTAGAAAAAAGAAAAGGTCAATTAGCTAATGGCAACATTGAAGAATATGACTTAGTAGGCCCAGTTGTGGTAAAATTTAAAAACAGACAAACTGTTTGTAATGCATTGGTATTAAAAGGCGATAATGAACCATTGTTAGGTGCAATACCACTAGAAGATATGGATGTATTGATTCATCCTCTGAGGCAGGAATTAATAGTTAATCCAGAGCATCCTTATTTTGCCCAAATGAAACTGAAATAATGTTTCAATAAAAAATCCCTGACACATTAGAAGCATCAGGGATTTTAGTTTTATACAAACCTCTTTAAATAAAGCGATTAATAATATTTTCAAGATATTCTTGCTTGCCACTAATCGTAGCAGGTTCGCCATTATCTATAGCATATTGGCGTAAATCTTCTAAACTTAATTTACCAGCTTCAAAATCTTTACCAGCACCAGAATCAAAAGAAGCGTAACGATCTGCACGTACTTTTTTGTAATTAGATTTATTTAGGATATTTTCTGCTAGAATTAAAGCTCTTGCAAATATGTCCATACCACCAACATGGGCGTAAAACAAATCGGCTGGGTCGGTACTGTTACGTCTAATTTTTGCATCAAAATTAATACCGCCGCCTTGTAAGCCACCACCTTCTAGCACCACCAACATGGTTTCTACCAATTCATTAATATTATTAGGAAACTGATCGGTATCCCAACCATTTTGATAATCACCACGATTAGCATCCATACTGCCCAACATATTATTATCAACTGCTACTTGTACTTCATGCTGAAATGTATGACCAGCAAGGGTAGCATGGTTTACTTCTAAGTTTAATTTAAAGTCGTTTAGCAAGTCGAATTTGCGTAAAAAGCCAATTACAGTTTCGCTATCATAATCGTATTGGTGCTTGCTTGGTTCGCAAGGTTTTGGTTCTATAAAAAACACGCCCTTAAAGCCATTGGCACGGGCATAATCTTTACTAGCATGTAAAAACTTAGCAAAATGTTCTTGCTCACGTTGCATATTTGTATTTAGCAAACTCATGTATCCTTCCCTACCTCCCCAAAAAGTATAACCATCACCACCCAACTCTATTGTTGCATCAAGAGCCGCTTTTACCTGTGCCGCACCATGCGTTAATACATGAAAATCAGGGTTGGTGCTAGCTCCATTCATATATCGTCTATTAGAAAATAAGTTGGCAGTGCCCCATAACAATTTTACCCCACTAGCAGCTTGTTTTTGTTTGGCATAATCGACCAAAGCCTGTAAACGACGTTCATTTTCCAACACATTATTGCCATAATCTACAATATCTGTATCGTGAAAGCAATAAAAAGGCAGGTTCATTTTAGTAATAAATTCAAAGGCAGCATCCATTTTATCTTTAGCTCTTTCAATTGGATCTGCTTTCACACCCCAAGGAAATAAATGGGTAGCTTCACCAAAAGGATCGGCACCATTGCCACAGAAGCTATGCCAATAAGCACACGCAAAACGCAGGTATTCTTTCATCGTTTTACCAGCTACAATCTTATTTTCATCGTACCAGCGAAATGCCAATGAATTATCACTTTCTAACCCTTCAAACTTTACTTGACTAGTGCCTTTAAAAAACTCTGAACTGCCTGTAATTACTGTTGACATGCGTTTGTTTTATTATTTGTTATTGATTTTTTGCAAAAAAAGGAATAAAACGACTGCAAGAAATTATTGAAGTATTGCAAGCATTCGTTCCCAAACTCATTTTTATTGAAACGCTAAATTATAAAAAAGTTTGAACTTGCAACCGATTGCAAAAAATAAATTATTTTCATTCATCAACATTCATTTAGGTTTGGGTAAAGCATGGAACGACAAAAAGATATTACCATTTACGATTTAGCCAAAGAGCTGCAATTATCGCCAGCAACGGTAAGCCGTGCCTTAAAAAATAATCCCATCATCAACTCAGAAACAAGAAAAAAAGTCGTAGATCTGGCTAAGAAAAAAGGCTATCGGTCTAATGCTTTTGCCAGTAATCTTCGTACCCAAAAAACAAATACCATTGGCGTTTTAGTGCATGAATTGAACAGCTATTTTATTACCGCCGTATTAGCCGGCATAGAGGCCGTGGCCACTAGTGCAGGTTACGACATTTTGATAGCCCACTCAAATGAAATGGCTGGGAAAGAAATAACAAATGCCTTTAATTTATTTAATAAAAGGGTGGATGGTGTAATTGCATCTTTGGCTTACGATACCAACGATTTGAGCCACTTTGAACCATTTATAAAGAAACATATCCCATTACTTTTTTTTGATAGGATTGATAATTCTATTGCCGCAACACAAGTGGTAATTGACAATTTTAAAGCTGGGTACGATGCCACACAACACTTAATAGAACAGGGTTGTACGCAAATTGTACATGCTACGGCCAGCTTGCAACGAAATGTGTATGCAGATAGGTTATTGGGTTATAAAAAGGCACTAAAAGATTATAAAATCCCGTTTAACCAAGCGTTGGTACTAATAGATGATTTTAGCGAGGACTCTGGAAAATTGATAGCTGAAAAAATATTAAAAAAGGATTCTTTACCAGATGGACTTTTTATTACCAATGATTTTTGTGCTGCTGTTTGCATGAGTCATTTAAAAGAAGCAGGCATTAAAATACCTAAAGATATAGCCATAGTAGGTTTTAATAATGATGTGATAAGTAGGATTGTTGAGCCGAAAATAACCACGATTGATTATCCCGGGAAATTAATGGGACAGACTATTGCCGAACGTTTAGTACATCAATTACAAACCAAAAAAGGTATTAATAAAAAAGAACAAATAATTATCCCATCGAGTTTAATTGTTAGGAACTCCTCGGTAAGGAAGAAGTAACTATTTATTGCACACCACTATTATCTACCGCCATAACTGGCGTTGCACCTAGTTTTTTTATTACTTGCATTACTTTAATGGCAGTGCCTAAGTGAGACGTACTATCGCCATTAATAACAACAGATGGTTTATCGGTTTCTTTGGCTAAAACTTCTTTTAACAATGTTTCTAAATCATTAAAAGGGATAAGTTTTTGGCCGATGTATAATTGCTGGTCTTTATCTACCGTTATTACAACTGTTTGCTTGGCTTTGGTATCAGCTTTGGCTTTTGGGTTTGAAACCTTGATAACGTTGGGGTTTGCCAATGTGGATACGATTAGGAAGAACAACAAAAGGATAAACAAAATATCGTTTAATGCACCAGTGTGTACCTCAGGGTGTGCTTTTAATCTTTTACGAATATTCATAATAAAATAAAGAATTAGAAATTATGAATTAGGAATTAACTATTCATTTTATACTTTTAAATACTCACTTTTCACTTTTAGCAGACTTTTCACTATTCACTATCTCGTTGGTTCCTGCAAAACATCAATAAAATCAGCACTTGCAGCTTCCATTTTATTGGCAGTTTTATCTATTTGTGTACTTAAAAAACTATAGGCTACATACGCCATTAACCCAATAATTAAACCTGTGGCAGACGTAACCATTTTGGTATAAATACCACCTGCAATTGTACCTAAAGTATATTCGCCAGTTGAGGCAATACCGTAAAATAATTGCACCATACCAAAAATGGTTCCTAAAAAGCCAAACATAGGTGCAATGCCAGCTATAAGCGATAAAATAGACAGATTTTTTTCCATTTTATACATTTCTAATTTGCCTACATTTTCCATGCTTTTTTCTATGGCATCAATGGGTTTTCCAATGCGTTGTATGCCTTTATCAATCATACGAGCCACAGGGTTATTGGTATTTTTTGCCAAATTACGAGCAGCAGAAATATTGCCTGTAATAATATTATCTCTAATAATATTCATAAAACTAATATCTATTTTTGAGGCTTTATTTATAGCTATTAAACGTTCAAAAAAAACAAAGATGGCACCCGCCAATAAAAGATATAAGGGATACATTATAAATCCGCCTTTTTGTAGTAAATCCCACAAAGAGATTTTTTCTGCAATTGTTGGTGCAGTTGTTATCACTTTTTTGGTTGTATCTGCAATGGTATTTGCTATTTGCAATAAATAAAACATTGGCAATAAATTTAGATGTTGGCTAAAATAAACTGTTTAGTAACCCTACTATTACAATGTGTATAAAATTGTTGGTGATTTAACATTTTTAGCAATTTGTTAGATAGAAGTTGTTTGAAATTATTTTAGGGGATTAAAATAAAGTAGAACCCCCAACAGTTAAAGGTTTTAGCAAAAAATCAAATTACTGTGAGGGTTC
>JAYVNQ010000169.1:0-4444 GCA_043758365.1 Chitinophagales bacterium
GGTCTTTTTAAGTTTAAAGGTTGGCGTGGTGGAAGGTTTTTTCCTTTAGAAATATCTGATAGATTAATACCTGGCCCAAAATTTTTTGGTCGTTTCGATGAAGCTGCTTATACCCGTGGGCTCACACTAATTAACCAACATATTATTTACACAGTACTACTTACTGCGGCTATCTGGGGATTATGTTATTTCGTTTATAACAAGAGAGATTTATAAAATATTGATTGTTTAAATTTTACTATTGGTTGATGCTGATGCATCAGCCTTTTTTATTGCGTAAAATTTTTCAGAATCATATCTAAAAATATTACTGCCATCTATTTGTATTGTAAAAAGGAATTTATATTTTACCCTCAATACTCTAAACAACAAGACATGAAAAATGCAAGAATTATTTATTGGATTACAACTATGTTTTAATTGTTCAGCCGAAAATTAATGAGGCTAAAATAGTGAACCAAAACTTAAGTTTAACAAGTCGGTTTCGTTTGTAGTTGGTTATGAAACACAAGCTGAGATTAATTATTGCTTAGATAAATTGATTGGGATGGTGAAGAACAAGTGTGCGGTTGGCTAAAGAATAAGTTTGGGATATTATTAAAAATTGTACCAAGCATTATTGGCGAACTAATTAGTAACCCTAAAAAGTAAACTGCTTTATGCAAGTAATGATGACAATGAAAAACTAGATATTAAAAACTAAAAAAGCCTAAACACAATGGTAACAGTACTTAGAAGCGATTCAAACAACGAAGATTTTATAAGCCTTGTAAAAAAATTAGATACTGATTTAGCAATAAGAGATGGTGACGAACACGCTTTTTATAATCAGTTTAATAAAATTGATACGATTAAACAAGTGGTAGTTGCTTACGAAAATGAACAGCCGTTAGGTTGCGGCGCCATTAAAGAATATGGGCCAACGATAAGCATGGAAGTAAAACGCATGTACGTTTTACCAAACAGCCGTAGCAAAGGCATAGCTACAAAAATATTAACAGCTTTAGAAGTCTGGGCTGCAGAACTTGGCTATAAAATTTGCGTGCTGGAAACAGGTAAAAAACAACCAGAAGCCATTGGGCTTTATAAAAAAAATGGTTATAAAATGATCCCGAATTATGGACAATATAAAGGGGTTGAGAACAGTGTTTGTTTTGAGAAAGTAATTTAAGATTAACGTCTTTATTCCTCAATGTGCGGCACTTAGTCAGCTATGAATGAATGATACGAAAAAGGATGCTTCGTGCCTTGCAAAGACGTGCATATTACACTATTTTTTACCGCGGGATACCTACAGTTGAGAGGCCGATCAAGCCGTTGCAGTGTGCGACGCAACGAAGATTAATTGGAAAGCAAAAGCTGGTAACATAAACCCTTTATCTTAAGTTTTTAAAGCCTCGATAATTGTTGGATAGTTGTAACGAAAACCAGTGTCCTGGATTTTTTTATTGCTAACGGTGGCACTTTTTAAAATCTCAATACTTAACTCGCCGAGCATTAATTTTAAAATAAAAGTTGGCACATGCAGGGGTATGAAAAAGTTACCACGCATTATTTTAGCCAAGGTTAAAGTGAGCTGTTTATTGGTAACCGGATTGGCTGTAACTGCGTTGTAGGCACCTTGTAAATTTGGGTTTTCAATGGCATGTAAAAACATACGGCACAAGTCTTCAACATGCACCCAGCTTACCACCTGTTTACCACTACCTAAAATGCCAGCAATACCAAATTTTAGTGGCTTCTTAAATTCTACCAAAGCCCCGCCAGTATTGCTTAACACAATACCAATGCGCAGCTTTACCAAGCGTTTATTTAGTAGGATAACAGGCTCAATACTTTGCTCCCAAAGCTTGCAGGTTTCCCCTAAAAATTCAGTATCAGCAGGTGCATTTTCAGTAAAGCCCTTCACTAAACTTTCGGCAGTATCGGCACCATACCAACCAATAGCTGAAGCACTTACCACCGTTTGAATATTATTGGGTAGTTGTTGCAACGCAGCAACAATGGTGGCACTACTTTTTGTGCGGCTATATTTTATTTCTTGTTTGCGTTCTTCGGTCCACCTTTTATCGGCAACACCAGCACCAGCTAAGTGAATAATATGGTCGGCTTTGGCTATTGCTTCGGCATCAATCGTTTGTGTATTAATATCCCACGAAGCATAAGATACCTTAGCATGATGGCGTTTTTTTGTAGGGCTTCTACTAATAATAATTACTTCGTAGCCCTTTAATACCAATAGTTGTGTAAGATGTTCGCCTATCATGCCTGTACCACCTGTTATCATTACCGTAGCCATAATTACTTGTTTGTTTTATTAGTAACAAAGATGTGTATTGATGGTTGTACCAACAACAAAATGGCAAATACTATCCAAATAGATTTTTGTGTTATCAGCTTTGTACTACTATGATGCTTTTCTTGCGTCGGTGCGACGCCTATATCGGCGGGCTTTGTACTAACGAGGACTAATAAAAATATTACTTGCTTAATACCCTTGCAAATTCAAATCTTTCGTATCAATAACGTCTACCTGTTTGCGCATCTTTTTTTGAATAATGGCAAAGTGGTGTTGCTCTTCCTCGGTAATTAAGGAGATGGCGGTGCCAGCAGCACTTGCTCGGCCGGTGCGACCAATGCGATGGATATAATCTTTGGGGGAACGTGGTAACTCGTAGTTAATTACAAAGGGCAAAAATTGAATATCAATACCACGAGATGCTAAATCGGTTGCTACCAACACATTGATTTTGCCACTTTTAAAGTTTGCCAATGCATCGGTACGGGCACCTTGGCTTTTTTTGCTATGCATGGCGGAGGCTTGCAAGCCATGGGCTTTTAGTTTTTCTACAATAGCATCGGCACGATGAATGGATGATGCAAACACCAACACTTGCTGCATTTGCTGTTGCTTAATTATGTAGCGTAGCAATGGGCCTTTTCTATCTTCGGTAACAGCGTAACAAGACTGGGTGATTAAATCTAGGTTTTGCTTTTCTTCCTGCACTTGAATTTTTACAGGGTTGTGCAGCAATATTTCGGTAATGGTATTAATCTCTTTGCCAAGCGTGGCAGAGAACAATAAATTTTGCCTTTTAATGGGTAGTAACTTAAACACACTGTCCATTTCCTTTTTAAAACCCATGTTTAGCATCTTGTCGGCCTCGTCTAAAACTAGTATGTCAATTTCAGATATATCCATCGCTTTGGCTTCTATCAAATCTAATAATCTACCAGGGGTTGCAACTAAAATTTCTACGTTTTGCAAATTCATCATTTGTGTATTGATGGACACACCACCAAACACCGCTAGTGATTTTATTTTGCGTGGCATAACATCTGCAAATACGGTAAATACATCGCCAACTTGTACGGCTAATTCTCTGGTTGGCACCAATATTAATGCTTTAATAAACCTGTTTTTGGTTGGTGTTTGGTGCTGTAACCGTTGCAGTATTGGCAATACAAAACTAGCCGTTTTGCCAGAGCCTGTTTGGGCAATGCCCAACACATCTTTACCTTGTAATATAGCAGGAATGGCTTGTTGCTGAATGGGATATGGTTCGGCATAACCTACTGCTGCTAATTTTTTAACCAATGTTGCATATAAACCTAGCGAAGAAAATGACATATTACTGTTTATTTCACGCAAAGAACGCTAAGAATACCAAGTACATGAAGGAAAAGATTTTCCTTGCTTTGTGTATTTTGTATCCTTTGTGAGAAATATTTATACCTTACTTTTAAACAACGATTAAACTTGTCCTTATGCGAACAATGCAACAATGGTTTGATGACTATGCTGTAAGCCATCAAAACCTTACTAACAAAAAAATTCACTTGATTTGTGTGCCTACCATTTTTTTTTCTATTGTGGGATTATTGCAAAGCATTAATGCCAGTTGGCTGCAACAGTTAGTACCATTTACTGCACCAATTATAGTTAATTGGGCTGGTGTTGTTTTGGTATTTGCCTTGTTATTTTACATCAGATTATCTATAGCAATGGCTGCAAAAATTGCATTATTTGCCACTTTTTGCCTTACGGTAAATTATTATATCAGTCTGCATTTTTCTTTGGCAATTGTATCGCTAGGTTTATTTGCCGCAGCTTGGATAGGACAGTTTTATGGGCATAAAATAGAGGGTCAAAAACCATCATTTTTAGATGATTTGCAGTTTTTATTAATTGGTCCAGCCTGGATAATTCATGAGTTTTTTGATAAGAAATAATTTCACACAAAGAACGCTAAGAAGACAAAGACCACAAAGAGTTTATTATTTCACAAAATGCACTACCAAGACAATACAAATAATAATTTATTGCGAAAAAAAATGCACAACACAATGAAGTTGTTTAACATTTTATTTTTTTGAGAAAGATGGCTATAACGCTTAACCATAGCATGTTCCACCAAGTGACGGTCAGCTTTTCAAATCTTAT
>JAYVNQ010000170.1:0-4426 GCA_043758365.1 Chitinophagales bacterium
GGCAGAGGTAAAATGGAAGGGTAAAATATTTATCTGCATTAAGCCAACTACTTACATGAATTTGAGTGGCAAGGCTTTTAAATATTGGTTAGATAAAGAGAAAATTGCCATTGAAAATACGTTAACAATTGTAGATGATTTGGCGTTGCCGTTAGATAAAATACGGGTACGATCATCTGGTAGTGATGCTGGCCACAATGGTTTGCGAGATATTCAATTGACACTTGGTACCGATAAATATCCCAAACTACGTTTTGGTATTGGCAACAATTTTCCTAAGGGTATGCAGGTAGAATTTGTGTTGGGCAAATGGTTTAAAGAGGAGCAACCCATCGTTATAAAAAAAATAGAAAAATGTGCTGAAATTATTGAAAGCTTTGCTGCCATTGGTATAGAAAAGACAATGAACTTCGCAAATACTTTAACCTTCGCACAATAAAACCCAACAGCACACAGTTATAGCTTTTAGAATATAATGTATGTAACAGTTACTCAATTGCATATGGTATTTTTTGCAAATTGATATATTATATAGTTAGTATTTTAAAGCAATTAATATGAAGATATTCTGTGTTGGTAGAAATTATAGCGAACATGCTAAGGAGCTGGGCAATGCTGTACCAGACGAGCCTGTGATATTTATGAAGCCTAAAAGTGCTTTGCTGCAACCTAATACTCCATTTTACTACCCTGAGTTTTCTAACGAGCTACATTATGAAGCTGAACTGGTACTTCGCATCTGTAAAAATGGTAAGTACATTCAAGAAAATCAAGCCTCAAAGTATTATAATGCCATCACTTTAGGCATCGATTTTACTGCAAGAGATATTCAAGCTGACTTAAAAAAGAAGGGTTTACCATGGGAAAAAGCTAAAGCTTGGGACAATTCTGCCGTTGTTGGCAATTGGATTGACGTTACACCTGAACTTCAAACAAAGCCCATAGCGTTTTCATTAAATTTAAATGATAACAAAGTACAGGTTGGAGATACTAAAGACATGATTTTTACGTTTAATGATATAATAAGCCATATATCAAACTTTTTTTCACTAAATATTGGTGATTTGGTTTTTACAGGAACCCCAGCAGGTGTAGGCGAATGTGTGGTAGGCGATGTACTGAAAGGGTTTATTGAAGAGCAAAAAATGTTTGAATTGGAAATTAAATAAGCCGATAATCAAAGACCCTTTAGTTGAAAACGAAACGTATTAAGTCATGCTAAATCGAGACACATTACTAAAAGCCTACAAGCTGATGGTGACGGCAAAAGCGATGACCGAAGCCTTTGAAGCCAACAAGCCAATTTGTAAATATGTTCACAGCACATCTCGTGGTCACGAAGCTATACAAATAGCTACTGGTATGCAATTGCTGCAATGCGATTGGGTGAGCCCTTACTACCGTGATGATAGTATGCTATTGTCGCTAGGTTTTACTGAGTACGAGTTGATGTTGCAATTATTAGCCAAAAAAGACGATATATTTTCAGCAGGTCGTTCCTATTACAGCCATCCAAATAACAAGGATGGCATTCGCACGTCTATCATTCACCAAAGCAGTGCTACTGGCATGCAAGCCATACCCACAACGGGTTTGGCACAAGGCATTCAATTTTTAGAGAACTCACATTCAGCATTGCTAAAAAAAGGTGTTAACGGCGAAAATCCGGTAGTAGTTTGTTCTTTAGGCGATGGAAGTGTAACCGAGGGAGAAGTTAGTGAGGCATTGCAATATGCCGTGTTAAAGCAATTGCCAATTGTGTATTTGGTACAAGATAATCAGTGGAGTATTAGTGCTACGGCAGATGAAACCAGAACATCTAATGCTTACGAATATACGGCTGGCTTTAAAGGCTTAAAACGCTTACAGTGCGATGGTAGCGACTTTATGCGTAGTTACGAAACAGTGCAACAAGCAATTGCCCATGCACGAATAGAACGTAAACCAGTTTTGGTACATGCAAAAGTGCCATTGTTGGGTCATCATACAAGTGGCGTACGCAAAGAGTTTTATAGAGATAGAGAAGATTTATTGAAGCATGGTTTATACGATCCAATTCCCAAAATGCGTTTGTTATTAAACGGTTCTGGGTTTGATGAACATGAAATAAACGATACTGAAGCCGATGCACAACGTACCGTAGCTGAAAGCTTTGATAAGGCGGTGGCTGCAGCAGAACCAGATATAAAATCTGTTCAAGACCACATATTTGCACCAACAACTGTTACCGAAGAAAAAGGAGTTCGTAGTCCTAAATCTGGCGAAAAAATAATGATGGTAGATGCAGCTTTGCACGCCATAGAAGAAATAATGGAAGACCATGATGAAGCTATTTTATATGGTCAAGATGTGGGTAAAAGATTAGGTGGTGTGTTTAGAGAAACGGCAACGTTGGCCGACAAATTTGGCGATACAAGGGTTTTTAACACAGCTATTCAAGAAGCTTATATTGTTGGTTCTACCGTTGGTTTATCTGCCATGGGTGTTAAGCCAATTGTAGAGGTTCAGTTTGGCGATTATATTTATCCAGGGTTTAATCAATTAGTTAGCGAAATATCTAAATCTAGTTATTTAACCAATGGTAAATTTCCTGTTGGTATGGTGTTACGTGTGCCTGTTGGAGCGTATGGTGGTGGTGGTCCTTATCATAGTGGTAGTATAGAAAGTACATTACTATCTATTAAAGGTATTAAAGTAGCATATCCATCAAATGCTGCTGATATGAAAGGCTTAATGAAGGCTGCTTTTTACGATCCTAACCCTGTTGTAATGCTTGAACACAAAGGTTTGTACTGGAGTAAAGTGCCAGGTACTGATGAAGCAAGAACCATAGAGCCATCTAGAGATTATATTTTTCCATTGGGTAAAGGCAATATTGTTTTACATGCCGATGCTGCCAAAGTTAAAAAAGGTGAAAGTATTTGTATAATTACTTATGGCATGGGTGTTTACTGGGCAAAAGCTGCCGCTAAAAAATTTCCTGGGCAAATTGAAGTCATCGATTTAAGAACATTGTTTCCCTTAGATGAAGAGTTAATATTTGAAGCTACTAGCAAGCATGGTAAAGTAATTGTCCTTAGTGAAGAGCAACAAAACAACTCGTTTGCCGAAGCATTATCGCTTCGTATTTCTAATCATTGTTATTATTTTTTAGATGCCAAAGTAGAAGTAGTAGGGGCTTTAAATTTACCAGCTGTACCTATGAATATGGGCTTAGAAGCAGCTATGCTACCAACGGTTGATAAATTGGTACTGCGAATAGATAAATTACTGAAATACTAGCACTGATTTTTATACATTGATAAGTAGTGGTTGATAGCATCAGCCACTATTTTATTTTTGGGTATACTCAATATTAAGTTGCACCAAAATCATAGTTTTCTTTGTCAGTTTTCCTCCTATATTTGCAGCCCAATTTGGCGAGGTAGCTCAGTTGGTTAGAGCACAGGATTCATAACCCTGAGGTCACGAGTTCAAATCTCGTTCTCGCTACTAATAGGGAATTATCATTTTTTTATGGTAGTTCCCTTTTTTATTTGCTGCATTACTATTTCATAATGAATTGATTACACAGAAAAGGGGTTCATCTTAGGGATTAGATAACTGTTTTTTTGCATCATACTAATATCGCGTCAGGAAATAGCATCCGATGTAAGTTTTTCTTCTAATCAATATCGCTAGAACATCATATTTTACTGATGTTTTGGGCCTTTATTAATGAATTATGAATCATTTTACTCAGGTTAGATAATTGGACAGGGCGAGAATTTATTTCTTGGGTTATTTTGCTTAGTTCTTCGCTTAAATAGCTTGCTGTGAGTTGATAGGTTTCATCATCAATCTTAACTAATCCAAAACGTATTTTTAATTACTTGTACTCTTCCTCTTTTAGTTTCATTTGCTTGCATAATTCTATTTCATTATTTTGTGTACCATCGCTCAAATTATGAAATAAATGTGGAAACAAACGAAGGTGTAGGCACTACATTCATTATCTCATTCCCAACTAACTAAAACTACACAATGAAACTAACCGATAAAATAGAAGCAGAAGTAATGCAGGTATATGATACTTGGTTGAACAGCTATCTTTCAGGTAATGTAGTGGTGTATAATTTCTATCTCGATGCAGACTACAGGTTTATCGGGTCTACAAATAATGAAGAGTTTTTAAGCAGACCTGATACTACCAATTTTTTTGAAACTACGGCAGCGCAATTGGCGGGCAAGACTGAAATAAGAAACAGCACCAAAACCATCCAACAGTTTGGAGATCTAATTTTTATAACTCATTTATTTGATGCATGGTTTCTAAACGTAACAGAATGGAATTACTATGGCAGGTTCAGATTTACATCGGCACTAAAGGAAAATGAAGAAGGCTGGCGATTTATTTACCAGCATTTTTCTATGCCAGATTCAAAAG
>JAYVNQ010000171.1:0-13249 GCA_043758365.1 Chitinophagales bacterium
AAATACAGGAACAGAAGAAGGCGTTTTGCATTGAGGCTTAACCTAATCGCTGCTATTTGCTATTACCAATTATAGTTTTTTATTTATGTTAGAGGTCTAATGAATAGTTTGTCTTTTTTTATAAAATCAACACCAACTGGCAGTACAACATCATCTATTACTATCAAGGAACTAATAAAATTCACCCCCTTTAACGTCCTTTGTTTGCTATGGTCAAAATGCCAACTTATCAATTCATTTTCATCCGTCCATTGCTTTTCTTCTATACTATCGTCCAATACCAATATCTTCAAACTATTGCTACTGCTTAATTCTTGAATATAAACCTTACTCTGTTGCCATAAATATTTACTATCTAATTGCGCATCTCTTAACATCCTTGTAAACCTATCGTGGCTGATACTGTTGTCTTAGAAGCTGCTGACAAATTAGTGCACGTTGTTTTGCCACTCTCTGTCATCAAATAATCTGTATATAAATCCAATAATTTATTCACACATTAAAAACGAAATCAACCAAAATCAATTTTGTTTTGCGTAATATCAGTTAATAATATAGAGAATCGTATAACTATTTCCGTTAATGGAAAATGGCAATACATTATAGATTCATACGAAACTGGTTTTATGATTACCGCTACGCTGAAAGAAAGCTAAATGATAAAGATGCATACTGGAATAGCGATATACCAAAAGATAAAACAGATAAGCTAGAACATGGCTACAGCAACAAATACACACTAAACGTTCCTGGCGATTGGAATAGCCAACACCCTAAATTTTTGTATTACGAAGGAACCGTATGGTACAAAAAAACGTTCGATTTTACTGCCTTACAAAAAGGTAAAATATTTGTGCATTTTGGCGCAGTAAACTATAAAGCCGATGTATACTTAAATGGTATAAAATTAGGTACGCACAAAGGTGGTTCTACGCCATTTAACTTTGAAGTACATGCTGGCTTACTAAAAGAAAAAAATAATTTATTGGTAGTTAAAGAGGATAATAAACGTTCAAAAGATGATGTGCCAACCCTTAACACCGATTGGTGGAATTATGGGAGCATAACAAGAGATGTGAACCTCGTGTTATTGCCAGAAACATTTATTCAGCAATACGATATTCATTTAGCTAAACAAACAAATGCATTAGCTCAACAAATTGAAGGCTGGGTAAAATTGAACAATGCTGTAAATGAAAATATTACTATTGAAATTCCTGCATTAAAAATTAGGCAAATTATAAAGGCCAATGGCGATAGCACACATTTTAGCTTTAAAGTAAATGGCCTACAAACTTGGAGCCCTAAAAAAACCTTCACTTTACAATGTTATTATTAGCACCAGCAACAACACCATTAAAGATAGAATAGGCTTTAAAAGTATTGAAGTGCAAGGCAAGCAAGTGTTGCTTAATGGTAAACCTGTTTTTTAAGAGGTATTTGCATACATGAAGAAATACCAAACGAAATTAGAAGAGCCTATTGTTACAAAGATGCTTTGCAATTACTACTGCAAGCCAAAGCTCTTAATGCAAATATGGTAAGGCTGGCACATTACCCACACAATGAAAATATGCTTCGAGTAGCAGACTCTTTGGGACTAATGGTTTGGGCAGAAATTCCTGTGTACTGGACTATTGATTTTGCTAGTAAAGAGGTATTGGCTAAGGCAGAATCACAGTTGCAAGAAATGATTACTAGAGATAGAAATAGGGCAAATATTATTATATGGAGTGTTGGTAATGAAACGCCACCTGGCAAAGAGAGGCTAGCTTTTATGAGCATACTAGCTAGGCACGCAAAAGAACTAGATAGCACTAGAATTATTGCAGCAGCACTAGAAAATTCTGGCTTAAATGGGGAGCAAATAGTAAAAGATGAGTTGACGGCATTTACAGACATTATTGCCGTAAACCAATACATTGGTTGGTATGGTGGGCTACCAGATAACTGTAGAAATGTAAAATGGGCAGCTAATAATAAACCTTTCTTTTTAGTGAAACTGCTGCTGAAGCCCTTGGTGGTTTAAATGGTGATAGTACCACTAGGTGGACAGAAGAATTTCAAGAATGATATTACATAGAGCAAGTGGCCATGATGAAGCGAATGCCTGATAATTTTTTGGGATATCACCTTGGTTGCTAAATGATTTTCGTTCGCCAAGGCGTAACAACCCCACTTATCACGATGGTTGGAATAATAAAGGTTTATACGACCACAACGGCAAAAAGAAAAAAGCTTTTTATGTGTTAAAGGCTTATTATGATGAAATGCAAAAAAAGCATGGCAACTAAGAGCAGGTTCGCCAACTTGCAGTTCTCGTATGAAGATTCGCCAAATACCATATTGCCCAACTCATCATATGCTACATGAAAACCTTTACCAAATTGTCTGCTATCTGTTTCATTACTAGTATGTTTGGACGCCTTTTTGTTTGGTAAAATAATACACCATCTTCTCATGTAGTTCGAAACATATAACCTTCCGTCAGTTGTGCAAAAGCAGGTAATTACCCTTCTTGCGTTTTATCTTCTTTTACTGCCATTGCTGTGAATAGTTCTTAAAGTTTTTCAAAAGTTTTCTAACATGGGTCATATAAAAGTTGCAGATTACATATAGAGGTTGTTTAAACTTTTAATTTTTTAGCGAACATTGTAATAAAAGCCATCCATTGCAATGCTAACCAAGCTTCGGCTTTCTTTTCATATCTTATTTGCAGAGCCTTCAAGGCATCCATCCAAGCATTTGCATGCTCAATTTTGGTTCTTCTTTTATATAATTCTTCATCAAAATATCGGTAATTCGTATTGCTATATTTCTCATTTCTTTTGTTAGGTTTTACGTTCAACTCAATGCCTTTTTCATAACATAATGTTGCCAATTCTTCGCTATCAAAACCAGGGTCAGCATTTAAAAAAAATGCCATCATGGCTAATGGTTGCTGATTCTAATAGTTGTAATAGCTCTATAAATTGGTCATTAATATTGAACAAATCATTGTGTTGGCCACTTTGTGGGCTAGCTTCTGCCAACATTTGCCTGTTATTATCACATAAAAACAAACTATTGCTAGTATTACACGACTTTCTACCTTGATAACCCACAGCAATACCACCTCTTTTGCAAGGCGTGTGGCTACCATCTAGTTGCACACTGGACAAATCTAAATGGCATTTATTAGTTTGTAGCAAGGCTATCCACATCTTTTTAAAAGATCCATCAACACTCCATTTATGGAAATAATAATAAATGGTTTGCCAACTTACCGTTTCTGATACAAAATATTCTTTGATGCTTAACTCTCGCCACTGGCAACCAGTTTTCATTCGCTTAAATATCAGTTGTAAAACCTTTACCACAAGCATAGTCTTGATTTAAAACCTCTTTTTCCAACACTTAAATGCGGCAAAATCAACAAATTGATTTTATTTTCACTTAGGATTCCCACTTTTACTGCTTTTTTAGTCGAAGTCTTTAACTGTTGGGAATCCTATTTTAGTATGTCTAAACAATAAGTTTAAACAACCTTATAGCTAAACTTCCGCTTTTTTGTTTCGTCTTAACAAGGTTTTCTAACTATTTATCATAAAGGGTATCGTTTTATACTAACTTTACTTTCTTAAATTTTATGTTATGGGCAATCTAGGTTTCCAAGAATTATTAGTTATTGGGTTAGTGGTATTGGTGTTATTTGGGGGTAGAAAAATTCCTGAATTTATGCGTGGTTTGGGCAAAGGTATTCGTGAGTTTAACGATGCTAAAGACAACGTAAAAAGAGAATTGAACGAAGGCATGAAAGCCAAAGAACAAGAAGAACCAGTTAAATAATTTACCATTCTCTCTCACCAAATTTTATTAGCCTTTGTTCCGTTTTACCAACATCAAAGACTATCACAAAAGCTTATTGAATGGCAACACCACTTGTGTAGCTGCCATTCAATTTTATTTAGATAGTATCCAGGCAAACAATCACCATCTCAATGCTTTTTTAGAAGTATTTACAACAGATGCTTTGCAGCAGGCTGCCATACTGGACGCTAAACGCCTTACTAACAAACCCCTAGGTAAATTGCACGGTGTTGTGGTTGCTTTGAAGGATGTGATTTGTTATAAAGGTCACCAGGTATCTGCCGCCTCTAAAATTCTTGAAAATTTTACTTCAATTTATAATGCTACAGTTGTAGAAAAATTGTTAGCCGAAGACGCAATTATTATTGGTCGTAATAATTGCGACGAATTTGCAATGGGCAGTAGTAGCGAAAATTCTGCTTTTGGTATTGTAAAAAATGCAATAGATGAAACCCGTGTACCTGGTGGTTCATCCGGCGGATCTGCAGTTGCGGTTCAGGCTAATTTGTGTATGGTTTCGTTGGGTAGCGATACTGGTGGTTCTGTTCGGCAGCCAGCAGATTTTTGTGGGCTTGTTGGCTTAAAGCCAAGTTATGGTAGGATTTCCAGATATGGGTTAATTGCTTATGCCTCTTCGTTTGATCAAATTGGCATTTTTGCTAATAATATTGATGATGCTGCGTTGGTGTTAGAAGTTATTGCTGGCAGCGATGATTTTGATAGTACCGTTTCTACGAAAGCAGTTCCAAATTATTCAGAACATTTAGTAGATACATCGAAAAAATATCGCTTTGCTTATTTTAAAGAAACTCTTAATCACAAAGGGTTAGACGCTGAAATTGCGACTGCATTAACAAAAAAAATTGAACAACTACAAGCTAATGGTCATACAGTTGATGCGATAGATTTTACAATGTTAAATTATGTGGTGCCAACTTATTATATCCTAACTACCGCCGAAGCTAGTAGCAATTTGTCTCGCTACGATGGTGTAAAATTTGGCTATAGAGCACAATTAAATGCAAGTGATGATTTAACTGAGTTGTACAAAAAATCCCGTAGTGAGGCTTTTGGTAAAGAAGTACAACGTAGAATTTTACTAGGTACTTTTGTATTAAGTGCTGGTTATTATGATGCGTATTTTACAAAAGCACAACAAGTAAGGCAGCTTTTATTAAAAACCGCTACAGATATTTTCTTGAAATATGATGCCATTATTTCGCCAACTGTACCAACGACAGCTTTTAAAATTGGTGAGAAAAGTAATGACCCGATAGAAATGTTTTTAGGAGATATTTATACTGTGTTTGCTAATTTGGTAGGCATTCCTGCCATATCAGTTCCTCAATATACACATAGTAACGGCATGCCTTTTGGTTTTCAATTAATGACAAATCATTACGAAGAAGATAAGATGTTGCAAATTGCTTCTACCATTAACAGTTTAATATAAAGGTATATTTTAAGGGTTTTGCTTTAAGGGCTTTCATTAATTGTGATGATTGAGTATAAACAAATTATAATATGGAATCATCACCAGTAAAATATTATTTCTCACTGTTTATTCTTTTAGTAGTAAATAATATTTACGCCCAAATCCAAAAGTCCGATACAATACAATTAGCAAAAGTTGGTTTTACTAGTTTGTTTGCCAACGATAAATTCAATCCAAACAAACCTTACCTCTCTCAGCTAAGCCCAAAAGCTGTGCCTTTTGTGCAAGATTATATCCGCAAACAAGGCAAGGAATTGACTAAGATGAAAGAATGGGGCCGTCCCTATTTTGACTTGTACGATAATATTTTAACCCAAAATGGGGTGCCAAAGGAGATGAAATATTTAAGTGTTATTGAAAGCCATTTGTGTAGCGGTTTGGTATCGTGGGCTGGGGCAGTTGGGCCTTGGCAGTTAATGGATTATGAAGCCAAACGATTTGGCTTGCGGGTTGGCAAAATTGATGATAGAATGGATTACACCAAAAGCACACAAACCGCCGCCAAATTAATGAAGGAATTATACAATCAATTTGGTGATTGGCTGCTGGTAGTTGCGGCTTACAATGGCGGTGCTGGCAGGGTGAGGCAAGCCATCCGCAAAAGTGGTAGCAGGGATTTTTGGGATTTACAATATTTTTTGCGGGAAGAAACCAGAACCCACGTTAAAAAATTTATTGGAACACATTATTTGTTTGAAGGTAGCGGCGGTTTAACCACAATGACCAAACAAGAAGCGGTTGATTTTAAAACCAATGAAGCCTCAAAAATTAATCAACCATTATCTGATGCGGAACAAAATACGACTACAATAATTGCAATAAAAGGGAGGTACAATTCTAGGATTGTAATTAAGTTTTTAGACTTGGATTTAGCTCAGTTTACCAAATGGAATCCTGCATTTGACAAAACATTAGCCATTGGCGAAAGCTATAATCTGCGCTTACAAAAAGATAAATTAAACTTGTTTGAAGCCAAGAAGAATGAAATATTATCAGAGAGTATTAGGTTATTGTTAGAAGGTAAATAAACCGCTGATTGAAATGATTTGAATGATGTTTGTGATTAAAAGATGAATCTATCTAATCATATAAATCATCGGTTACAAATCTGGCACAGCATCTTTGTAACGCCACAAATACAAACAAGCATAGGTTCTATAAGGCTGCCATTTAGCGGATATTTTTAGTAAATTTTCTCGCAGTATTTTCTTATTGGTAGTATCTAATTTGTAAAGTTTTATCATCATTTGCTGAATTACCAAGTCATCTATTGTAAATACATCTTCACGACCTAAACTAAACATCAGCAGCATTTCAACCGTCCATTTACCAACACCTTTTATTTGCGTTAGCAAAGTGATAATATCGGCATTGGGCATTGTAGATAATATCTTATCGGTAATTTTATTATCAATACAAAACCTGGCAACATTTTGTATATAGTTTACTTTATTGCCGCTTAACCCAATACCTTTTAATTGTTCAAAAGGGGTATCTAAAACTTGCTGCGGTTTAGGTTCTTTACCACCATATAATTCTAAAAATCGTGTAAAAATAACAGCCGCCACTTTGGTACTTAACTGTTGGCTCATAATGCTAGCCATTAAACGTAGCGGTAAGTTTTTTTTCAGTTGCAACTCATGTACACCAGTGCCAATAGCAACGGCTAGTTTTTTATCTTTTTGTAAATGAGCAACATAATCCATGAATGAAAGATACAGATGATTTTAAAAAGTATTTATTTGCAATGATGAAACGTATTGTTCAGCTAACAAACGATGGCAGTACCACAATTTTTATTGATGGGAAAAATATTTCTTACCATAACACTGATGGTGCCATTGGCGAAAGCAAACACGTGTTTATAGAAGCTGGTTTGAAACATATTATTACTCATCAAAACAATAAAAAACTTGTAATTTTTGAAATGGGATTTGGTACAGGATTGAATGCTTTATTAACCTATCAAGTTGCACTCGAAAATCAATTATCAATAGATTATACTGCCATAGAATTGTATCCAATATTACAAGAAGAAATTACTGCGTTAAATATTGGTAAGCAGTTGCAAATGGAGGCTGCGTTTGATAAACTTCATGAAACTAATTGGGAGGATTCTGTTATTATAAACGATTATTTTACGTTGAATAAAATCAACCAGTCGTTAATTAATTTTTCAACCAAGCAAGAGTTTAACTTAATTTATTATGATGCTTTTGCCCCCAACGATCAACCTGAACTTTGGACATCAGCTATATTTAAAAAGCTATACAATATCCTGTTGCCAAACGGTATTTTAGTAACCTATTGTAGTAAAGGCGATGTAAAAAGAACCATGAAAGCAGTTGGTTTTAAGGTGGAGCGGGTAAAAGGTTTTGCTAATAAATGGCATATGATTAGGGCAACAAAAGCACATTAATAGTTGCCTTATTTTTACAACATTAACGCTACACATTATGCAAGACAAATCCCCCTCTAAAGATCCTTTACACGGCTTATCACTCGAAAAAATTGTTACTCATTTATATGATTCGGTTGGTTGGGAAGAATTGGGTAGACAAATAAATATCAACTGTTTCACTAGCAACCCATCTGTCCAATCGAGCTTAAAATTTTTACGCAAAACACCGTGGGCAAGAACCAAAGTAGAAGATTTTTATAAATATGCTTTACGAAAAAAACTGCTAAAATAATCTCAATTAATTACAATAAAAAACCGCTAGTATCTACGTACAAGCGGCTTTAATATTTGCAATAAACTAAATGAGTAATTAAAACTCAGTCTTGAATTCTAAATATTTTAAAAACTCATTCTTTTTAGCTTCTTCTTTAAATGCACCGCTGTAAAAGGCGGTTACTGTGCTGCTACTTTCGTCTTTTACGCCACGGCTGCTCACACACAAGTGCTTCGCATCAATTACCACTGCCACATCATCGGTACCTAACACCTCTTGCAATTTTTTGCCAATTTGCATTGTTAAGCGTTCTTGTACTTGCGGTCGCTTAGCAAAAAACTCTACCAATCGGTTCAACTTACTTAAGCCAATTACTTTACCATTGCTAATATAAGCTACGTGAGCTTTGCCCATAATTGGCACAAAATGATGTTCGCAATTACTGTAGAATGATATGTTTTTTTCAACCAACATGTCGTTGTATTGATACTTGTTTTCAAACAAAGCCATCTTAGGCATATTGGCTGGATTCAAGCCTTGAAAAATCTCTTTCACATACATTTTGGCTACACGGTGAGGGGTACCTTTTAAGCTATCATCGGTTAAATCCAGCCCCAATGTGTTCATAATAGCTTCAAAATGCTTCTCAATAGCAGCAATTTTTTCATCATCGCTCAATATAAAGGCATCTTCTCTCATCGGTGTATTTACCGATGTCAATACGTGGTTATCACCCATTTCGTCTATCATCATATCGCTTAATTCTATTTTACCTTGGCCATTAAGCTGGATATTCGACAAAGTTTCGTTCTGTTTCATATAATCTTATTTTTAAGTCTAAAGTCACATCAATTTTTACCCTCAACAAATCATAAATTACTATAACAATGTTTTCTGCCGTTGGGTTTAAAGTTGCAAACTCGGTTGTATCTAAGTTTAAGTTTTTATGGTCAAATTTATCAAGCACTTCTACTTTAATCAAGTCGCTCAGCACTTTCATATCCATCACATAACCATTTTTTTCGTTGGGCAGACCCGTAACCTGTACAATCAATTCGTAGTTATGCCCATGATAATTTGGGTTATTGCATTTGCCAAAAACCAATGCGTTTTCAGCATCGCTTAACGCAGGATTATGCAATCGGTGAGCAGCATTAAAATGTTCCTTTCTAAAAACGGCTACTTTATTCATGTTTATTTATGGGTGTGAATATCTTTGGTAACCAGCATTTGTTCGTTGTTCAGCTTATGTTGTGTTGCAAACTTGTGCATTCATAACATTACTCAAGCACTGGTTCTCAATTTTTAAATTACTAAATATTTTATTACTAACTGCCCGGCACTGCGTAAAAAGTGTGTTTACCAAGTGGCCTTGCATAATTAAGGAGCGACAGATAATTAGTAACAGAACTTCAATTATATATTTTGTTTTACCAATAACGTACCAAAACCAAAATGGCAGTTATTTATAAAAACTACATACGATATAATAACCAACAAAGGTTCTATTTTGTTTAAACAAACAATAAAAAAAGTTAAACGATAATAATTGGATAATAACGATTAGTTTGGATTTATATCAAAAACTATCCAAAATACTCTACATAAATTCTTGGGGTTTCATAAAGTTTTATGCAATGTAGTTGTACCGTTTCTGGTAAATGCGGTTGCAATTGTTGCCAAATAGCAATGGCTAAGTTTTCGGTACTGCACATTTTATCGGCCATAAAATCAACATCTAAGTTCAAATTTTTATGATCTAATTTATCAATTGCATATTCTTTTATAATCTTACTCAACTTTTTTACGTCGTATAAAAAGCCAGTATCAGGGTCAGGGTTTCCCTTTATTGTTACATATAAATCGTAGTTGTGGCCATGCCAGTTTTCGTTGGCACATACGCCAAACATCTCTTCATTTCGTTCGTTGCTCCACTTTGGGTTGTAGAGTTTGTGAGCCGCATTAAAATGTTCTTGTCTAGTTAAATACACCATCTCTTCGCACTAAAATTTTGGCAAATGTAAGGTTTCACTAAGTTTTGGTAAGTAACAACTGGTTTTTGCAGGTTAATTTTCTCAACTTCGCAACAATGAAAATTTTAATTATAGCCGCCACCAAATTGGAAATACAACCTGCCCTTGCTAAACTTGATAACAGCGATACCTCATTTTTTGTAACGGGTATTGGTATGTTGGCAACAGCGGTGTCACTAACCAAATTGTTATTGCAGCAACAGCCAGATTTGGTGATTCAAGCAGGTATTGCAGGCTCATTTAATAAGCAGATTGATTTGGGTAGCGTAATAGTAATTAAAGAGGAAATTTTGGGTGATTTAGGTGTAGAAGAAGCCGGCATTTGGACAGATATTTTTGACTTGAACTTAATTAGCGCTAATGATTTTCCATTTACACAAAAGCAAATACCTAACCCATATTTACCCAAGCTAAACACCTTGAAATTTGATGAAGTGATTAGCATTACGGTAAACGAAATTTCTACTAATCAGCAGCGTATTCAACAATTAATTACGAAATATAATCCTACAACCGAAAGCATGGAAGGTGCAGCCCTGCATTATGTTTGCACCGATTTACAAGTGCCATTTATTCAAATTCGTAGTATTAGCAATTATGTTGGCGAACGTGATAAAACCAAATGGCAAGTGACTAAAGCAATCGATAATCTCAACCAAATTTTGGAAAAATTTGTTAAGAACGTTACCAATTATTCTACCAATTAAAACTTAAACGCAATACTTAAAACTATTCTACTTTGAAACTCTCTCTTGGCTTTTCGCCTTGCCCTAACGATACCTTTATTTTTGATGCCTTGGTAAACAATAAAATTGATACTGAAGGCTTGGAGTTTGATGTGCATTTAGAAGATGTACAAACCTTGAATGAATGGGCAAAAAATGGCAAGTTAGATGTATCGAAAATTAGCTATGGTGTGTTGCCTTTGGTGTTGGATGATTATATTGTTCTAAATGCTGGGGGTGCTTTGGGCAAACGTGTGGGACCGTTGTTAATTACTTCTGCAACTGCCAACTGCCAATTGTCAACTATCAATTCTAAAACTGTCGCCATTCCTGGTATTAACACCACCGCCCATATGTTATTTTCATTGGCTTTTCCAGAAGCAAAAAATAAGCAATTTTTAGTGTTCAATCAAATTGAAGATGCAGTATTAAATGGCAAGGTTGATACGGGCGTAATCATTCACGAAAACAGATTTACGTACCAAGATAAAGGCTTAATAAAATTGATGGATTTGGGTGAATATTGGGAAGAAAAACTGCAAGTTCCAATACCGCTTGGTGGTATTGTTGCACAAAGAAATTTAGGAAATAATTTGCTAAAAAAAGTGGATTCATTAATTAAAAAAAGCGTTGAATTTGCATTCTTAAATTACCCTGAGCTTACTGATTATACCAAGCAACATTCTCAGGAAATGAATGAAGCAGTAATGCGGCAGCATATTGATTTATATGTAAATAATTATTCCATCAATCTTGGGGAGGAAGGAAAAAAGGCGGTAACCACCATGCTTGATATTTACCAAAAAATGCACCTTAGCACGAGCATTAATCGAACCAATATTTTTTTATAGATAGCTTTCTCAGTTCATTAACAAAATAAAAAACTATCACTTCAGCACATTATTTCTTCAATGTTCTACCATAAACTTCAAGTGCTCTTTTTCTAGCATCTTCATGTTTTACCATTGGTTGCACATAATCGAAGCTATCCAATTCTGGTACCCATTTGCGTATGTATTTCAAATCCTTATCAAACTTTTCGGTTTGTAGGGTAGGGTTAAAAACCCTGAAATAAGGTACCGCATCGCAGCCACTACCAGCCGCCCATTGCCAACCACCATTGTTAGCTGCATAGTCGAAATCTAATAATTTTTTGGCAAAATATAATTCGCCCCAACGCCAATCAATTAGCAAGTGTTTTGTAAGAAATGACGCTACAATCATGCGTACCCTATTGTGCATAAAACCAGTGGCATTTAACTCTCTCATGCCTGCATCAACTATTGGATAACCTGTTTGTCCGTTACACCATTTTTCAAATTCTTGTTCATCGTTCCGCCACTCAATAAAATCGTATTCTTTTCTAAACGAACTGCCTGTTCTTACATGCGGAAAATGCCACAAAATAGTATGGTAAAAATCTCTCCAAATTAACTCGTTTAAAAAAGTCTCATTTAGGTCTTTTGCATGGTTGGCTAATTGCCTAATGCTAATAGTGCCAAAACGTAAATGCACCCCTAAATGCGATGTGCCTTTTATGGCAGGATAGTTTCTTTGGTCGGTATATTTTTTTATTAATTCATCTTGTAAATGCTTTGACGGAAACACACTCTTTACTTCCTCGAAACCCATTCTTTCTAATGTTGGTAGGGCTTGCAGCGGTTGTTTATAAAAATTATCGAAATATTTTTTTGTAGGGTATGCTTCTAAATGGAAAGGCTTTAAGGCAGCTTTCCATTTACGGCTATAGGGTGTAAACACGGTGTAAGGTTTACCATCATCTTTTACTACTTCGTCTTTTTCAAAAATAACTTGGTCTTTATGAGTGAGCAAAGTGGCATTGTGTTGTTTCAGTAAATTAGCAATGTCTTTATCACGATCAATTGCATATTGTTCGTAATCGTGATTGGTGTAAACTGAGCCAATTGTATACTTTTCTAACAGCGTGTTAAAAGTTTGTTTTGGGGTTGAGTAGTAAACTTCTAAAGTACTACCAAGTGCTACTAATGCCTGTTGCATTTCAGTTATGGCAGCATGAATAAATGCTACACGTTTATCTATTTTATCTTCTATTTTATCAAGAATATTTTTATCAAAAATAAAAATTGGAACTACTGGGTTTCCGCTTTTAAGTGCATGGTATAAAGCTGCATTATCGGTTAACCGTAAATCTCTTCTAAACCAAATTATGTTCACTGTTTGTTTCATGTAACGCTTGTAAATTTTAAATTGTAACAGTTTTTAGGGATAGTAGTTTAATGTTTGTATAATTTATGCGAATCAAGGGTTAAAAGTTGGTTAGTAGCATTAATGCGACTGTTATTTTACCATATAGGTGTAATTTGAGTCCATTTTCCGACCTCACCTTTGAAGTATTTTGAATTTGTGTCTTTTCATTTATCCAATTAAATAATGATTCTATTGGTTGCCTGACGGTGGACACGGCTTTATTAAAAAGTTCATTAAAAGCAA
>JAYVNQ010000172.1:0-13172 GCA_043758365.1 Chitinophagales bacterium
AAATACAGGAACAGAAGAAGGCGTTTTGCATTGAGGCTTAACCTAATCGCTGCTATTTGCTATTACCAATTATAGTTTTTTATTTATGTTAGAGGTCTAGTATATAAATTCAGTGTATTTGGTGATTTCTGTGGTCAGAATTAGTATAAGATAATTATGACAGAATACTTATAACTATTTACAGGCAATTATTATAGCTTGGGCATTTGTTGCCCAAGCTTTGTATTGTAATAAATTAATTTAAAGTTCTCACTTGCAAAATAGTTAGCAGTTGGCTCCTTGTTGCCGGTTTAAGACTATCAGTAACTAAAGAAAGCTTTTATACAACCGATAACATAAATTATATCGCTGCTGCCTTTTGTTGGTTTTAATGCCATTGGCACTTTGCTAGCCATGATGTTCTATATGTTTTTAGGCAATAAATTACTCAGTTATTTTAAACTAAATATTGCTCAGATAAACAAAGTAATGGGTGGTTTCTGTGTGATGCTAGGTTTGTATCATTTGGTAATGTTGGTAAGGTAATATTTAGTATGTTAACCTGCAAAAGAATTCTTTAAAGTTTACCCTAGAGGATGCTAGTAAAATCCGAAAATCTTCGATAATTATCTGAATTGACTTTCATTTATCCCATTAATAAACTCAATTACTTTTTGGTTAAAAAAATCTGGCTTATCAATATTTATAACGTGGCCACAATTGGCGGCAATGACTAAATTGCAATTGGTGGGGTTGTTTTTTACTAACCTTTTTATGGATGGTAAAAACATGGCATCTTCACTGCCCATTAGGTATAAACAAGGCATGGCAGTGGTTTCGGCTCGTAACTTTTTTAAAAGTGGGTTTACTTCTGTAGATAATCTAAACCATCTTATAAACTCAATTTGGGTTAATTTTTTTGCTTCATGAATAAATAACTGTCTCGACTTTTTATGGTTGCGCCTTGGCATAATAATGTGGGCAAAAAATCGATATAGCCACATGTAAGGAATTAACGATTTTGAAAACATACCTATGTTCATCAATATTTGAGCACGTAAATTAAGATACATTATAGCACCAGCCATTGTTAGGCTATCAACACGATGTGGGTGATTAGCTGCCAATTGCCTAATGATAATTGTGCCTAAAGAAATGCCTACAAAATGAGATGATTGAATACCAAGATGGTCCATTACAGCAACAATATCTTGGGCAACATTTTCAAACGTGTAGGTATTGTTGTTCGTTTTATTTTTAGAGTTGCCATGCCCTCTAAGATCAATTAGCAACACATTATAGTGTTTATTAAAGGCTTTTATTTGCCTGTACCAAATAACTGAGCTGCCACCTGCACCATGAATAAATGTGACCCATTGGGTAGTTGAGGGTTGTAAATATGTAGTGTAGCTTAGTAAGATAAGAGCGAATATAGACTAATGCAAAATTGTAAGAATGTAGAATTGACATTATTGATGGATGGTTGATATGAGAGCAGTTTGGCAGTAGGTTGAGCTCTTATTTATGACATTTATATTTTTCCCTTTTTAGCAATACGCAACTTTGGTGGATGTGGGTTTATCTTTTACATTGCCCAATAAACATTCAAAAGTTCCAGTGTGCGACGCAACTAAAGCATCATAGAATTGTTTCAGTTGATTAATAAATATTTCTCATTGCCAATTGTGGCAATTATTATAAAAGCAAGCAATGAATATCAAAAAAATCAGCACCTTAGGCGATCTAAAAAAAAGTGGCTACAAGTCATTAACTATTAAAGAAGAAGTTCGTAAGAATTTAATTGAAAAAATTAAGAATAAAGAAAATGCCTTTACTGGTATTTTAGGATACGAAGACACCGTAATTCCCGATACAGAGAGGGCTTTGCTAAGCCGCCACAATATTTTGTTTTTAGGTTTGCGTGGCCAAGCAAAAACTCGTATGGCCAGACAAATGGTTGATTTATTAGATGAGTATATCCCCATAATTGCTGGCAGCGAAATAAACGACGATCCGCTAAAACCAATGAGTAAATATGCCAAAGATGTAATTGCAGAACATGGCGATAACACACCGATAGAATGGATACACCGCACCGAACGCTATGGCGAAAAGTTGGCTACGCCCGATGTAAGTGTAGCGGATTTAATTGGTGATATTGACCCCATAAAAGCGGCCAACTTACGTTTAAGTTTTGCTGATGAGCGAGTGATACATTATGGCATTATACCACGCAGTAACCGTTGCATTTTTGTAATAAATGAGTTGCCCGATTTACAAGCCCGCATTCAAGTGGCATTGTTTAATATTTTGCAGGAAGGCGATATTCAAATTCGTGGATTTAAACTGCGAATGCCATTAGACATTTTATTTGTGTTTACGGCTAATCCTGAAGATTATACCAACCGTGGCAGCATTGTAACACCGCTAAAAGATAGAATTGAAAGTCAAATTTTAACGCATTATCCTAAAACTTTAGAAACCAGTTTAGCCATTACAGAGCAAGAAGCCAATTTGTTAGATGAGCAAAAAGATAGGGTAGATGTGAGTGATTTGGTAAAACGCTTGGTAGAACAAATTGCTTTTGAAGCCCGTACAAATGAGTACGTAGATAAAAAAAGTGGCGTGAGTGCTAGGCTTACAATTGCTGCATTCGAGAACGCTGTTAGTAGTGCCGAACGTAGGGCAATTATTCATGATGAGAAACATACCCAGGTTTGGATTAGCGATTTAATGGGTATCATTCCATCTATAACTGGTAAAATAGAATTGGTGTACGAAGGCGAACAAGAAGGGCCGTATCAAGTATCGGTAAACTTGTTAGAAAAATCAATTAGAACACAGTTTGTACAATATTTTCCTAACCCTGAACAGGCGAAAAAGAAACGGGCTACTGGCAAAAAATCGGTAGAGGAGAAGGAGCCAGAAAACCCTTATAAGCAAATTACCCGTTGGTTTGATGCTGGTAATCATTTAGATTTATTATTGGATATGAAAGATGCCGACAGGGTTGCCGAATTGTATAAAGTGGATGGCTTATATGGCTTTGTAAAAAAAAATTTTCACGCGGCTAATGATAAAGAAAACGCTTTGCTAATGGAGTTTGTATTGCATGGGTTATCGGCTTACTCACTCATCAGCAAAAAGACCATTGATGGTAAAATTGAGTTTAAAGATCTAATGGGTAGCATGATAAATCTCGGCAATATTAATTTTAGCGATAATGATGATTTTAATGAAGAGGATTTTAAATAAGAAGTTACATTAGACTTGACAAGTTTTGAAATTTGATAAGTCTCTTAATTAAAAAAGCCCACATAGCATAATTGTTATGTGGGCTTATATGTTTTACAAAACATTATTAAAATTTATAACCAAAAGAAACCCCAGCATAATATGGGATAAAAAAACCTTTACCAAAAACTGGTGTCATATTGGCTCTAAAAGTAAAGCCTCCATTTTTCGGTTGTAATCTATAACCAAATTGTAAATAGCCAAATGATGATGAATTGGAATTGCCGAATATATTATCAGAAACGCTTAAAAAACTTGCGCCAGCACCAACTTCAAAATAGTTTTTTTCGTCTTTTCCAAGTAAGTAATTTAAACCAACTGGAATAAAAGTGATGCCATCCCCATCAACGCTAAAACCACCAACACCAATTCGTGCACCAATACCATCTTGCTTTTTAGTAAACCTTGTATCGAAGTTAATACTTGCAAATCCAGGTCCACCTAATTCAAAATAAATTGATTTAGCAGCGGTTTGAGCAATGGAATCAAATGAAAAGCAAGTTGTGAAAACGAATGTTGTAAGTAAGATTTTTTTCATGTAAATAGTTTTGTTTTAATGACTTATTATTTATGAATATAGTTGCAAGTTATTTATTAAAAAAATAATAAGTATTTATTTAGATAATATTTACTTCTCTCTCTAACAAAATCCCAAATTTTTGCTCTACCGATTGGATGATGCTTGTTGATAAATCAAGTATTTCTTGTCCTGTGGCATTGCCATAATTTACCAAAACCAAAGCCTGTAAAGGATTACAGCCAGCATCCCCTTTTCTAAACCCCTTCCAGCCACATTGTTCTATTAACCAACCTGCTGCAATTTTATAGTGCATCTCATCAACAGGGTAAGCAGGTATTGCCTCGTACTGTTCTTTTAAAACATGCAGTCTAAACTTTGATATTTGAGGATTTTTAAAAAAGCTACCAGCATTACCAATCAGTTTTGGGTCGGGCAGTTTGCTGGTACGAATATTAATAATGGCTTGCGAAATATGTTTTATAGACAAATCTGTTACAGCCATTTTAACTAATTCGGCATTAATAGCACCATATTTTGTATTGAATATTGGTTGCTTACAAAGTTTGTAAGTAACGTTTAGAATTACAAATTGCCCTTTGTACTGGTGCTTAAAAATACTTTCGCGATAGCCAAATTGGCAATCTGCTAAAGAAAAATTAATGATGGCTTTGTCTTTGATGTGGTAAGCTTGTAGGCTTTCAAAAATGTCTTTAATTTCAACACCGTAAGCGCCAATATTTTGCATAGGGCTTGCACCAACATTGCCCGGTATTAAACTTAAGTTTTCAATACCAGCATAATCATTTTCAATACAAAAATTAACCAAATTGTGCCAAATTTCCCCTGCGGCAGCCTTTACATAATAAAAATCTACATCTTCATTTACCAGTATAATACTTTTTAAATTATTTTTTAAAACAAGACCATCAAAGTTTTTGGTAAATAAAATATTACTACCACCACCAAGTATTAAAGTTGGTAGTTGATGGGTATTATTTGATAATAGTTCCTCCAGTTCATTAACGGTAGAAAATACAGCCAAATATTGGGCTGTAACATCCATCCCAAACGTATTGTAAGGCTTTAAGGAAACGTTTTGTTGTATTGGCATAGCTGCAAAATAAAGGTTAATATACTTTTAGCTAGACTAATAGCTTGAATTTTAAGCTTAAAAAGCTGAATAAAGTTATAACCTTACAAGGGTCCAAAAGATTATTTGGAAATGGCACAATCAAATTTAATTGTATTGGAAAACTCGTTACGAAAATTTATAATAAATTAGTTTGTAGTACAATATCTGTAACACTAAAATCGTAATTAAAATTTTATCCCAACATTATCAAATAAGCAGCGTTATAGAGTGTAAAATACTCTGACGAGTGAAATTAAAAAAGATTTAGCAATATTCTATTTGGGGCAAAGTGCAAAAAATATTTTTTTATTCCGAGCCAAAACATAAAAGCAATTTCTTTCGTAAATGTTAATAATAAAAGAAAATGGTTTTATTCTAATATAAGAGAAAGCTTCAAACCTGATGAATGCGATATCATAAAGGGTTTTATGGGTAATTTTAAAATTTATTAGTGGTATAGTTTTTTATTAGCTAAAACTAGGTTCAAATAACCGAATTTTTCAAGTAGCATTATTTATATATTTACCGCATAATTTATGAGAACAAGTGCCATTAATAATTTACAAGCCAAATCTTCGGCGTTTGTTACTAAAATAAAAGGCAATACTTACACTCCGTCGTTTAAATCTAATCCTAAAAAGCAATCTTGCTTATTAGTAAATCCCAATATTGTTGCAAAAGAATTAATTAAAAAATCTTCCTTTAACCAAAAATTCAGCTATAACATTTGGTCTGGGCCAATGGACAACAAACTGATTAAATATCTTAAAAAAAATACCTACAGTTATATTGTTGTCGATAAATGGGTTAGTGATGAAGCAATTACCCACTTTTTGGACTTGATTCGTTTTCACGATGTTAATAATGGGAAAATCATCAATATTGTTTCTTTTTATGAAAAAGTTACGCATTGCAGTCCAATGATGTATATGAATGACTACTCCGAAAACAACCCTGATGATTTGGTTGTTATGCCCAGTAAATTATTTTTAAGTAGTAAACGTGCAATAGATGTAATAATATCATTATTGGCTATTCCATTTGCTATTCCTATTATAGGGTTGGCATTTTTAGCTACTAAAATATCATCACAGGGACCTGTTTTGTTTAAACAAAAAAGAGTTGGCTTATATGGTAAAGTTTTTACCATATACAAAATAAGAACCATGCGTCATAACCCATTAGGTTATAATGCGCCAACTATAAAAGGCGATAGTCGAATTACAAAGATTGGTAAGGTGTTACGCAAAACTAAAATCGATGAATTCCCCCAATTTATTAATGTTCTTAGAGGTGATATGAGCTTAATTGGGCCAAGACCGGAAAAGAAAGATATTGTTGATAGGTTTGAGGTGGAAAATATTTTTTATAAGTATCGGCATATTGTAAAACCAGGCATTACTGGTTGGGCACAGGTAAATTATCCCACGGCTACACCAGAGGAAACCCTTGAAAAATTAGAATACGATTTGTTTTACATTAACCACATTTCTCTAAAACTAGAATTGCAGATCATTCTTAAAACTGCGGGTGTTATTACTTCTTTAGACAGTCTATAAATTAGTGGTTTTGTCATTAAATTCAACACCAAAGTGTTTCAAAGCTTCTAGAACAGGCATATAAATTTCTTTTTTTGTGGGAATATGTAAGCCTGTTAAAACTAGTTTTTCTTCAATAATTAATTTGGCTACAATTCCTAATGTCAACCCAACTGTTTTGGCCATTGCTGTGTGCAAATTATCTTCACCTTTTACAATTAATGTACTGGTTATAAGCTTCTTATAAGCTGAATTTTGTTTCTTATCCCTTATTTCTTCATATTCAATTTCATGTTGCATCACAACCATATCTTTATCAGTTGCTTGTAACAATAATTTATGCTCAATAATAAATTGCAAAATAGTTGAAGCATTACAAAACCCTTTATTGATAAGTGTTTCACAATCATTGAACAAAAAGTCAAATTGCTTTTTTAAAGGGGATTTTTCCAATTCATCCTTTTCTTTTTTATCGATTGATTGTAGATATTGAGTAAAGAAATCCGAAATAGTTACCCCGTCAGTTTCAGATTTTTGTTCTTCATCTGTTAAGCCAAGGGTTACAATTTGTTGCCAAGCACTACAAAAATCTGGGTGTCGTAAAGTAGTTCTGATAAATGTTTTCACATCTTTTAAATCATAAGTTTTAATATAAGTTAAGCTATCTCTATTTGGGTAATAAGCCAAATGTCCCAAACCTTCAATATGGGTTTGCTTACAATTTTTAAAAAGCGATGTATAAGTTTGTATTTCTTCATTTCCATTATTCAAATAAAGTGCGCCAACTTTACCAGCCAATACAATATTTTTTGGATTCCAGCTAACTTTATAATGCCAAGGGTTATCATCACTTTCAGGTGCAACCAAACCACCGCAGTGTGATTTAAAAGATGTTATTTTACCGCCATTATCATGTATTGTATCAATCATTTGCATGGCACTCATATGGTCGATGCCGGGATCTAAACCCATTTCGTATAGAAATAAAATATTAGCTTCTTCTATTTTGGGTGCGAGTTTTTTTGTTGCATCATCTATGTATGAGGCTGTTAATAAATGCTTTTTTAATTGCATGCAACTTATTGCAACCAAATAATGTAAGCTTGGTGGCATTAACGAAATTACAACATTGGCCATTTCTATCAAGCTATTTCTTTGCAGTTCATCTGTTATATCTATTTGAAAAATACTTACACTTGCGCTGTTGCCAACCTTTTCTTGTAAAAGGTTCAAGTCAGCATCCGCAATAATTACATGGCATAAACCATCACTTGCTAATTGTTTTAAATAATCAATCAACACAGTGGCCGATTTTCCTGAACCAAATAAAACGATTGTTTTCATGATGGGAAATTAGGCTTCTTTTTAACCCTATCATCTTATTTTAAGGGATATTTTGTTATTTATACTTTGTGGATAAACCCGTGTAAAAAACAACCCTTTAAATGTCCGTTTAAGCGTGTAAAAAGCTATCTTCGCCAGCCTTGTTTTTAAAGGTAAATTTACTCATAGCAAAAGAAATCTCTTATAACCTGCGATGGAAGATATAACACCACAATTGCCAGAACAAACTACCGATAACGACCGCATCATTTCGGTAAATATTGAAGAACAAATGAAGACCGCATATATCGACTATTCAATGTCGGTAATTGTGGGTAGAGCCTTGCCAGACGTAAGAGATGGCTTTAAACCAGTTCACCGTCGTGTGTTATTTGGCATGAATGAGTTGGGAAATAGCAGTAA
Source organism: Chitinophagales bacterium (assembly GCA_043758365.1). Lineage (GTDB taxonomy): Bacteria > Bacteroidota > Bacteroidia > Chitinophagales > Chitinophagaceae > Parasediminibacterium. The sequence continues at coordinate 8,210 of JAYVNQ010000172.1, forward strand.
TAAAGCGTATAAAAAATCTGCCCGTATAGTAGGTGAAGTTATGGGTAAATTCCACCCACATGGCGATGCCTCAATATATGATACATTGGTACGTATGGCTCAAGATTGGACTATGCGTTACAAAATGGTTGATAGCCAAGGTAACTTTGGTAACCAAGATGGTGATCCGCCGGCAGCTATGCGTTATACCGAGGTACGTTTAGAAAAGTTTGCCGAGGCCATGTTGGAGGATTTGGAAAAAGAAACGGTTGATTATCAATTAAACTTTGATGATAGCTTGGAAGAACCGACTGTTTTGCCCACAAAAATTCCGCAATTATTGGTAAATGGCTCATCTGGTATTGCCGTTGGTATGGCCACTAATATGATGCCACATAACCTAAGTGAAGTAATCGATGGATGTGTTGCTTATGTTGATAATCAAGAAGTTACCTGCGAAGAACTCATTCAATATGTGAAGGCGCCAGATTTTCCAACAGGTGGTATTATTTACGGTATGGAAGGTGTAAAAGAAGGTTTGTTAACTGGGCGTGGTAGGGTAGTGCTGCGTGGTAAATGCCATGTAGATACAAAAGCAAGTGGTCGTGAGCAAATTGTAATAACCGAAGTGCCCTACCAAGTTGGCTTAGATGCATTAACCAACAAAATTGGGCAGCTAGTAAACGATAAAACGATTGAGGGCATTGCACACGTGAATAACGAAAGTAACCAACGTGAAGGCAATAGAATTGTAATAGATTTAAAGAGAGATGCAGTTGCACAAGTAATTATAAATCAGTTATATAAGTTTACAGAATTTCAAACGAGCTATGGTATAAATAACGTTGCTATCAGTAAAGGGCGACCTAAAATAATGAACCTTCGGGATTTGATAGCAGAGTTTATCGAGTTCAGGATGGACGTTATTACACGCCGTACAAAATTTGAATTACGCAAAGCCGAGGAACGAGCCCATATTTTAGAAGGGTATTTAAAAGCCTTAGATCATTTAGACGAAGTAATAAAACTTATCCGTGCTAGCAGAACACCAGACGATGCGAAAGAAGCTTTAATGACCAAAAGCCGTGAAGAAAAGTGGTATATTAATCAGGAAATTTTTGGCGACATTACTGAAGATTTGTACAGACAAGAGCAGGGGTTATCGGATATTCAAGCCAAAGCCATTTTAGAGTTGCGTTTGCAACGATTAACCGGAATGGAAAGGGATAAAATCATTGAAGAATTCAATGGTCTGATAAACACAATTACACGTTTAAAAGCATTATTAGCAAGCGAGCCTTTGCGTTACGAGTTAATTAAAACAGAATTATTGGAGATTAAAGCAAAGTTTGGGGATGCTCGTAAAAGTGAAATTCAATATTTGGCCAATGAGATGCGGATGGAAGATTTCATTAAAGATGAGGATGTTGTAATTACCATTTCGCATTTAGGTTATATTAAACGTACCACTGCAACTGATTATCGCCAACAAAAACGTGGTGGTCGTGGTGCTATTGGTAGCAAAACGAGAGATGAAGATTATGTAGAGCATTTATTTGTTGCATCTACGCATCATACCATGTTATTTTTTACCGAAAAAGGTCGTTGTTTTTGGATGAAAGTTTACGAAATTACCGAAGGTGAAAAATCAGGCAAGGGCAGAGCAATACAAAACCTAATGCAAATTCCTCAAGATGATAAAGTACGTACCATAATAGATGTAAAACGATTAGATGATAAGGAATTCGTGGATAGTCATTATATCGTTTTATGTACCAAAAAAGGAATTATTAAAAAAACTGCCTTGGCCGATTTTAGTCGCCCACGGGCAAATGGTGTTAATGCCATTACCATTAACGAAGGCGATGAACTATTAGAAGCTAAAATGACAGATGGCAACAGCGAAATTATGATGGCAATAAAGAGTGGTAGAGCCATCCGTTTCCCAGAAGCAAAAGTGCGTTCTACTGGCCGTGGCGCCATTGGTGTTATCGGAATTGAAGTTGATGATACCAAAGATGAAGTAGTTGGTATGATTTGTGTAAATGCTACCGATACTAGCAGAAATGTACTGGTAATTAGCGAAAATGGTTATGGTAAGCGTACCGCCATTGAGGATTATCGTGTTACAAATCGTGGTGGTAAAGGCGTAAAAACTATAAACGTCACTGAAAAAACGGGTAGCTTGGTAGGTATTATGGATGTAAGTGATAAGGAAGATTTGATAATCACATGTAAATCGGGTATCACATTGCGTACTTCTTTAGCCTCAATTAAAGAGTCTGGAAGAGCAACGCAAGGTGTGAAAATTATACGGATTGATAGTAAAGATTCTATTGCAGCTATCTCTAAAATTGAAGACCAAGAAGACGAGGCTGAAATTGACGCATCGTTAATTGTTGAAGATGGTGAAGTTTTAGAGGCAACTGAAACAAGTGAAGAGGTTACTCAAATAACCGATTCTAGCGAGGCTGCACAAAGTGATAACAAAGAATTAAATTCAGATAATAGTACAGAAACCCCTGACAATCAATAAAATAACATCTAATGAAGAAGATAATTATCTTTTCAATGCTTGCCCTAGCTTTACAAACTGCAAATGCACAAGATTTTAAAAAAGTGCAAACGGTCATTTTATTAAATCAATTAGACAATGCTAAAACAGAGTTAGATAAGGTAATGGCCGACCCTAAGGCTCAAGCTTTGCCCGAAGGTTACATGTGGAAAGCTAAAATTTATGCTGGATTTTTAAACGATGAAAAACTAAGAGTCAAATACCCAAACTCGTTTACAATTGCTGATGAGGCCTTTACCAAATATTTTCAACTGGACCCTAGTTTGAAGATTTTAAAAGATAAAAACACTTCTGATGCTGCCACTAGTATTTATTCGGCTGCTTATAAAGACGGTGTAAGAACTTTTAATGCTAAAGCATGGGATTCTGCATCGTATTACTTCAATTATTCAGTAAAATATAGTGATATATTATTTCAAAATAAATTATTGAAAAGCGAGGCACCTTTTGATACCACATCAATTTTATACGCTGGTTATTCTGCTCAAAATGCACAAAAAGCAGACGATGCTGTAAAATATTACAGCAGATTGATTGATGCAAAAGTCAACGATGCTAGTTACATAGAATTGTACAAGTATGTGGTTTTGCAATACATCAAAAAAAACGATAAGCCAACTTTTGAAAAGTATTTAAATATTTCTAAAAAAATATTTCCTAAAGAAAATTGGGAAGACTACGAAATGGAGTTTGTAAACAAAAACTTTTCATTGAACGACAAGATAGCCCAATACAATAAAGAAGATGCTGCTGGCACTTTAACTGGTGCTAAATACATGCAATATGCAGATGTGTTTGTAAACATTTCTAAAGAAGATAAAGCAAAACTAGATAGTGCTACCCTTGACCGTTACCAACGTAAAGGTCTCGAAGCATTTAAAAAAGCTGCTGAAAAAGATGCCACTGATGGCATTGCTCATTTTAATGCAGGTATCATTTACTACAATTTGTATGGTGTTTATGAGGATAGGGTGATTGAAAATAGAAAAGTATTAAAAGAAGTAATGGCTAACCATGTGGTTGAAAAAGACCTTAAGAAAAAGCCTGCCGCAGAAGCCAAGTTTAAAGAACAAACCGATGCGATAAAGAAATTGAGCACAGATTTGGAAAAACCAATGTCAGAAGCGGTTGATGGTTGCATATTGTACATTGAAAAATCGTATAATATTTTAAAAGATAAGAAAGACCTTAACAGCGTAGAGAAAGGCTGTTTAAGAAAATCAGTTGACTTTTTAGCAAATATGTATGCCATTAAAAGAGATAGAGCTGCAGGTAAAGATCCTAAAGCATATGATATTTACGATGCCAAGTACAAACTGTACGATGGGTTACACAAATAATTAGTTTTGTAAAACGATAATAAAAACGCCACGATGAGTGGCGTTTTTTGTGCCTATGGAAGATTAAATTATTGTAAATACCCAATTATTGTTAAAAAAAATATACATTTATCTTCCCATCTTTTAACAATAAAACACTACAATGATTATTCAATCTTTTTTAGGCGAATTTTTGTATGAAGAGAAAATACCCGCAAATTATTACAAGCCATTCCCGACAGTGCGTTAGACTACAAACCTTCCGCTGCCAATTGGACTACTGGGCAATTAGCATCGCATATTGCAGAAGTGTACAATTGGTACCAACCAACCTTGCACCAAGATGTGTTTGATATGTCTGCTTACAAACACGATAAAGGCGATATTACCAAAGCTGCCAATATTGTAGCCAAATTTGAAGAAAACTTTGTAGCTGCAAAAGCTGCTTTAGAATCTGCAACAGACGACAGCATGTTTACAGAATGGAAAATGATTATGGGTGGTACCGAGCCAATTTTTCCTGTAATGCCACGCATGCAAGTTGTTCGCGGATTTTTTATTTAATCATTTGTATCACCACCGTGGCGAATTGATTGTTTATTTACGTAGCACTGGCAATAAGGTACCAGGCTTATATGGCCCAACGGCAGATGATAAATTCTAAGTTAAATATTTAAAAGTATTTTATTTTGGAATGCGTGAGGGCGGTTTAAATAACTATTTATTTTATCTCTTTTTTGTTCGTATTGCGAAATAAAATCCGGTAGAAAATAACAAGGTTATAAATCCAGCAAAGTAAGGAATAAACTCAGTCATTGTTTTTCATGTTTAGGAGTTTTAAAAAAATTGCAAACCCTAAAATTGAAGGAACGCATAACCCTACAAATATCGCTCCTTCTCTTTCGCCTTTAAACCAAGATACTTCAGAATAAATAAGTGTTAAAAAAGCTGAGACAAGCAATAAAATATCTGTTATTGTTAATTTTTTTATCATAAGTATTCTGTCAAAATTAACTTATAAAAAGATCGTTTAGAAGTATGTGGGTAGAAAATCAATAGAAATAGCATTTACAGACGAAAGCAAATCATT
>JAYVNQ010000173.1:0-34376 GCA_043758365.1 Chitinophagales bacterium
AATAGATTAACACTGCAACAAAAAAGCCTGTAAATATTGCTATTACAGGCTTTTGATGCCATTTGTTATGGTCTTTTTGTCGGGAAGACAGGATTCGAACCTGCGACCCCCTGGTCCCAAACCAGGTGCGCTACCGGCCTGCGCTACTTCCCGATTGGATGTTTATTGCTAAACCTCTGCGGTGAGGAAGGGATTCGAACCCTTGGTACAGTTTAACCCGTACGGCAGTTTAGCAAACTACTGATTTCAGCCACTCATCCACCTCACCTCCTTTCTTTCATTTTATTGAGAGGGCTGCAAATATAGATAGGCTAACAGTAAATGCCAAAACAAAAATTGATAAAATAATTGTCGGAATTTTGTAAGCAAAATATAGTTACTAGCTGTGCTTGTAGTGAGCTGATTTTAGAATTTTAAAAAATGTAATTTAACATTGTAAGACTATATGCTTAAAAGAGATTTTACAGCTAAAATCTTACACCTGATTGCAACGGAAAGCCCACAGCGAAACGTAGTGTAGCGAGGACTTGTAGTGTAAAGCAGGGCTGCATTTGATATATATTGCGCAGCTTATGTTCAATAAAAAACGCCTCAAAATCGACTATGATTTTGAGGCGTTTAGTAATTTATATTTGACAGTTTACATGGCTGCTAATTGTACTTTTTGTGTCAATTCCATCACGTTTTCGCGAAAGATGGAATCGGTATCCATTAAATCTTTTACAGTTTGGCAAGAGTGAATAACGGTAGTATGATCTCGACCTCCAAAATGCTCGCCAATAGTTTTAAGTGAGTTTTTGGTGAAGGCTTTTGCCAAATACATGGTTATTTGGCGAGCTTGTACAATTTCACGTTTACGGGTTTTTTGCAGCAACTTATCGTAGCTAACTGCAAAATATTCGCACACCATTTTTTGAATGGCATCAATAGTGATTTCTTTGCTGCTTGTTTTTACAAAATTGCGTAATACTTTTTTAGCCAACTCGAGGTCAATCTCTTTTTTATTGAGAGATGATTGGGCTAAAAGAGAAATTAAAGCACCTTCTAATTCACGAACGTTAGTATTAATATTATAGGCAACATACTTAACTACTTCCTTACTCATATCAAGTCCATCGTTCTTCATTTTACGTTCTAAAATTTCAATGCGTGTTTCGTAGTCTGGCAATTGTATGTCGGCACTTAAACCCCAGCGAAAACGGCTTAATAAACGCTCCTGAAGCCCATCTAAGTCTTTAGGCGGTTTATCGCTTGTTAACACTAATTGCTTACCGCTTTGGTGCAGGTGATTGAAGATGGCAAAAAACGCATCTTGGCTTTTTTCGGCACGTGCAAAAAACTGAACATCATCAATAATAAGCACATCTATCAATTGATAAAAATGTATGAAATCGTTAATGGCATTATTACGACTATGATCTTGAAATTGATTGATAAATTTTTCGCTACTTACATACAAAACCACCTTATGCGGATGCAACCTTTTTACCTCGTTTCCGATAGCTTGCCCTAAATGCGTTTTACCCAAACCAACACCACCATAAATTACCAATGGATTAAAAGAATTAGCGCCTGGCTTTTCAGCAACAGTTTTACCTGCACGACGAGCTACACGGTTACTGTCGCCTTCAACATAACTGTCGAAAGTATAGTTATGATTGAGTTGTGGGTCTATTTGCATTTTTTTTAAGCCTGGTATTACAAAGGGATTTTTAACAGGATTATCTATCACCAAGGGAAAATTCATTTCGTTGTGACTGAATGTTTTTTGGTTGCTTGCTGGTAAGTCCATGCTACCATTTCTGCCATTGCCGCTATCAACCATAATGCGGTATTCTAAACGAGCATCTTTACCTAATTCACGTTTTAAAGTTTTGGCCAATAGGTTTACATAATGCTCTTCCAAATATTCGTAAAAAAACTGGCTAGGCACCTGTATCATCAAAACGTTGCCCTTTATTTCAACAGGATTTATTGGCTCAAACCAAGTTTTAAAATGCTGCCATTCCACAATATCTTTTATAATTTTTAAGCAATTCCCCCATACATTCTCAGCGGTTTTAGCAACAATGTTAGCCATATTATTTAAACAGTTTTATTGGTAATTTAAGATAGTTTTCTCGTTTAGGGTTCATACATGTGTTCACAACTTCACAACAGCAAAAAAGTTATACAGGGTTGCGAATATGTACACTTTATGTTGAAAAAAAAATTTTTTATTCTCTTGTTTTTCTCTCAACCACAACAGTATGGGCTTTCAAGAGATTTTTATTTTTTCGGTGGTCGAATTTGTAGTCTAATCTGCCCAATTGCATCCCACTCCAGCCCACCTGATTGACTAAAGTATGGCCGCCATTTTTATTGGTATATTTTCTTGGTTCCGGAAAAAACCGATGCGTATGGCCGCCAATTATCAAGTCAATATCATAACAGTCTTTCGCTAATACTTCATCGCTAACTTTATTGTCTTCGTATTTATCGCCAAGGTGCGACAAACAAATTATCATATCGCAGCCTTGTTGTTTTAAAATAGCAGCCGTTTTGTTACCACTTTCAATAGGGTTTTGGTAAATAGTTTTGCCATATAAATTTTCAGCTACAAGCCCTTGTAACTCAATACCAATGCCTAATACACCAACTCTAATATTTCCTTTTTGGATGATTTTATAAGGAATAGATTTACCCTCCATAGCAGTACCAGTAAAGTCGTAGTTAGATAATATTATTGGGAAACTGGCATGTTTTAATTGAGTTGCGAAATTCTCTATGCCAGCATCAAAATCATGATTACCCATTGTTGCTGCATCATACTGCATAAAGCTCATGGCTTTAATTTCTGGTTCGCCTTTATACACATTAAAGTAAGGCGTGCCTTGAAAAATATCACCCGCATCTAACAATAACACATTATCGGTTTCGCTTCGTATTTGTTTAATAATTTCTGCCCTTGCAGCAACACCACCGAGCCCAGAGTTCTTACTCCCATCTATTGGAAAAGGCTCTAGCCGACTATGCACATCATTAGTATGTAAAATAGTTAAAGTATCAGTATTAGCAATAGTTTCAGCGTTTGCACATAGTAAAGATGATGCCATAATTGCACCACCTGCCATTACAGATTTTTGTAAAAATTCTCTTCTATTAACGGGCATACACTATTCGTTTTTCTGGTTTTGAATCAATAGATTGTCCTTGGTCTGTTAATAATTGCGTATAAGCAATTAATGCATCTCGCAATAAATAGCCCTTGTTTTGTTGTGCAAAAACTTTTAGCATAGTCACATTATCACCCCCATTTGCGATATAGTCGGAGTTGGCAATAATGTAAGTAGCGTTTACATCAAAAGGCTTTCCATTTACTAAAATATTAATGGCTTTTTTATCCTTAATATTAAACGTGATGCCACTAATTGGCCAGCCATTTCTTTCAGCAATATGATTAAGAAAACTTTGTAAACTGTCACCCTTAACATCCTGCAAAACAATCAAATTATCAAAGGGCATCAACTCGAAAATTTTACCTACAGTTATATCGCCTTTAGGTAAGTAAGAACGAATACCACCATAGTTTATGAAGGCTGCATCAATATGTTTATTAAACATTTTTTCACCCATAATCCGCATTGCATCTGTCATAAAATTACCTAGCCCACTTTCAGGTTGCTTTTTAGTTAGGCCATCGGTTGAAAAGCCCAACACATTGTTCATTTTTTTGTTGATACTGTCTTTGTAAGATGTAAGCATCATAGTTAAAGCAGTATCTTTTTTAGTATCGTTATTTATGCGGTAATTACCAAAACTAACTCCAATATTTTGTGCAGTAATAAATGTTGTTGAAATGAAAAAAAAAGCAAGTAGTACAACTATAAAACGGTACATAACAAATGATACTTGTGAGAATGTAAGATACAAATTTTACACAGCGAATATTTATTTTTTTGATGAATACGAGCATTACTAAAACATTACATTTGCCACTTAAACACCATACTCTATGAGTTACGAGATTACAGGGAAATTAGTAGTAAAATTTGACACGGTGCAACGTACAGAAACCTTTAAAACAAGGGAATTTGTAATTGAAAAGAGTGAAGATATTGGTGGTAGGGTTATTACCAACTACGTTAAATTTCAAAGTGTACAAGATAAAACAGCTTTGTTGGATGGATATAATTTAGGTGACGATATTAAAGTGCAGTTTAACATTAAAGGCACTAAATGGAACAAGGATGGTAAAGATGGCTACATTACCAATTTAGATGCTTGGCGTATTGAAGCGACCAAATCTGGTAATCAAGAAGCGGCACCAGATAATAGTAATTACACAGATATACCACCAACAGAAGGTGTAGATGATTTGCCATTTTAAATAATGGTTTTCATTCTTCACGAATTTGTTTTTAGGTTAGCTACCTAACACACTATGCAACATATACTCTCTCTCAAACTAAAGCCCAGTGAGGCTTCTAGCGAAACTATTGTTAAGCAGCACATTGCAGAAGCCTTGGGTAAAACTGATGAAGCTATTACAGGTTTCTATAAAATCAAACAATCAATTGATGCCAGAGGTAGGCAACAAGTATGGATAAACATTACTGTAAAAGTCTTTGTTGATGAGCCTTTTAACCAACGTGCTATTGACGTTATCAACTATAGCGATGTTAGCAAAGCTGCTAAAAAAGTAATTGTTATTGGTGCTGGCCCCGCAGGATTATTTGCTGCGTTAAAATTAATAGAACTTGGTATTCAGCCCATTATTTTAGAGCGTGGTAAAGACGTAAGGGCAAGGCGAAGAGACCTTGCCATTTTAAATAAAGAAGGCATTGTAAACCCTGAAAGTAATTACTGTTTTGGCGAAGGTGGTGCTGGTACTTACAGCGATGGTAAGCTTTATACACGCAGTAATAAACGTGGCAATATTAATCGCATTCTTAATTTATTTGTACAGTTTGGTGCCGATGAAAAAATATTGTATGAAGCCCATCCACATATTGGCACTAACAAATTACCACAAATAATTACTGCCATGCGTGAAGCCATTATTGGCCACGGTGGTCAGTTTTTATTTGAACAAAAAGTAACTGATTTTATTGTTACAAATAATATACTCGAAGGCGTTATAACCCTTGTTGGCAAAACGTTTCTGGCCGATGCTGTGATACTGGCAACAGGTCACTCTGCCCGTGATATTTTTGAATTATTGTCCGCTAAAAATATATTGATAGAAGCCAAGCCTTTTGCACTTGGTGTACGTGTTGAGCATCCACAACAAATTATTGATAGCATACAATATCATTGCATTATCCGTGGCGACAATTTACCACCATCTTCTTACAGTTTAGTAGACCAAGTTAATAGCAGAGGTGTATTTAGTTTTTGCATGTGCCCTGGTGGTATTATTGCCCCTGCTGCCACTAATGCTAACGAGTTGGTGGTTAATGGTTGGAGCCCTAGCAAACGCAACAATCCTTATGCAAATAGTGGTATGGTGGTGAGTGTAGAATTGGAAGATGCCATTCAAACACTCAAGAGTTCAAAGTTCAAGGTTCAAGACATGGATGCATCCACTATTCACAATTCACCACTCACCTTATTGCATTTTCAAAAGGCAATAGAAGCACAATCTTTTACTTTGGGTGGTGGCAGCTTTGCTGCACCAGCACAGCGTTTAGTAGATTTTTGTAATAATAAAATATCTGCTGATTTACCCAATTGTAGTTATTTACCGGGCTTAAATTCAGTGAATTTAGGTGAGGCTTTACCGCCATTTATTCATCAAACATTGCAGCAAGGTTTTAAAGCTTTTGGTAAAAAAATGGGTGGTTATTTTACCAATGATGCTGTTGTTGTAGCCACTGAAAGTCGAACTTCGTCGCCGGTTCGTATTCCTAGAGATGCAGACACTTTGCAACATCCGCAAATAAAAAATTTATACCCTTGTGGTGAAGGTCCAGGTTATGCAGGTGGTATTGTTAGTGCAGCCATGGATGGTGAAAGAGTGGCTGCAATGATTTGTGAAATGGTGGGGAAATAAATGTTGTTCAACAAAGTACCTAACTTTTGCAGAGTAAGACGCAACGATGTTAAATTGGTGTTACTAAAACTGTTAACACAAAAAATCCCAGCACTTAAAAGAACTAGGATTTTCATCGTATTAATTTTGTAAAAAGGTTACTTCATTTCAAAGCCTTCTAAAAACTTAGTGGTAAAGTTACCCGACCGGAAATCTTCGTTTTGCATCAATTGTAAATGAAAAGGAATGGTAGTTTTTATCCCTTCAATTACATATTCACTCAAAGCCCTGTACATCTTGTCAATAGCCTCTTCACGGGTTTGGGCAACTGTAATTAATTTGCTTATCATGCTATCGTAGTAAGGCGGAATTGTGTAGCCAGCATATACATGGCTATCAACTCGCACACCATGACCACCGGGTGTGTTTAGATTAGTAATTTTACCTGGGGACGGGCGAAAATCGTTGTACGGGTCTTCGGCATTAATACGACATTCTATTGCATGCATTTGTGGTTCATAATTAACACCAGATATTTTTTCGCCCATGGCTATTTTAATCTGCTCTTTTATTAAGTCAAAGTTTACTACTTCTTCAGTTACACAATGCTCTACTTGAATACGCGTATTCATTTCCATGAAATAGAAATTACGATGTTTATCAACTAAAAACTCAATGGTACCAACACTTTCGTAATTAATGGCACTAGCAGCTTTAATGGCTGCATCACCCATGGCTTTACGCAATTCTGGTGTCATAAAAGGTGAAGGACTTTCTTCTACCAACTTCTGATGGCGACGTTGAATAGAGCAATCTCTTTCGCTTAAATGGCAAACCGTACCGTACTGATCGCCAGCAACTTGTATCTCAATGTGGCGTGGTTCTTCCACAAATTTTTCCATGTAAATACCATCGTTTTTAAACGATGCGGCGGCTTCAATTTTAGCCGCATTAAAAGCTTTTTCAATCTCCTCTTCTTTCCATACCACACGCATACCTTTACCTCCACCACCGGCAGTTGCTTTTAATATTACTGGATAACCAACTGCATTTTTAGCTAAATCTTTTGCATGCTCTACGCTTTCTAACAAGCCACCACTACCAGGTACCACGGGCACACCTGCTTTTATCATGGTTTCTTTAGCAGTTATTTTATCGCCCATGGCGTTAATCATATCTGGCGTCGGCCCAATAAACTTGATACCATGATCGGCACATATTTGAGAGAATTTACTATTCTCAGCCAAAAACCCATACCCAGGATGAATAGCATCGGCATTAGTAATTTCCGCCGCAGCCATTATGTGTGGAATGTTTAAATAAGATTCACTACTTGCAGGCTTACCAATACAAACGGCCTCATCTGCAAAACGAACGTGCAAGCTGTCCTTATCGGCAGTGCTGTAAACGGCTACAGTTTTAATACCCATTTCTCTGCAAGTTCTTATCACACGAAGGGCAATTTCGCCGCGGTTGGCAATTAATATTTTTTTGAACATTGGGTTAATTTGATAATGTGCTAATGTGCTAATGTATAAACGACAAAAGCCCTAGCTGTTAGGAAATAAAAACAAAAAGCAACTTGAAATGAAAATGACATATCATTCTCAAGTTTTCAAATTGCTTTACTTTTAAATTAATTAGGTTCAACTAAAAACAAAGGTTGGTCGTACTCTACTGGGCTATTATCATCTACCAAAATTTTCACGATTGTACCACTTATTTCAGCTTCAATTTCGTTAAACAATTTCATGGCTTCTATAACGCAAATGGTTTTGCCAACAGTGATTTCGGTACCTATATCTGCAAAATTTGGTTTATCTGGAGATGGCTTGCGATAGAAAGTACCAATCATTGGGCTTTTAATCGTAATTAAGTTATCTGCTTTGGGTGCTACTGGTGTAGTTGCTTCAATTTGTGTAGCTTGAGTTGTTGCTGGTACTGTTTGTGCCGCTGGTGCTACGTTATATACTTGTGGTGCTGCTGTGGCAACTGTAACTACTGGTTCTTCTTTTTGCTTAATCGTTACTTTACCATCTTTATCTTCTATACTTATTTCGCCAATATTGCTTTTGTTAATAATCTTAATTAGGTCGTGAATTTGCTTTAAGTCCATAAGAGAAATTTTTGGTTAAGGAAGTAATCGTTTAACTGTAAATTTTAATAATTATAGCAATTTATAAAAGACGGCAAAATAGCCATATTTTCATAGAAACACCTAATTTTTTAGAAAAATGGGGATTTTTGAATGTTTTTTAATTAAAAATGGTTAAATATTAGCTTTTTAAAAAATTTTATAAAATAAAAATGGAGCAATAAATATTGCTCCATTAAACTATGTTTATAATACTGGATTATTCTTTTACCCTTTCTACATAATCACCAGTTTTGGTGTTAATGCGTATCAATTCACCTTCATCTACAAATAACGGTACGTTTACAGTTGCACCAGTATCTATAGTAGCAGGTTTGGTAGCACGTGTAGCTGTATCGCCACGCAAACCAGGCTCACAATAAGTAACTCGAACAACTATTTTTTCTGGTAATTCAGCTCCAATTGGCAATTCTGTTTCGGTATTAATAAAAACCGCAACTTCTGCCCCATCTTTTAAAAACTGTGGAGAATCTATCATCTCCTCCGCCAAAACAATCTGCTCAAAAGTTTCGTTATTCATTAAATTAAACCCAGTATCATCTCTGTATAAAAACTGAAAAGTTTTTTTCTCCACACGAATCGGGTAAACGGTTTCACCACTGTTCCAAGTTTTTTCAACGCTGCGTTTATTATCAACGCCTTTTAATTTTGCCCAAATTTTTGCAGCAGCACGGGCTGTTTTGTTTTCGCCAAACTCTACTACACTATATAAACTGCCATCTAATTTAAGAATCATGCCACGGCTTATATCGGATGTTGATGCCATTTTTATTTATTTAAGTTGGCAAAAGTAGGGATTGGTAAGGGAAAAAATAAACTGCTTTTTTAAAAAGCAAAGCCAACCTGAACAATTTAACGTACATCTTTTAATAAGAGATTTAAAGTTAACCTTTAATTTTTCTTATTAGACCGATAAATTTTAGCTTATATTTAAGAAATACATTTACTTTTGCATCAGTGAAACAAATAAAAAACATAAAAAAATTGCTAATTGCCTGTTCCTTAGTTATGGGCTTTCAGGTTGCTTTGGCTTCCATTAGTTTCACCGGCATTGTTGATGATAAGAATAAGGGTAGTAAATATTCTCTTAAAAATTTAAGTTTGCTTTCTCACCATGGCTTGTCTTTATCTACCTTTAAACTAAGTTTTCAATTTAAAGGGTCTGATATTTTAAACCAGAAAAGTACACCAACTGGCACGGAAGTAAATTCTATACTTCGCTTTGATAGAGGTAACATTACTTACATTATACCTTATAAATTTAAGAGTAAGGTGTCAATTCCTAAATTTAAAACCCCAACTGCCCCAACTAATTAATTTTGTGTCTTTCTATTTTTCTAAAAAACGATAGCCAGTGGATGGTATATCAAATTTTGAAATTTGCACGGGGCTTAGATTCATTTTAGTAGCTGTATAACTAATCTTTTTTCCCTCTTTTGGTTGTACTTGATAGGATAATACAAAACCAGGAATATCTTTAAATTCGTACTCAAATTCCCTTACAGAAGGCAGTAATGTTGTAGTAAAATAAAGCTCGTAGATTTTACCATTTCTAAGTTGAAGTATTGCTTTTTTACAATCGTAACCGATAATTTTTCTCGTTTCCTTTGTAATAGTGGTTGTCATACTATCAAATTCTATGTACTCCTTTAACCATGTGGTACTATCTAATTTAGTGATGAATTTATTGTTGCCAAACTCACGGAGTATTATAGCAGAACCTTTTGTTTTATCGTAAAAAATAGATTGTTTAAAAGACGGGCTTGTTAAATCTGTTCTACAATTATTACCTTTTATATACACTGTTTTAGAAGCAGATTTCAAGTTTTCTATAAGACTATTATCGGTAGAACTATCAACTGATATGATATAAGTCACCATACATTCAGCAATTACCCTCTGCTGTGCATTGAGCTGTAATATTGAAAAAAGTAAACTTACTATTGCTATAAACCAATATTTCATACTCATAAATTGTTACACAAGTATAGCAAATTATATCAACCATTCAGTTTTACCTTAACCAGAAACTGTTTGCTTTTTATTTAAAAATTGGTAATACAAATAATAATATCCCAAAATAATAATGCCAATTACAAAAGGGATAATGGCCAAATGCTTAAACGTATAACTACCAAAAAGAGGTTTGGTATCAATGCCTGTAAACTCACTGAGCATCCAATAAGAGTTAGCAGAAATCCAGATAGTGATGGCTAGATTATGACAAAGTTCGGCAACAATATGCTTTGTACGCCAAGCAATTAACATCGAAATAACTAAAGTAGGTACAATCATTACAATCCCCAAAGGCTTCCAAACCATGCACCAAGCCACATCTTTAAACAACCAAAAAACAATATGCAGGTTCTCCATTTTTCGGTAACGGATAGGAATATTATATATAGTTTCATCG
Source organism: Chitinophagales bacterium (assembly GCA_043758365.1). Lineage (GTDB taxonomy): Bacteria > Bacteroidota > Bacteroidia > Chitinophagales > Chitinophagaceae > Parasediminibacterium. The sequence continues at coordinate 10,582 of JAYVNQ010000173.1, forward strand.
GTTGTATTACTCATGCGGTGTATTAGTTTTAGCACTAAAATCGGAAGATAATAAATGATATATTATCTGCTTAAAATTTTCGTAAAACGCTTCACATCCGCCAAAGAATTTAATGATATTCCGCTAGTAAGATACTCTGTAAATTGATAGGCAAAATAAGGAGCTAACGAACAACCTTTTGTACCCATACCATTAAAAATACCAATGTTTTGATGCACAGGATGCAAACCGACAAATGGCCGTCTCTCAAGGTTGGCCGGCCTTTCAGCAGCAAAATGATTTACAATTTTATAGGGTAGCTTTAACCAAAATTTCATTTGCTGCTCTACCTTAATCCTAAACTCATTTGATGGTTGTAAATCTTTAAAGTCCCACTCGTAGGTTGAGCCAACCCACCATAAATTATTTGCCCAAGGCACAATAGTAATACCTTGTTTAAAGATGTTTGTACGTGGCAAATCAGGTATCTCAGCAATAATGGCTTGCCCCTTATTTTTAGCGTAAGGCAATAAGTTAAAGTATGGATTATTGGCACCTTCAGCACCATCGCAAAAAATAATTTTATTAGCTGAAAGGCCTTTGTAGTGAAGGGTGAGTGGTGAATGCTTAATAAGTTCTGAGACATTAAAATGTTCCTCTAGCAGCGCATTTTGTTGTTGTAATTTTCTACGCCATTCAGTAATTAAAATATTAGCATCAACTAAGTAGCAAGGATTGATTTCACCAATACCAAAAGTGACATTAAAATACTGTTGATGGTCAGTTTCGTTTTTGGTTAATCGCAGGTAATCACTTTCAATTGGCAATCGTTCTTTAAAAGCCAATAGCATTTGTGGCGTTGAATGAAAATCTAAAATATTTTTTTGTGAAATAATACTAACACCTAATTCATTGCCAAATTTCGTATACGCTTCAAACGCAAATGGCATAAGGGTTTCAATCATCCAAGTACGCACTATACGCCTACCAGTAACGGGGTTTATAACACCACTTGCCACCTTAGAAGCAGTGAAATTTTTTGGCTCATCAATTACCAATACTTTTTTACCAGCATTTATTAAATACCAGCTTAAAAAAGTACCAGAAATACCTTGCCCAACTATTATAAAATCGTAGTCCATTAAATGTCTTTTGTCAATAAGTCAATTGTCAATCTCCGCCGCTTAGATTATAACGACTTACGCTTTTTGTGTACGCAGCTAGTATTTTTTGTAAAGAATATCCAAAAATCAAGCATTACCCAAACTTCTTCACCTATTTCCATCGCTATTTGATAAACTCTTAAATCTTCTAGGCAATCATATTCTCACATTTATTGATAAATAATCTATTAATCTACTGACCTATGACCCTAATTTTTCCACCTTCACTATGGCTTGTAAATTCTGGTGCATACATACATTGCAAACTGGCAATACCAACGCTGAAAGTGCCGATGTGAGTGATATACAGAGGATACTCAAACACGTAAGTCCCTTTACGAATATTGCTAAAAAAGAAATTGGTACTCGCATCTTTAGTGGCTTCGTAATAGCCTAAACCATCTTGGTATTTATACTCGCTTAGTACATTCATTGGTTCCATAGTGGCAGCACGTGTATCTTTTAAATGCACATAGTCCATATCTCTATCTGTTTTTAATACCAATTGTATTACTACTTTATCGCCAACTTTTAGCTCATCATTATCTTTTACTGGCGTTAATATTTTACCCGTAACACTATTAGTTTCTACAAATAATTGTTTAGTAATTGATAGCGGCGAAGCGGCGACTGTTATTTTATCAAAGTCCTCAAAGTATTGCCAATAAAGGCTTCCGTAGCTGATAGTTGATTGCTTGATTGCTTGATTGTTTGATTCAGTTGTAACAGTTACATTACCCATTTGTGGGGCTATTTTATCGCCTTGTATTGTTGATTTAAAATAGCCTGTACCAGCTTGCTTTGTAGATGGTTTAAGGGTATAATCACCTAACTGAATTTGTAATTGTGTAGTAGTATTTAACGCTTCGGCATTTGCTAATAAACTATAGCAAGCATCGGCAGTAGCAATAGTTGTTTTCCAGTTGTTTGTTTGCTTGTTTAATATGAGCCAAGTTTTAGCATCAGTATTACTTTTAGCCAAACTTGTAGTTGGTTCTTGCTGATATAGTTCGTTTAAAAATTGTAGCATCATACATTGGTGTTCTATGGGTGATTGATACCAGAAACCAATAGTTCTATCTTTCCAATACAGTGCGGCTTTACTAGTATCTTCTACCGCATTTTCTACTATGGCTGGCAATAGATTTGTGGTTACAAAACGCTGCTCATTATTACGGTACAATACCAAACCAATCATAGCTGTATTATAAGTATTTTGCTGCTGCCAGTATTGCTTTGCTTGGTTGTAATAATAGTTATAAGCAACTTTTACAGTACTGCTGTTTTTATAAAAACTACGCATAAATAAGTACTGAATTTGCGTATTAGATAATTGATTTTTAGCTAGGTCTACTTTATTCTTTAACAACGATTCGTAATCGCTTTGCAGTTGTGTATCTAAGTAAGTCAAAGCCTTATTAATAATAGGTTCTAGCTTATTTGCTACATTCATGGGCAAGGTATTTATCTTTTTTAATTTACCTATACCTGTAAGAATATAGTTGGTAATATATCTATCTTCTTTACCGCCTTTAAACCAAGCAAAACCACCACTCGGCAATTGCATTTGTTGCAATTTATCTATGGCCACACTTGCGCCATTACTCATACTAACTACATCAAATAACAAGGCGAGATTATTTTGCTGTTGTCCCTCATTTTCTGCTTGCAATACCCAAGGTGTTTCTTGCAATAATATTTGCTTTAAAGCCTCGTTTTTTACAAGGTTACTTTTAAGTGCAGTTGTATCATTTTTCCATTGCTCAAACACTTGTTTTATACGTGGATGTTTGGCTGTAATATTCATAGCTAAAGCATTGGCATAGAAACGGTTAAATGTTTGTTCAGCACATTCGTAAGGATATTCTATTAAGTACGGCAATGCTTGCACTGCAGCCCAAATTGGGTTAGCGGTATATTCAACTGTTAATGATTGATTGGTTAATGTTTCGCTGGTATTATTTACTAATTTTTCTAGTACAAAATGCTGTGTGGTATCGCCTTTTATTAGCAATGGCAAAGTTTCTGTCACTAACATTCTATTGCTTAAAACTGGCAAGGTATTTTCTTCGCCATCACTAAAATTGCCAGCCGTTGCAATTACCCGCCAAGTGAGGGGTTTACTAAAAGTATAAGGTATTTGTATAGGGAATTTTATAGCACTGCTTTGCCCAGCGGCGACTGTAAAATATTGTGTTGGAAACACGTTTTGAAACCAACCATCTACCGATACATTGGTAGTTGCATCTACCAATTCTAATCGCACTTGACCAGTTAATTCTTTATCGCTAAGATTAGCTATTTTAGTTACAAATTCTAGATTATCGCCTTCACGTACAAACCTTGGTGCATTGGTTTGCACCATGAGTGTTTTTTGTGTGGTAATAGTGGCTGTATTGCTGCCAAAAGCCAAGTCTTTAGTATGCGCAAAGCTTTGCCATTTCCATTGGGTTAATGCCTCGGGCATGGTGAAACTAAAACTGTAATTGCCTGTACTATCAGCATAAATATTAGGGAAGAAGAAAGCCGTTTCGTTAAAGTTGGTACGAGGTTGAATTGTACTAGCCAACGCTACCCTTTTAGTTCCTTTTATTAATCTACCATTTAAAATTCTGTCGCCCGTATTAGGGTCAGTAATATCTACTGTTGTAAATACTTTATCGTAATTTTCTTCAGCCACATTTTTAAACTGATTGCCCCTCACTGAAACAGCGGCAACACTGCCAGTTATATCTTTCTTCTTTACGCTACCATAACCAACTACTACAACATCGTTTAGTTCGCCCTCAATAGGTATTTGCAAACCAGAAACCTTACGTGATAAAGCTTCCCTAAATATTTTGTATTCATTAAGATTATTTGGTTTAAGCAGTTTATCATAAACAATTATATTTTTAGTCGATACAATCTTGCTATAATAATTTTGCTCAGAGCGATTTGTATTAAACCCATTGTCACTAGTAAACTGGTTATAACCATGAGTTATATCCCAAATATTTGGGTGCTGCCAGTCTTGTTTTTTAAATTGGTCTAGGCTTGCATCATACATACTTGTTAGCAATTCAGCCGCTACTTTTTCACCTTTATTACTAGCAATATTTACCGTCCAAGTTTCTTTACTACCTGGTTCGGTTTTATTTCTAAACGATGTGTAAGTGACATCCATTGCCTTATTACTAAAAGGCACAATTACATTATATTGATTTTTATATAGCCTATTATTAATCACAAAAGCATCACTAATAATAACGTTGCCTCTATCTGTTTCATCGGCTTTGTAAGTAAGATTTTGCAACCCCTTTATAGCACTCAAGTAAGCATACGTTTTTCTTTCTTTACCTAAATAGTTAGGCCGTATTGTTTGCCTAATAATAAATATTTTCTCGGCCATAGTACTAGTTAAAAAAGAAGCTGAAGTATTGGGTTCTGCAAAATTATTAATGATATAATTAAAATTGTATTGAGGATATGGTGCCGCATTTTTACTAAACAATTGCATGAACTTTACATCCTTAATGGCATTACCATATTTATCTGTAGTTGTGGCTTCTACTTTATAATATCCTGCTGTTAATTTGAAATTTGAAATTTGAAATTTAGAATTCGTTGCAGTATTTATTTGGCCTTCAGCTACTAGATTATTTACGGGCCAATTACTTTCATTTAATTCATCCGCATAATCATCATTAGGAAAGTTTTGTAAGTAGGTTTCTTTCGTCATCACGTACAAATCTGCACGTTGCCATAAGCGTTGCCGAATTAATCGCTCTGGTGTTTTTATAGCGTAAATTTTTATGGTTACAACAGCTGGTTCTTTCTCGTTACTCAAGTTTTTAGTTGTAATGGTTATTTCCTGCAGGCTATCAGCTTCTGCAATTTTTGGCGCAGCAATATTTAGTACCAAACTTTTATAACCAACCGTTACCAAGGTATTAGCGGTTCTTGTTTCGCCAGTAATATCTGTTACATCGGCATTAACTGAAAAATCGAATAATGGTTCCGTGTTTTTATCAATGCTTGAATCTGCATTTGCCTTGAATGTCATTTTAAATTTGCCTTCTGCATCAGTTGTTATTTTGCCATTTGTAATTTCTGTATTGCGGCTGTATGGCCTGCTACCATTACGCCACAACCAATCGTACACAAACCTTCCATTACGCTGAATATTAAATACAACCTTAGCACCATCAATTACATTTCCAGCATAAGCTTTAGCAATACCAGTTACGGTTACAGAATCATTTAAACGATAATTACCTTTTACTGGCTCAAATTCTACATAAAATTTTGGTCGTTTGTATTCTTCTACCGAAAAATCAATCCTACTATTGTCAAAATCATCTGCATCTATTCTAAAGCCGCCTGTCAGTACATTTTGTGGTAGAATAAACTTACCAGAAATAGAGCCATAAGGATTGGTTTTTAAGCACAAAGAATCGATTTTTTTATTGTTCACATCTTTCAAATACACTAACAAGGAATCTTTGCCAGCTAGTACTTTTGGTTGTTTGGTTTTAAAATCTTTGGTAATAGCAATGCCTTTAAAATAAACTATTTGGCAAGGACGATATATGGCTCTATCTGTAAAAAAATAAACTTTTGCATTATCTTCTTCATAGTCAGTCTTCTCGTTTTTATCATAGTCATCAACCTTATTCTTTCTTGGTTGATATACATACTCATTATCTAAATGCAGATGATCGTTCTTGGTATTTAATTCAAAATCATAATTACCGTAATCATCCTTTGGTTTAAAACTAAAATAGCCGTTGACATTTGTTTTCTTTTTTGCAACAAATCCATCGTTCTTTTTAATATTAATTATTACATTATTTAAAGGCTCACCAGTTTCTCTATTTAGTACAAAATAATCAGTGCCATTTTTTATATAGCTAATGTTAGAAACATAAACTATCTGCTTACTCATCGTATTTACAGTGTTTATAAAACCTTTACCGTTACTAGTTACTAGCACATATTCACCAAGTGGTAAGGCATTCATTTTAATTTCTACAGCATGTGTTTGATAATCTTTTGTTTGGGGTAATATTTGGTAAAATGATTGATAGCTTTTTAAGGCTAGAATTTCATCAAAATTGTCGCGATTCCAATTTTCTATTACTGTGGATTTCCTAGGTAGTTTTATCAATCTCACAAAAAGCGTATCGATATTTTTATAAGTAACCAATGCTCTAAAAGCTTTACCAGAGGTAGTAACTTTTTCTTTTTGAATATTGACAGTTGGTTGTAAAATTTGATTCTGTAAATTTTTAAGATTCGCAGTGCCTTCATCATCTTGCTGATGTTTTTTTAAAGCTTCGTTTATTAGTGCCATCGCAGTTATATTGGCAAAACGTTGTGTTGTATCGCCAAATGGCTGATAATTATTTGCCTTGTTAGCAAAGTACTGCACCTTTGAATAATAAGCCTGAGAAGCCCTTTCTGCGCTAATTTTTGTCAGCGTATTTAAAGCATCAATGTAATAAGTGTCTTTACCTTCATTTTCTAAATTTTGATACACCCATTCTATTCTATCTAAATCCACATCTACCAAAGCATTTTTATCTGCATCATCTATATGAAACTGTATTAATTTTTGAAATAGTTGTAGCGTCAATAATAAATGCGATGATGTATCAACACTCTTAAAATCGGTAGCAATAAAACCAGCCACTGGCGATAAAGCCCTTAGATCTTTTAGTTCAAAAATAAATGCCGGCTTGGTTAAATAATAATCACCAGATTTAAAATAACCTAAGGCTTCGTGAGCTAACAAATCAAATAAGGTTGGTCTTAAATTACGTGAATTACCCTTTGAGATGATGGCATCATATTTACTCAATACAACTTGTTGTAATAACTTTTCATTAGCAATACTTTTAAGAAAATTGCTGCCAATAGCATTACTAAAATCATCAGCATTCCAAGTTTCAATAGCTGTCTTTTTATAGTCAATAGTTTTGCCTCTATTGTAGTATTTCCAACGGTTGGCATTGTAATATTGCAGGTATCTATTAGCTAATAATGTGTACAAAATACTTCGTACCACTTCACTTTTTGTGGTTAGAATTTCACTTTCTAAAATAGAAATGGCGTTATTGGGTTTATTATCAAATACTGCATCTTCTAAACTTATTCTATAGATTAAGCATTTAATTATCTGATCATCCACTGCACTTTGTTGTGCTAGTTTATACAAATTATTTACTTTTTCTAAAGCTGTTTTAGGTAAGTTTTTAGATAGTATTAATGTGTCAATTTCTTGCCATTGTTTCTCAAAAACATAATTATCTAATTGTGAATAGGCAGTAGAAATAAGCATACTTAAAAATGCAACTAGGGCAACTATTCTATACAGCATCTATCTAAAATTTTGAAAGCAAAATAATGAGCTTAGGGCAGTATGATGCACTTTACAAGTTAATTACATACAGAGAAAGCCAATTTATTTTTAAAGGAGTAAAAACTAAAAACTAAAAACTACAGTTTTAATTGAATTGGCATAAAAAAAGGGCCAGGATAAAAATCCAGCCCCGTTTTAAAATCCAATATCCTATGAAAAACCGATGCGAATATAAAGTATTGTTAACGAAAAAAAAATATTAGGCTACTTATTTTAAAAAATATAAGCCAAATTTTACTTGAACTGCTCACTATTTACCAAAGAAGTAACAATAAAAAGTGCGACTATAAATAGTCGCACTTTTTAAAAAATATTAATTAGTACTTATTAGTACGACCAAAGATCTTGCTCATAATTAAATATCTTTTCTTTAATTGCTTCGCCTTCTAGAAGCATGAAAAGCGTGTTTTTACCATGTTTGTTTGCCAATGTTTGGTTAAACGGATTGTCAATAGTGCTTTTGGTTATGTAGCTACCAAACATCCTACTTTCAAATAAGTCTTCCCAACTCATTCTGTTGCCAAAATTTTTGGGATTATAAACATCATATTTAGCAAGTATCCCTCTAATATCAGGATAGTAAATCCAAAAATAAACAATTGGCGGTCCTTCTAAAACTTTTCCATTTGGTAATATTTGTGGCCCCATTGGTGCTATGCCTAAAATTCTCGTTACTAATCTAGAAGCTTCTTTATCAAAAACTACTTCTTCTTTTAGCTGAAACCGGTATACTGAATCTATAGGAAACTCCCTTGTTCTAGCTTCACGCCTTATAATTGTTTCGCCATCTAAATCTTTTACATCGCTTGTATCTGTACCACCAGAAAAACTTTCCTTGAACTTCTCTTTTGTAAAGGGTGTTGTAAATCTTTCGTCTTTAAAAGCAGTAATACCGTTTTCAGCAACCGCTTTGTATAACATGGCGAAAAATAATTCACTACCATTATCCCCTTCTATTGGGTTTTTAAAGCAAAGATTAATTTTTTCACGAGCATCAATTATCCGCCAGATTCTTTGTTTAAAAACTGCATCATCTTCTCTTATAAAATCATAGATAAGAGGTGTTCTGTCTTTAACTGAATTAGCCTCAACAATGTTATCGTTACGCAACGATACTTTATTAGAATCCGTTAGTGGATTTCCTGTACCTGATGGCACAACAACCAACGGGGCGTTTTTACCCGAGGGGCGTTTTGTGGTATCTTTAACAGCGTTTGCCGATTTACCAAAAGGATCTACAGTTGTACTATTAGCACTAAAAGGGTCAATATTTGTTGTCGCCTTACCATTCTTTGGCTTGGCACTATTTGCTGGTGCAGCTGTTCCAAAAGGATTACCATTATTTGCAGGTGTTGCAGTACCAAATGGGTTGGCGTTCGTTGTAGTACCTTTTTTTGCGGCGGTTTTTTTTGGCTTTTGAGCTGTAGCAATATTAATAGACAGCATAGTTAATATTAATAACGAGCCAATAATTTTTACAAATAAATTACGCATAAAATTTGTTTTAATTTGAAAGATTGAACGAGGCAGACGCTGCCAACTTTCTGGCACCTTCCGGACCATTAACTTTAATATCTGTAATGGCAACGGTGGTACCAACTTTGCATTTTTCTATGATGGCTTTAGTCTCTGGGGTGAAATATGCCCCTTTATTAACTGATACCCCTGCACCATTTTCAAATCCTTTACCTTGACAAACAAGTAGAAATTCTGTAACGTCAAATTTGATTCCTTCGAAAACAAAGTCTTTCAAGTCTGCACGTAAGCCAACATTAGCTTTAAAATTATTAACAGCAATTGTACCACCACCACTATTACCAACCATTGGCATTGGATCTGGAATACGTTTTACCTTAAACTCAAAAGGTGTTGTTTTACCATCTACAGTTACACTAATAGTGGCTTTTCCAGGATTTTCAACATTAGCCATAAACTTTCCACCACCTTTGTTTGAAATAGAGCCATTATTGATACTTGCATTAATGGCTTCAGCACCCTTTGTACCTCCAGAAATTGAAATAGGGTTTGAAACACCAATATACAACACCTTTACCGCATCGGCACTTACACTTACACCAGTTGGAGAGCCTACTGTATATTTAATTTCTTTGTCTAATGTACCAATTGTACCATCAGGCTTTTTAAATGAAATAGTCACTTTTTTTGAGTAAGCCCCAGGTCCTCCAGCGGTTGTTTTATATTCTGCCACACCGTCTACATTTAAAGGAATCGATTGGCCATCAATTGAAACATTTGGCTTAGCAGCATTACTAAAAGCACCAACACCACCAGTTATTCTCAATTCTTGACCAGGCATCAAATATTCAGAACTTTGACTAGCAATAGCTTGGAAAGCATCATAACGAACTTGTACTTCACCTACTTTTTTATGACAGAACTCAACAATTTGGGATTCACTATTTTTAATATCATTTTGAAACTTACTTAAAATGGTAATTGCTGCAATAGTTGGTGTCATATGAAAATAAGAATATGCCCAATCATTACTACCAACAGTTGACTTATTGCTAGATTTCGGTATAGATAAATCTAGAGGCAGAGTAGCAGAGAATTCTTTAGAAATCTCTGGATCAATTGCCAATATCTCTTTTTTAAAATCTTCTAATTTTCTTCTCATTTCCTCTCCTTTGGCTTTGCCAGGCTCAACAAATAATCGTGTAGCAGCATCTAAATTATCTTCCTTAAATTTTTCTCCGTCTGGATTTTTAGGATCTTTTTCTAGGCCAGAAGCTTTTTTTAAATCCATTTTTAGCCCGTCCAAGTAAGTAGTTACTGCATCGGCCAATTGCTTGGCTTTTGCGGCCTTTGGCATCCAAATAGCAGCTAATTCCTGCTTTTCTGCTTGCTTTAATTCTTGTGCAAATGATTTAAAAATAGTTTCATTTTTTGTATCAATAGCAATATTAGAATTTAATAAACTGTTATTTACCGTTTTAAAGGCATTCAAAATCTCAGACGATACATTTAATGCTAACATGGCTGTTAATACCAAGTACATCATATTGATCATCTTCTGCCGCGGCTCTTTAGGTAATGACATATATTAATATAGTTATAATAATTTTTACAAATTAGTTTTCGGTCGCCAAGTAAACAGCTTTAAATTAAGCTCTACCTTGCATTGCAGTAAGCATATTACCATAAACTTGGTTTAATTTACCAAGGTTATTTGCCAAAGCCGCAATTTGCTCTTTTGCTCTAACAGCATCATCGGCACTGCTTTGCATAGCAGAAGATGCTTGAGCCAATTTACCATAAAACTGGTTTAAAGCTTTAAGGTGATTATTGCTTTCTTGTAATTCTAATTCGTAAACAGTATTAATAGATGCCAAGTTTTTTGTTAATACCTGTACTTGACCATGAAATTGTCTTGACGTTTCAGCAGAACCACTAAACGCTGTTAATGAAGCGGTTGCTGTATTTATAGCAGTAGAAACACCAGATAACGCAGTTGTAGCTTCTTTTGTTTTTACTGAGAAATCACCAGTAGACTTAACAACATCCCCTAAATCAGTAATCTGACCAACGGTTGTACCTAATTTTTGGAAATTGGTACTCATTTTAGAAAGGTCTACTTTAAAAGTATCCCAATCTATGGCAGGTGCTTTTGGGCTTGTAATAGTTGCAGGTTCTGGAACATGACCAGCATCTGGTGGGGGTAAAATGGCGTACACCAAAAATATACCAGCTTCAATTAACAAACCAACGGGCAACAAAATATCCGAGCCTGCCCAGTGTTGAATTTTAAATAAGGCACCCACAATTACAACGGATGCACCAACGCACACAATAACGTTTACTAATTTGTTTAAACCCGGAGAAATTCCTGCTGACATAGTTCTGTTTTTTTAGATTTTAAAGATTTATTTTTACTATATAATTATGACGATACAAATTTCTGTACCATCCTAATTTAGGATGAGATAATAACTTGAATTGTTTTAATAAAAGCCAAGTTTATTATTTTCTCATTCGGGGAGCCAAGTCTATCACGCAACGGAAGCCGATATAAGATTTGGCAGTGTCTTGATACTCATAAGCACGTGTGCTTGTTTGTAAAAAATATCCAACATCTTTCCAGCTACCACCACGTATAACCTTACGTTTCATTCTAGGGGGATCAGAATCTTTTGCATCATAACGCACATCGGGACTCATATCTGCCATAAAGTTATAAGAACCCTCGTTAAAATAAGAGTTAGTCCATTCTGCAACATTTCCTGCCATATTATATAAACCATAATCGTTTGGCCAATAAGCATCAGCTCTTACCGTATAAAAACCACCATCTTCAGCATAGTTACCACGACCTGGTTTAAAGTTTGCCAATAAACAACCTTTTTTATTTCTCAAATAGTAATTACCCCAAGGAAACATAGAATTACTGCGACCACCCCTTGCTGAATATTCCCACTCCGCTTCACTTGGTAAGCGATAATCACTCTCAACGGCCATTTTCTTTTTCTCTAATGCGGCATTTTGAATATGGGTTCTCCAATGGCAAAAAGCGACTGCTTGTTTCCAGTTAACCCCAACTACAGGATAATTTCCAAAAGAAGGGTGAGAAAAATAACGTTTTGTCATTGGCTCATTATAAGAATATGAGAAATCTCTCATCCAAACCAATGTATCAGGATAAATTTTTTGATCTTTTCTGGTAATAAAATTTTTACGAGCGATGCCAGCATTTTCTCTTTTTGCTGCTTCAGCTAATTCAAAAGATTCTAGCCTATAAACCAATTTATCAGGATCAATATCGGCTTTACCGTATAATCTATTATCCGGTGCTAAAATTAATTTGTTACCTAATTTTTCTAAATTAGAAGCATCGTATTTAATTGTCCTTGCTTTTACCCAATCAATTGCAATGGCAGAATCGCCGCCACCAGAACCGCCTGGTGCAGACTTATAATATCCTAATTCTTTAGCAGCTAAAGAATCTCTAACCCAAATTACGAATTGGCGATATTTATTATTGGTAATTTCAGTAGCATCCATCCAAAAACCTGGAATAGAAACTTGACGGTTACGTGCTGTGAATGTGAAATTTATATCTTCATCACTTGGCCCCATGTGGAATGTTCCAGGCGGAACATAAACCATTGCAAAAGGAGGATTCATGCTTTGTTTCGCAGCTGGTGCAACACCTCTCAATTGACCATCGTCGGCAGCACTTTTGGACTTGCCCTTTTTGCAACCTGCAATAATGCCAATAGATATGGCACTAAACAACAAAAGACTAATTCGACTTCTTATCATAAAAAACTATTAACAAGTAATGACAAATATATAATTTTAAACGGTTCAAAAAAACCATTTAAAATTTGTTTCCAATAATTTCACAAATAGGGTAGATGTATGTCAGTACACTTGTTTTTTAAATTAATTACCAGTTATGTTTTCTATGGCAGTTAGTACATCAAAGAACCAAAATACCAAATCTTTTAATATCCGACCAAAAAAATTATTTTATTAGTTCTAAAAAAGTTCTAAAATCTGTTACAGGCTGCTTACAATTATAGTTTTCGCATAAATAAAAAGTCACTGCCTTTTCAAAATCTTTTCCTTGTAATAATGTGAAATCAGACTCTTCTTTATCAGCAATTTGCAAAATTTTCATAGGAATATATTTTGATAATAATGTAGGTAAAAAAATATTAGCCTCAAAACCTGTAATAACAATTTCTTTTATACCCAAAGTTTGAGATTGCAACAAGCTAGCCCAAACACCAAAAGAAGTTGGATGACGAACAATTGCAATACCTAAAGATTGCACCATGTTTAACCAACGTTGATGCCAAATTTGATTGTTGAAAATGATTGATAAATATTGAAGGTTTGAAGCCATCACAGCATTGCCAGAAGGTATAGCGCCATCGTACACTTCTTTTTTCCTAACAATAACATCTGTTTGATGTTGATTGGTAAAATAGAAAAAGCCAGTATCAACTTCACTAAAATTTTTAATTACAAACTCAGTTATTTTTTTAGCTTTTATTAGATAATTATTTAACCCAGTAATTTCTTGTAAATAAATGTGAGCTTGAATTATATAGGCATAATCATCTAAAAAAGCTGGTATTTTTGATTGATTATTTTTGTAAGTATGATTATATGAACCATCACTATTTACAAACTTTTCTTCAATAAAATGGTAATTAGTTATTGCTAAATTTTTATAGTTTCCAACGCCAGTTGCAGCATAAGCTTTACATAAAGCAGTTATTAACAAAGCGTTCCATCCTAATAAAATTTTATCATCTAATTGTGGCCGGATTCGTGTTTTACGATGAGCCATTAATCTATCACTACAACGTCGTAAAATAGCTTTTAAATCCTGCACTTCAATTGCTTTTCGCTCTGCAAAATCTGTAAGGGTTTCTTGTACCCAAAGTATATTGGTATGTTCCCAATTACCACTTTCAGTAACATCATAATACTCGGAAAAAATATCACTATCACTACCCAATAATCCATCAATTTCACTTTTAGCCCAAACATAAAATTTACCTTCTACACCTTCACTATCAGCATCTAATGCACTATAAAACCCACCTTCATTACTCAACATTTCTCTTTCAATAAAAGCAATTGTTGCTGCAATGGTTTCTGCATATAATTTATTATTGGTTAGTTGATAGGCTTCTGCCATAACACCAATCAACAATGCATTATTGTACAGCATTTTTTCAAAGTGAGGCGCCAACCATTTATTATCGGTACTATATCTTGCAAAACCACCGCCAAGTTGATCATAAATACCACCATAAATCATTTTATCTAAACTCTGTAAAGCTTGCTGTAAAGCAGTTTCATCATTTGTAAAATGATAATATCTTAGTAAAAATTGTATAGAAAAAGTTTGTGGAAATTTAGGAGCTTTACCAAACCCGCCCCATTCTGTGTCTGCTTGTTTTAAAATATTTTCAGCAATTAATTTCAAATTTTCTTCTGTAAAAATAGATGGCTTTTCAGCATCGTTTAGTTTACTTATACCAAAAGAATTTGAGTTGATTAAATGATCCATCAAGTTCTCTGCTTGTGCCTCAATTTCATTCTTTTTTTCTTGGTACGATTGGTTGATAGCATACAATGTTTCCTTCCAACTCATACGGTTATAAGCTTTAACTGGAGGAAAATAAGTACCACCATAAAAAGGCTTACAATCTGGCGTTAAAAAAACGTTCAACGGCCAGCCGCCACTACCTGTCATGGCCTGAACAGCATCCATATAAATATGGTCTAAATCTGGTCGTTCTTCCCTGTCAATTTTTATATTAATGAAATGGGCATTCATAATTTGTGCAGTGCCTTCATCTTCAAAACTTTCACGTTCCATCACATGACACCAATGGCAAGCGGCGTAGCCAATACTTACCAAAATAGGCTTATTTTCTGCCTTGGCTTTTTGTAATGCTTCATCACCCCAAGGATACCAATTTACAGGGTTGTGGGCGTGCTGTAATAAGTACGAGCTGGTCTCGTTAATTAATTGATTAGTATGTTGGTGTGACATATTTTAAACCATTAAATAGCAAACAAAGATGACGCTAATTGCATAAAAAAATCCCAAACAAATTGCTTGGGATTTTTCTTTTAAAAGATGCTGAAAAGAATTATGCTTCTCCAACTTCTGTTGTTGGTGCCGCTTCTGCTACAGTCTCATTTTCACTTCCAACTGGTGTTGCCACTACTGCTGCTTCTACTTTACGTACAACTGGTTGATTACGACGATCTTTTTGACCCTTTTTGTGTGCATCGCTGCGACGCAAACTGTTTGCTTCGTGCTCATCGTGCCATGCTTGGAACTTAACCATAGCGGTCGCATCATCAAATAAGCCCAATTTTACACCACGCAATAAATGCTTCAAAAACAATACGCCTTTAAAAGACATGATACGACGAACAGTATCGGTTGGCTGAGCACCTTTGTGCAACCATTCCAATGCTTTTTGACGATCTAATTGAATTGTAGCAGGTACTGTTAATGGGTTGTAAGTACCAATTTTTTGGATGAATTTTCCATCTCTCGGTGCACGACCATCGGCAATTACTATAAAGTAAAATGGGCGTTTTTTGCTACCGTGTCTTTGTAATCTCATTTTTACTGCCATGTTAAATAGAAATTTAGTGGCGTTAACAAATATTGTTTATCCGATTTAATAATCGGGCAACGAAAATAATTATCTATTCAATACACTCCAACTTTAAAAATTACATTATTGTTAAGATTTTTTTCTTTATCCGCTTTTGTTGTTTTTCAGCCATATATGCGTCGCACACTGGGGCTGCAAAATCTACCTCAACTCGTACACCCTATTTGCCAAATACACGCTTACCACCAATATAAGTAAACACAGGTTTTATGTGTAATATATCAATAGCACTTGCTTTCATAATATCCGCATCAATTATTATAAAATCGGCTTTTTTACCTACTTCCAAACTGCCAACTTCACTTTCTAAAAAGCTTGCTTTGGCTGCCCAGATAGTCATACCACGTAAGGTTTCTTCTTTGGTCAATCTATTTTCTATTTGAAAACCACCAGCAGGAAACTGCTTGGCATCTTGTCTAAAAACCGATGCTAAAAATGTTTTAAACGGACTAATATCTTCTACCGGAAAATCTGTACCCAAAGGCATCCAACCATTTTGTTGCAACAATTGCTTAAAAGCATAAGCACCTTTTACACGTTCGTTTCCCAAACGTTCACTAGCCCAATACATATCGCTAGTGGCATGGGTAGATTGTACCGAGGGAATTATATTACTATTACCAAACAAATTAAAGTCGGCATTATTTATTACTTGGGCATGTTCAATTCGCCATCTTTTATCGTTCTTCCCTTTTAAATATTTGTTATAAATAGTTAATATTTCACGGTTGGCACTATCGCCAATGGCATGTGTACACATTTGAAATTTCGTATTAACCAATAAGGCTGCAATACTGTCGTAGTGTGCCTTTGGACTTAATAAGAAGCCTGTCCAGTTGGGTTTATCAGCATACGGCTGCAACAAACAAGCACCACGACTACCCAAAGCCCCATCGGCATAAACTTTAAATGCATTTACAAAAAGCTTATCGGTTTTATAAGGTCCTTGGGATAAATAATGATTATAATTTTCAGTTGCATCACTTAGCATCACAAACAAACGCATATCCAGTTTGCCTTCTTTTTGTAAGCCATCAATCATGTCAACATCATTATACATTAACCCACAATCTGTAACCGTTGTTAGGCCTTGTGCAAAGCAGTTTTGTTGCGCTGCCAACAACCATTTTTCATAATCTGCTTTTGTGGCAACGGGCATTTTAGCACTTACCAAACCTTTAGCATTATCTAATAAGATACCGGTTAACTTGCCATACTTAACTGCTACTTCGCCACCAGTTAAAGTTGCACCAACTTTTACGCCAGCCATATCCAAAGCTTTTTGATTTACAATGACTGCATGACCATCAACCCTTGTCAAAAAAACTGGTTTATCGGGGAATAATGTGTTCAATTTTTCATTATTTGGAAAAGCTTTATCAGCCCATTTGTTTTGATCCCAACCTCTACCTTTTATCCATGGTTCATCAGGATGTTTAGCAGCAAAATCTTTTACTCTTTCAACTACTTCGTCCCAACTAGTACAACCAAATAAACTTACTTGAAACAAACTTTGCCCATACCCTAAAAAATGTGCATGCGAATCAATAAAACCAGGGTAAACAGCTTTACCTTGTGCATCAATTGATTCTTTGGCAGAATAGGCTTTTAGCAAGTCATCGTTCTTGCCAACGGCAATTATTTTTCCATCTTTTACTACCATTGCTTCAGCTGTAGAAAAGGCACTATCAACCGTGTAAATAACTGCATTGTGAACGATGGTATCTACTGATATTGTGGACTTACAAGCGACTAGCGTAAGTAAAAGGCAATAAATAAAAAACTTTCTCATGCCATAAAATTGCAGAGAAAGTTTTAAATATGGAATAAAAAGAAAGCCACTTTTAATGAGTGGCTTTTCATATGTTTATTTTAAAAGGTCGCAAGGCTTTAAACCTGTGTGCTTTTTAAATGCTGCTGAAAAATGTGATATAGATGAATAGCCTAATAATGCTGATACATCGGTTACACTCAATCCTTTTTCGTACAATAAATATTTTGCGTGTTCCATACGTTGTTGTTGGTAAAAATCGAAAATAGTTGTTCCAAATATTTCCTTAAATCCTTTCTTTACGTAGCATTCATTCATGGCTACTTTACGGCTTAATTCTTTGATGGTAATTGGGTCCCCAATATGTTGTAACAAAATTTCTCGGGCTTTATAAATACCTTCTCGGCTACGTTCATCTTCTAAAAATTTACAGCTAAACCCTTCTTCTTTTTCATCTACCAAACAATCTAAACTGTACAATAAAATCTCATGTACTTTGGCATTTATAAAAATATTTTCTAAAGCGCCACTATAACTATGGTTTAGCAAAGCATCTAATGTATTCCGCTTTTTACTACACAACGGAAACACTTTCGTAAAAGCATGTGGATGTTTGAAAGCCAACACTTCATCTTTACGGTTACTCAACTTTACATTGTGTGTAAATTGATACAAAAAAGACGATGAAAAATGGAAGGTAAAAACATCAACTGTTAACTGCTCGCCTTTACAATTTGTGGGTTTGTCTTTACAGAACGAACAACTTTTTTCATAGCAATATTTATTGCCAGTAATACAATAACGCATTTCTAAAAAATTGTCCTCTGGTTTAGCAGCGTCGTAGTGGTACACCATCATTCCAGAATCGTCTGCAACCCAAGGATGTTGGGCATAATAGCGGTTAATGTTATAACTTATAGAACCTGGAATATGCTGCTCTTTATGAAACAACAATTCCATACTTGGCTCAATCCCGGCTTTATGTGCCATTTTTAATATATCGTGAACTTGAGGCATTGTTTGATGTTTGTATATGCAAATATATGTAGCTTCTCGGAATTAGCCAAGCAAGGAAGGTTTCTGAGATAGATACAAATACGTAATAGCCATTAAAATGACTAATTAATGACAAAAACGCTTCTAGTCACGGTAATTAAGCGCTGGTTTTCTATTCCCTAATAATGGCTTATACTGGTAGCTGCCTACTTGTTGTTTAAATTCTTGCGTGGCCTTATCAATAATTGCTTTGTTGGTGTACAAATCAATAGCAGTTAAAGCCATTGTTTTGGCAGCAACCATTAAACCTTTAATGCCAATATCTGTACCACCACAAGCCACCGCCTGCCAACTATGTGCAGGAACACCAGGTACCCAAGTTGCAGTTGTTAAGCCAACTGTTGGCACAACATAACTTACATCGCCTACATCTGTGCTGCCACCACCTGCATCTGGCACTAATTTTAATGGAATTATTTTACCTGCATTTTCTATAGCAGGTGCAGCAAAAGTGAAAGATGATTGTATTTTTTTTGCGAATTCAATTTCATCGGGTGTGTAAGAAACACCGCCTACTTTTTCTAGATTTTTTTGCATGGCTGTGCCTAAAGTTTTGTTAAGCAATAAATCGTGCGTGCCGCCAATTACCTCATAATCCATGGTAGTTCCAGTACCTAGTGCGGCGCCTCTTGCAGCATTTGTAACGCGTTCAAAAATTTCCTTTACATCTTGTCTTTTAGGATGACGTACATAATAATATACTTCTGCAAAATCTGGTACAACATTAGGTGCTTTGCCGCCATTAGTAATTACGTAATGAATACGGGTTTCTTGGGGTATATGCTCACGCATCATATTTACCATGTAATCCATGCTTTCTACGCCATCCAATGCACTACGACCTCTTTCGGGAGCAGAAGCAGCATGAGCCGATAAACCTCTAAAGCGAAACTTTGCAGATGAATTGGCTAAAGCACTTGTCATAGTTACAGCATTTTCATTATCAGGATGCCAATGAATAACCACATCTACATCACTAAACAACCCTGCACGCACCATATATACTTTACCACTACCGCCCTCTTCTGCAGGGCAACCATATAGTTTAATAGTGCCTTTTATTTTACCTTCACTCATTAATTTTTTAAGTTCAATAGCAGCAGCCACACTAGCTGTACCAAATAAATGATGGCCACAACCATGACCAGCATCTTGCCTTTTAATAGCTGTTTTTTCTGGGGATGTTGTTTGTGCTAAACCTGGCAAAGCATCAAACTCTGCCAAAATACCAATTACTGGCTTACCACTACCATAAGTAGCCACAAAAGCTGTAGGAATTTCAGCAACACCGGCTTGTACTGTAAAGCCATTATCTGTTAATGTTTTTTGGTGCAGTGCAGAACTCTTAACTTCCTTATATCCTACCTCTGCATATGTCCAAATTTGTAGGGCACTTTTTTTATAATCATTGTATTTAAGTTCAATATCATTAATAGCCTCATCTTTTAATGCATCTGTATTTTTTACTTGTGCAGTAATGGTTTGACTTAGTAAAATGATGCTAAATAGTACTGTTATTTTTTGCATTTTTATAGTTTAGAAAAGTTAATATGATATATGAATAATTAAGGAATTCAAGCAATTATTTACCAATTTTCTGAAGCAACAAAGCCCTTAATTCGTGCCTAAAATCATCAGTCATTCCTTCTTTTGGTACAAGAAAAAAAGACTTCGCATCGAAGTATAAATGAAAAAAATGTGGGCTTTCAAAAAACATAACAAACGTAGGCCAAGGCCAATCTACAAAGCCTCTATCGCTACTTAATTTAACCTCTCTTTCCGAAAAAAAAATGGTAAACGTTTCTTTAAAAGTGCTTGATTTATTGTAAATACCATAAGGCAGAATGTACCAAACGCCAAGCATCATTATTAACCAAATTATAGTACCTAATAAAAAAGGTTCTGGCCGTATTTTATGGAAGTAAAATAATGCTGCCGCAACAATGGCAAATACGTTTACAACAATCATCATCCACTTAATTTCAGGCCTAGCAATAAAGTGGTAGCGTAATGCTTGAAGTGTCTTTTTTTTATCGTACGAAAAACTTAGCTGCATTTGGATGTTTAAGAATATAAAAGTAGTGTATGTACTACAACTAATTAGGATACATTTTCAAAAAAAATACATCTTTACTTACCGACAACTACGTTATGAAATATCTTTCCACAAAGCAAATTTTAAACCAACTTAAATACGATTTAATTGGCAAAGATTCTTATCGTGGGGTAACACTAACATACTCCTGGTTGGCTAATCAATTTGGGCATTTTTCACTGGGGTTTATGCCAACATTTATTGTGTATGTTATTTTAAAAAAACGAGTGGTAGTAAGCCATCCTGCAGTATGGGCTTGTGTTGGCGTTGCTGGTGCATGGTTACTATTTGAGCTTTATAATTTTCTTGGGCCATTACTTAAAAAAACTTCTGAGTATGCCAATAAAAATGCAAGTGGTGGTTATACTTTTCGGCCAGATTGGAAGAATATTGCCTACGATACTGCCACAGATATTTGTTTCTTTTGGATTGGTGCATTTGCAGTAAGTATTATTTGCGAACACAATGCTGTGATGCAATATATTCTAACAGGTTTAGTAGTATTAGTGCTATACCCAAGCTATAATTGGTACACAACAAAAATGTATCAACAAGCTGCTAATTATCCATTTCAATTTAGGCTAAGCCAATGGAATTGTGATATTGATGACGAGAAGAAAAGTTTAATAACTGCATTTTTACATAACACAAACATTGGCAATCACTTACTATTATTTGGTGCGAACAAAACGGGGGAAACCAGTCTCGGCGTGGCTTTGGCAAATGAAATGTCTATTAAACATAAAACTTGTAGCTATGTTACAGCCATTAAATTATTCAGTTTATTTTTTGAGGAAAATGAAGATTTACAAACCAGCAAATCGCTTAATCTTTGGAGTTGGAGGCAAGCATCATTAATAATAATTGATGATATAAATCCGGGGCTGCCGGTTGCCGGAAGTGTAATAAACTGTGAGGAGTTTTATTCATTTTTAAACAACCGTTCTCTATCCGAAGCAAACAAAAAAGCACTTACAAAAAACAGTGTTATTTGGGTTTTAGGCAACAATGAACCAACCGATACAAAAGCTGAAAAATGGCACCAATTTTTACAACAACTTGGTATTGAGCCATCAAATAATACAAGCGTTAATTTATCTGATTAATAATTACGGTTAAGGTAAAATATGATTATCGTATGCAAAGCTTACCAAGTGTGGCATACTCTTTACATCAACTCTTTTATACAAAGGAAAAATACGCTTTTCAATAGCTGATAATGTTACATTATTTGCCAACGCTACCTCCTTTAACGAATAGCCTTTTGCTATTAATGCTAAGGCATCTTTCTCTTTGTTAGAGGTGGCATTTTTGTAAAATAATGTCTTGTTTAATTCTTCTTCAAATTCATTTTTCTCTGGTCCAAACGCAGCATATCGCATCACTTTACCAAAATTCAATCTTGTATTTACTTGAAAGCGCCCGATAATAGATACTATTTTTCCATCGGCAAATTCATGCACACCTACCCTAGCAACAATCGGTACTTCCGTGCCATTTTTATGAACTTTTTTTTGTTCAATTAAAAAGCTGTACTTATCTAAATTTTCTGTTTTTTTATGTATAAACATTAATGCTTTATAGTTTAATTCATGCACAAATGGAACAAAATCTGGGACAGTCATCATCACAATTTTAAGCATGGTTATTTCATCGTCTTTATACCCAAGCACTTCTTCCCAGCCATCTGCATAAATCATTTTCCCTTCCTTAAACGAGTAGATATAAATTCCTTCCGAAGGAAATTTTGGAATAGTTTGCTTAAAAAATTTAGCCTCATCGGTTGTTAAATCTGCTGGGGTATCGGTTATAAATTTTTTGGAATACTCCCCAACTTTTTGCTCAGCGTTTTTCATTTATATTAAATTCCGTTTTGGTATGATAGATATTTTTTGCTAAAATAACTCATAAAACTGCGTTTAAACGCAGTTGACTTTTGTTTTTTGCAAGTTATTTTTACAGTGTCCTTGAATAAATATTTGTGTGGATTTTACAATTATAAAACACCGTCTTAAAATCCAGTAGAAATTAGAGTATAAAAAGCAATAAAATTTTGAAAACCTAATTTAACCCATAAAACATTAATTATACGCTATTGAACTAGGTTCAGTCATGGCTTGTTTTCCAACAGGGGGTAAAACAATCAGACCCAGAATTTTTATTCTGGGTTTTTATTTACCCAAAACAAAAAAAGCCCCCAAATATTTGGGGTAAAGTTCATTAATTAATTATTACTGTAACATTTAGCTACAACCCATACTATTGCCGCAATTGAGGCATTTGTAGCATGTACCACTACGCACTGTTATATGGCCACAAGTGTTGCAACTTGGTGCATCACTTTGCATGCTTTTAGCAGCTGCATTTACAGCAGCCGTACCATAATCTGTTTTTGAAACTGTGGTGCTACGTTGCAGCTTTTGGGGCTGTAAAGTAGGCATCAAATTAGCTCCTGAAGCTGCAACCCTAACGCTACTTAATTCGGGCTGGTCAATAAAAGTTACATCATCACCCTCACCAGTATTTTCAACCTCTGGCTTGTTTAAAACATGTACTAAATCTGTTCTATCTAAGTAATCAAAAGCCAAAGCTCTAAACACAAAGTCAACTAAAGAAGTAGTGGTTTTAATATTTGGATGATCTACCATACCGGAAGGTTCAAATTTGGTGAATACAAACTTCTCAACAAATTCTTCCAGTGGAACGCCGTATTGTAAGCCTACTGAAATAGCGATGGAGAAACAGTTCATAAAGCTTCTTAAAGTAGAACCTTCTTTGGCAAGATCAATGAAAATCTCTCCCAAAGTTCCATCCGGGTATTCTCCGGTACGTAAGAAAATTACTTGTCCGCCAATTTTTGCCTTTTGTGTATATCCTCTACGCTTGGCAGGTAATGATTTTTTCTCGATAATACCTGACAAAGCACGCTTGAATTTGGTATCAGGCGATGCGTGCATCCGTTTCTGCACTTCTTCCAATAACTCTTCTACTGTTAATTTACTCAAGTCAACAATATTTGATTCAGTCTCACTAACAACCGCTTCATTTTCGGTTGCGGTTTCCTCTCCTGCTTTCTTTTTCTTATCAGATTTATTGCTTAATGGTTGACTCAATTTAGAACCATCGCGATACAAGGCATTCGCTTTTAATC
>JAYVNQ010000174.1:0-13041 GCA_043758365.1 Chitinophagales bacterium
TTTTAATACGCCTTTTAGGGTGTGAAAAATTTCAACGCCCCAACGCAAACCTTCGCTAAAAGATTTTGCACCAATTGGCATTACCATAAATTCTTGAAAATCAATTTTGTTATCCGCATGAGCACCACCATTCAAAATATTCATCATTGGTATAGGCAATGTTCTAGCATTGGTACCACCAATGTAGCGATACAAAGGTGTGCCCGCTTCTTCAGCAGCTGCTTTTGCAACGGCCATACTTACAGCCAACATTGCATTAGCCCCTAATTTACCCTTATTTGCAGTGCCATCAAGTTCTATCATAGCAGCATCAATAGCCGCTTGTTGAGTTACATCAAAACCTGTTAGGGCTTCTGCAATTACGTCATTTACATTTTTTACAGCTTGCAATACGCCCTTGCCAACATACACACTTTTATCGTTATCACGTAATTCTACCGCTTCGTGAATACCAGTGCTAGCACCACTTGGCACTGCAGCACGGCCCAATGCACCATCGTCGGTAGTAACATCTACTTCAACCGTTGGGTTGCCTCGGCTATCTAATATTTGACGTGCATGAACTTCAATAATGTAACTCATAATTTTGTTGCTTGTTTGTTTTTTGAATATTTTTATTTGGTTGTGAGCATTTGTTTTTCAATTAAGCATCGTTGCGTCGCACACTTGTACCGTTAGATACTTTTTTCATCTTATCCAATGAAATTTTATATCGCCATTTGTGGCAATTAAGTCAAACTCATGATGGTCAGATGTGATGATTGTTGCATTGTGCAATTTAGCTGTTGCTAAAACAAATAAGTCTGCAAAAGATGTTTTATAATTTGTTTTAAAATAACCCATTTGTTTGATGAGATCCAACTCTATTGTAACAATATTTATAATTGGTAATTCGCTAATTGCAGTTAATGTATTGTTTGCGGTTACAACATTTGAACCCTTGATGAAATCGTAATAAATTTCAACTAAAGTAGCTGCGTGTAAGTAGATAATGACGTTGCCCCTACTAGCTTCGCCTAAAATTCCTCTAACAACTTCGGATCCTTCTTCTTTTCTCAAAAATGCAATCAATCCACAAGCATCTAGTACATATTTTTTCATATTACTAAAGCTCTAATAATTTTTCCTCTTGTTTTCTTAAAGCAAATGCCTCTGAAGAAGTATTTACATGCGCAAACATACCATGCACTTTTTCAATTGCTTCTTCAAAACTTAAACGCTTTTGTAATTCTAAAGTTTCAATCATAGAAACAACTTTTGCTAGTTCCTCTTCTTTTGAAGTTTCTAGGAATTTTAAAATTTGTTCTTGATATATTTTTCTTGCACCCATAACTAAAAATTTGCAGTAAATGTAAGTTTTATTTTTTTGCTGTTAAATCCCTAAAAACATCTTCTAAATTGATATTGCTTTCATTACTTAACGAGACAATGTTTAGCTGATTATTTTGCACTATTTCCATCAATTGTTTTCTGGTAGAATCTGCATTAATAGTAGTAAAAATCCATTTAGTTGGAGATAAATTTTTAGGATATAAATCTAAAAAAATACTAGCTTCTACTGTTTCTTGTAATTCTACTAAAATATTATTGCTTGTTTTTCTATTGGCTGTCAAATTACTTAAAACATCATCTGCTACAATTTCACCTTTATTAATAATGATTACACGGTCGCAAATGGCTTCAACTTCTTGCAAAATATGCGATGAAAAAAGTACAGTCTTGTCTTTGCCCTGCTCTTTAATAACGTTACGTATTTCAATAATTTGATTAGGGTCTAAACCACTTGTAGGTTCATCTAAAATCAATACTTCAGGGCTGTGAATGAGAGCAGCAGCAAGCCCTACACGTTGTTTGTACCCTTTAGATAATTGCCCAATTTTTTTCTTGCTTTCAATGGTTAAACCAGTTAGTTTAATTATCTTTTCAATTTCAGATTTAGCGTTTTGTATTTGATGAACACCTGCTATAAAGCTTAAATATTCCCTAACATACATATCGTAATATAAAGGGTTGGCTTCGGGTAAATAGCCTATCTTTTTTTTGATGGCTATTGGGTTGTTAGGCACATCCAAACCACAAACAGAAACGGTGCCACTGTTAGCTTGCAAATAACCAGTAATCATTTTCATAGTTGTGCTTTTGCCAGCACCATTTGGCCCAAGAAAACCAACTATTTCGCCTTTGTTAATGGTAAAGGAGATATTATTAACAGCTTTTTGTGTACCGTATGTTTTAGTGAGATTGTTTACTTGAATGGACATAAAACGAAAGTATGTCTGAACCTTGAATAAAAATGATTTTTAGGATTCTAACCTACGCTTCGATAAAAGCTGAATAAGGTATCAAAACGTACAAGAGTGCGACGCAACGATGTATAATTGGAAAACAAGAACTGGTTACAAAAATTCCTTATTCTTCGTCGCCACCGCCTTTGCCGAAACGACGGATAATGCCACGGCCACTTTCGCGGATAAAAGTGACGATTTCATCACGCTCATCACTAGCAGTTAATTCTTCTTCAATAAAATCAATTGCTTGAGATGTGTTTAGACCCTTGTTATAAATGATGCGATAAATATCTAAAATATGGTTTATTTGCGTGAGACCGAAACCACGCCGCTTTAAGCCAACACTATTTACGCCGCCATAACTTAATGGATTGCGAACTGCTTTAATGTAAGGGGGTACATCTTTACTAACCAAACTACCACCAGCCACAAATACATGTTGCCCAATATGTACAAATTGATGCACCGCACTAACCCCCCCAATCACCGTCCAATCGCCAATAACAACATGACCTGCTACTTGAACACTATTGCTTAAAATACAATTGTTGCCTATCATACAATCGTGGGCAATATGACTGTAAGCCATAATTAAACAGTTGTTGCCAACCTTGGTTTTACCTCTATCTTCTGTGCCACGGTTAATAGTTACAAACTCACGTATGGTGGTATTATCGCCAACGTCTACAGTGGTTTTTTCCCCACTAAATTTTAAATCTTGTGGAATAGCACCTAAAACTGCACCTGGAAAAATACGGCAATTTTTACCAATGCGTGTGCCTTCCATTATAGTTACGTTGCTGCCAATCCAAGTGCCTTCGCCAATGGTAACATCACCATGAATGACGGTAAATGGATCGATTTTTACGTTAGAAGCTACTCTTGCATTGGGATCGATGTATGTGTAGGGATGTGTCATCCGCCTTGGTTTTGGTTTTTGTGTGGCTACTACTATTTCCATGATGGCTGAGTTAGTAGTAAAAAAGATGCCAATAATATTTTATTAGCTGCATGGCTTTTTGCCGTAAACTAAATTTCAGTTTCTTTTAACTACTTGGGCTACTAAAAGTGCCTCCGTAGCTACTTTTCCATTTACATATACTGTTCCGTGCATTTCGCAAATACCTCTACGTATTGGGGCAACCAATTCCATTTTCAAAATCATTGTATCGCCGGGTACAACTTTTTGTTTGAACTTACAATTATCTATTTTCAAGAAATAGGTATCATAATCGCCTTCTGGCATTGAGTTAATACACAAAATGCCACCAGTTTGTGCTAAAGCTTCTATTTGCAAAACGCCTGGCATAACTGGATTATTTGGAAAATGCCCTTGAAAAAACCACTCGTTAAATGTAACGTTTTTAATGCCAATAATATGTTTATCGGTTAGCTCTGTAATCTTATCAACCAATAGAAAAGGGTATCTGTGTGGTAAGGTTTTTTCTATTTTTTCTAAATTAAAAACTGGTGGCAGTGTTGGGTTGTAAACGGGCACATCTTTAACGTGCTTATTTTTACGGATATATTGTTTTATTTTTTTAGCAAACTCAACGTTGGTGCTATGTCCAGGTCGGTTAGCAATAATGCGTGCTTTAATTGGATAGCCGATTAGCGCCAAATCGCCAACAACATCTAGCAGCTTATGCCTTGCTGGTTCGTTAGGGAAACGCAGTTCCAAGTTATTTAGGTAGCCTTCGGTTTTTACTTCAATTTTATCACGTTTAAAAACCTTTGCCAAACGTGCCATTTCTTCGTCAGAAATTTGCTTATCAACAACAACAATGGCGTTGTTAATATCTCCACCTTTTATTAAATCATTATCTAACAACGCTTCCAATTCGTGTAAAAAACAAAAGGTACGGCAAGGGGCAATTTCGTTAGTAAAATCTCGCATGGTTTTAAGACCAGCATGTTGCGTACCTAAAACTGGGCTATTAAAATCTATTAGCGTAGTTATTTGATAATCTACCGAAGGCAAAGCCACCATTTCCACACGTTTACCTTCATCGTAATGGTAAATATTTTCATCTAAACTGTACCAAGCTTTTGCGGCTTCTTGTTCAGCAACACCACCCTGCGCAATTAGTTCAATGAAAGGCTGAGAACTGCCATCCATAATTGGTATTTCAGGGCCATTCAGTTCAATCAATACATTATCTACACCCATACCAACCAATGCTGCCAACACGTGTTCAACAGTGCTAACCTTTGCTTCTCCAACTTGCAGCGTTGTACCACGGCTTGTATCAGTCACCAAATCACAATCGGCTTTTATAATTGGTTGCATTGGCAAATCAACCCGTTGAAACTGAATACCAAAGCCTGGGTTAGCAGGTTTTAAAACCATATCTACCAAAATACCAGTGTGCAAACCGGTACCACTAATATTAATTGGTGTAGTGAGGGTATGCTGTTTATCTGGGTTAAAATTTATATCCATTGCGTTTGTTTTTGGTAACCAGCAGTTGTTTTTTCAATTGAGCATCGTTGCGTCGCACTCTTGTACTTCTATCTAGTAATTAAACAAAAATAAGCGATACAATAAAAGTGTGTATAAAAGTTTTGAAGTCAGCAGATGATGTGAAGTAGAAATGGCATATAGAAATTATTAAATGCATTTTCTCAATCCCCTCATTGGCAAAAAAATTAAATAAACTTCAATATGACTCACACAGCTCATATTATTTTCAAGAAACCTTAATCAAAACTCTGATTACCACTACTTGCAATTTTTAACAAGCGGTCAAATTGTGCGGGGCTAATATCATTATAAAAATAATAAACAGGGTCAATGGGCTTACCATTTTTATGTACTTCATAGTGGCAATGTGGGCCTGTACTTTTACCAGTATTGCCAACGTAGCCAATTGTTTCGCCACGTTTTACATTTTGCCCAGCCCTGGCTTTTACACGTACCATGTGGCCATAAACTGTTTCGTAGCCGTAGCCATGATTTATAACCACTTGATTACCAAAGCCACCACTGTTAAATCCAGCTTCCTTAACAGTACCATCGGCTGTAGCGTAAATTGGTGTGCCTTGTGGTGCAGTAAAATCGAGCCCCGCATGCATTTTTGTTACTTTATAAACGGGATCTATACGGTAGCCAAACCCACTGGCAATACGGGTTAAATCTTTATTACTAACCGGCTGTATGGCAGGTATGGCTAATAATAATTTCTCTTTGTTCTTAACCATATTGCCAATCTCAACGTAACTTTTATCCATAAAAGCGGTTCGTAAAGACAGATCATTTAACTGGTTGCTCATGCTTTTAACCAAGTCGTTTTCATTTAATTTTTCAATTAAAATAACTTCTTTAGTTTTTTCCATTTCGGTTATTCGTGCACTATCTGGTATGGGTGCGGCTTCAAAAATGGATCGGTACACATTATTGTCCCTATTCTCTAGTTCGACCATTTGTAGTTCCAATTTTTTCACCTTGTCATGCAAAACTGTGTAATCGTCTTTCAGGTTGGCATTTTGTTCCATCAACCGTTTTTCGTTGGCAGATGGAAAGTATTTATAGGCAATACTTACAATTATAAAAGCTGTAACCAATGCCGTTGCCAAAAAGCCAAATACCCTAAGTAATTGGACCCGCAACGGCACTTCCAATTTTTCGTAACGGAGCGTGTGCGTGTTATAAAAATATTTTATTTTAGTCATGGTTTGCAAATTTTAGGTAATAGTTTATGGCAAATGGGTCATTAGAAACTAGCACTTTGCTATCACCTATCACCAATTACCAATACACCCAAACCCTTACCTTTACTGCCCTTAAAAGCAATCAAAGATAATTTTTATCAACAGTCAATCATCGTAAAAAAATATTTCTCCAAATCATGTCAACGGCCGAGCAAATAACAACAGAAGATACACCGAAAAGCTTTCCATCATCTAGCGATATACGACAACAATTTTTAGATTTTTTCAAGTCTAAAGGCCATCAAATTGTACCATCTGCACCCATTGTTATTAAAAACGATCCTACCCTATTGTTTACCAATGCAGGCATGAATCAGTTTAAGGATTTTTTCTTAGGCAATCGTGAGCCTGAGTTTCCTCGTGTGGCCGATACACAAAAATGTTTGCGTGTAAGTGGTAAGCATAATGACTTGGAAGAAGTGGGTGTAGATACGTATCACCACACCATGTTTGAGATGCTAGGTAACTGGAGTTTTGGTGATTATTTTAAGAAGGATGCTATTGCTTGGAGCTGGGAATTATTAACCGAGGTTTACAAACTAGATAAAGACAGATTATATGTAACTATTTTTGAAGGTGATACAAAAGAAGGTTTAGAAAAAGATGAAGAAGCCTACCAAGAATGGAAAAAAGTAATTGCCGAAGACCGCATTTTATTGGGTAATAAAAAAGATAATTTCTGGGAAATGGGAGACGTTGGGCCATGTGGCCCATGTAGCGAAATACATGTGGATTGTAGGAGCGATGAAGAACGCAAAGCCATTAGTGGTGCAAGTTTGGTAAATAACGATCACCCACAAGTGATTGAAATTTGGAACAATGTATTTATGCAGTTCAGCCGTTTAAAAGATGGCACCCTACAACCTTTACCAGCCAAGCACGTAGATACAGGGATGGGTTTTGAGCGTTTGGTACGTGTTATTCAAGGCAAGCAAAGCAATTACGATACGGATGTATTTACGGGTACAATTAATGAAGTAGAGAGACTTACAAGTGACTCAATAAAGAATATAGAAGAGTGGAAATTGGACAATGATTTTCAAAACATGCAAGCAATATCGAAAAGAGTTATTGCTGATCATATTCGAGCCATTGCTTTTGCAATTGCTGATGGACAATTGCCGTCCAATAATGCAGCAGGTTATGTAATAAGAAGAATTTTGAGGCGTGCAGTAAGGTATTATTTCACATATCTTGGACAGCAAAGGCCATTGTTATTTCAACTGATTCCTATTATTTCCAAGCAGTTTGAGTATGTATTTCCAGAACTAAATAAACAGGAAGACTTTGTTGCTAAAGTAATTCGAGAAGAAGAAATTTCATTCTTAAAGACTTTAGCCAGTGGTTTAGGGATGCTTGGTGCATACATGGACTTTTACAATATTGAAGAAAATGGAACTAATGAGAATAAGCCGAAAATAATTAATGGAGAACAAGCCTTTCTGTTATATGATACTCATGGCTTCCCATTTGATTTGACACGTTTGATTGCATCTGAAAATGGTTTTACAGTCGATGAAGCAGGTTTCCATGCAGAAATGCAACAACAAAAAAATCGCTCAAAAGCAGCAGCAGTTGTAGATACAGAAGATTGGGTAACTGTAAATGAAGGTGATTCTAGCTTTGTGGGTTATGATAGTTTAGAAACTACAACGCAAGTTTTAAAATATCGTAAAGTAAAAGCCAAGGGCAAAGAAGGCTACCAAATTGTATTGAATGAAACCCCCTTTTACGCAGAAAGTGGTGGGCAGGTTGGAGATAGAGGAGAATTAATAATTAATAATGACCTATTAAAAATTATTGACACTAAGAAGGAGAATAATCTTACCATACACTTTACTGAAAGTTTACCTGCTGATTTAAGCTGTGACGTAATTGCTAAAGTAGATGTCTCTTTACGAACTGACACTTCATCCAACCACTCGGCTACACACTTGTTACACGCAGCTTTACGGCAAGTTTTGGGTAACCATGTGGCACAAAAAGGTAGTTTGGTAAATGATGAACAGTTGCGGTTTGACTTCTCTCATTTTAGCAAAGTAACCGATGAAGAAATTGCAAAAGTTGAAGCCATCGTTAACCAAAAAATAAGAGAAAATATAGCCGTTGTAATAAAAGAAATGAGCAAAAATGAAGCCGTGGCTTTAGGTGCAATGGCTTTGTTTGGCGAAAAATATGGAGACGTGGTACGTGTAGTAATGATGGATCCAAACTACTCAATTGAACTGTGTGGTGGTACACATGTTGGCAGCACCGGGCAACTTGGGTTCTTTAAAATAAAACACGAAAGTGCTGTGGCTGCTGGTGTTCGTAGAATTGAAGCTGTTAGTGGCAAAGCCGCAGAATCATATATCAATAATATATTTGATGATGTGACTGCTATACGTGACGTCTTCAACAACCCAAAAGAATTATTGAAGCATATTGAAAATTCAGTTGCCGAAAACAAAGAATTAAAAAAGAAAATTGAAAGTTTAGAAGCTAAACAATTGGCTATTTACAAATCTGAACTACTGGCACAAGTAGAAGTAATTAATGGAGTGTCGTTTATCGGTTCGGTGCTAGAAGTAAGTAACGCAGATGGCTTGAAGAAATTAGCTAATGAGTTGGCAATTGCGATGAATGGGCTTGTTGTTCTGGCTGCAAATATTAGTGGTAAAGCTGCTGTGGCTATTGGTATTACAGATGAATTGGTTGCTAAAGGCTTAGAAGCGCCAAAAATGATTAAAGAACATATTACCCCAATTATTAAAGGTGGCGGTGGTGGCCAAAAAACATTGGCAACTGCTGGTGGCACAGATGCTAGTAATTTAGATAAAGTAATAGAAGTGGTGAAAGGATTGTTGTAATTCTAACGCTAACCCTAAAACAAATTACCCTGCATTGTTGGCAATTCTAAATACTGATTGATGAATTTGGGGAATGCTAGTTTGTTAATCTCGTTTATTGGAAGCCTGTTGTAATGCTGCAACATGCTAGGTATTTTTGTTAATTTAACTCGAATAAATTGCCCTTTAATTAGTTGGTGTGTTAACTGTTGTTTTTGTATAGCTGATACATTTACTAACGCCACTTTTGTTACACCCAATTGTTGCTGAAACCATTGTTGTACCTGTGTTTCATCCCAATGTTGTTGCTCGTTAGCTTCTACTAAATAAAACTCGTTTAGGTTTTCCCAAATATCTTTTGCAGTACGTTTATGTACCAATATTTTACCATCGCATTCTATTACAAAATAGTAAAACCATCGGCTCTTTTTTTGTAATACTTTTTCTTTTATGGGTAAATAATTAACAATACCTTTTTGGTAAGCCACACATGTTTTTTGTAGCGGACAAGTATTGCAAAGTGATGCAAAAGGCTTACAAACTGTAGCCCCAAAATCCATAATGGCTTGGTTGTATATACCCGGTTGTTTTTTATCTAAAACCGTATCGGCCAAAGCTGAAAATTCTTTCTTGCCTGTAGTACTATCAATGGCAGTATTTATTCCAAAAACCCTTGATAAAACCCTGAACACATTACCATCAACAACAGCATACGGAAGGTTAAATGCAAACGATGCAATTGCAGCAGCCGTGTAAGGACCAATGCCTTTTAATGCCACAATATCATCGTATTTACTGGGAAATTTTCCTTGTAAGTTATCTGTGATAAACCTTGCAGTAAACAATAAATTTTTACAGCGATTGTAATAACCCAAACCTTCCCAAAGTTTAAAAACAGTTTCATCCTTTGCAGCTGCCAATTGTTGAATGGTTGGGTAATTGGCAATAAATCTTTCGTAATAGCCCCAGCCTTGTTTTACCTGTGTTTGCTGTAAAATTATTTCACTCAACCAAATTTTATAAGGGTTTCTTTCACCTTTCCATGGCATGGGACGATCATTATCTGCCTCGTTCCATTGCAACAATAATTTGGTAAATATGGGCTGCTTCATATTGCCTTTCTAAATCTCTATTATGGTTACTTGTATTTCTGCCAAAGCAATGCAGATAATTTTCTAGTAAGAACCCATGCTTCATTATTAGGGTTCCAACTTTCGTCGGTATTATTTTTAGTGCAAATACAGAAAATATATTTGGCACGTTTACTATTTACAAATATCACTTCACTTCTACTCGCGTTTACTGCTCCGTTTTTGCTAGCTATAAATACATCAGCAGGAATTTGCGATATAGCTTCTTCGTCCCAATAATTTCTACCTAATAAACGCAACATTTTTTCACTAGCGCTATCGCTGATAATTTGGTGGTTGACAATCTTTTCCATCAAAGTGGCCATTTCTTTTGGGCTTGTTTGGCCCCAGCCGAATACAGTTCTATTAGTTTCTCTGCCTAGTGTTCTGCTATTTACTCTGGTGATTGCAAATCCGAGACTATCCATAATTTGGTTAATCCGTGAACCACCGCCTGCTAAACTTTGCAACCACAGGCTAGCCGTGTTATCGCTGATAGACAACATGAGTAACATTACTTTGCTTAGTTCAACTGGTTCGTTGTTTTTAAATGATCCCAAAATATCTGAACCAGCATACAGTAAGCTATCTTTATACGTGAGTTTTTGGTGATAACTAAATTCACCTTTATTGATTTTATCCATAACGCCAACAAGTATGGGCACTTTTACCATACTTGCTGTAGGAAAAATACTGTCTGCATTAATGGCAACAATTTTATTGCTATTTAGGTCATGAACATACACACCTACATTGCCCTTGAAGCCATCTAAAAGAATAGCGATTTCTTTTGATAGTTTTTTATCTACTTTCTGAGAAAAAGTGTGGCCGAAGCAAAAGCACAGCAACCATAATAATAGTATCCTGTTCATATTAGTGCATTTAGTTAGTCAAATCTCGGTAAATTTAAATTGATATTATTTTGCAAACACGGTGCTTATTGAGTGGTTGCTAAAAGTAAAAAGAGCTTTCCACTAAGGCAAAACAATAAGTTCATGTGCCTCTGTGAAAAACTCTTTTACACTGTGGTTAACTCTTTTATGCTTCGTCCCAAGCGGCCAAAACTTCTTCTGTATGGTTTTTGGTATCTGGCTTGGCAATAATTTTTTTAATCTTACCAGTTTCATCAATTAAAAAAGTAGTACGTGTTGTGCCCATATAAGTTTTGTTCATAAACTTTTTCTCGCCCCATAAATTATAGGCATCCACAATTTTCTTATCCTCATCGGATACTAAAGGAAAAGGCAATTCGTATTTTTCTTCAAATTTTTTATGGCTTTTTACACTATCAGTGCTTACGCCGATCACTGCGAATCCTTTCGCTAATAGTTCTGAGTAATTATCTTTTAAGTTACAGGCTTGTGCTGTGCAACCTGGTGTGTCATCTTTTGGGTAGAAATATAATACTACTTTTTTACCTACAAAATCTTTAAGGGCAATCGTTTTCCCGTTTTGATCAACTGCTTTAAATGCAGGGGCTTTGCTGCCTTCCTTTAATACCGCCATGTCGTCTGTAATTTATTGTTGGGGTTAAAATGATAACGGGGCAAGGCACATTTATTTGTTAAGCCACTAATTTCCCGTAATTAATCGCGGCAAAGCTAATCTATTATCACCATGTCTTAATCTTAAATAGAACTTGCGTTAAGAATGTATGAAAACTAGGCATTAAACAACCTAATTAATTGAAGCTCGGAAATAGAATCAGAGCGACTTATTTTCATTTAGCAGTTGCTGCACCATTTTTTCAAGCTCAAAAATACGTTTTTCTAAGGTCGGTAAATTACGACTTAATGCTTGACTCCGCAGGGTAGCTGTAAAGTCGTAAGCAGGGCTACCTGTAACTGTTGTGTTGGGCGTTTTTAGCGATTTACTAACCCCGCTTTGAGCATTAATTTTACTTCCATCGGCAATAATAATATGCCCTACAATACCAGCTTGTCCACCAATCATTACATTGTTCCCAACTTTTGTACTACCGCTAACACCAGCTTGTGCTGCAATAACTGTGTTATGTCCAACCTCTGCATTGTGACCGACCTGTATTAAATTATCTAATTTGGCACCACTTTTAATAAGGGTTGTACCCATTGTTGCCCTATCAATAGTTGCATTTGCACCAATTTCTACAAAATCTTCCAACACGACATTACCAATTTGGGGGATTTTTTTAAACGTGCCATCAGCCATTGGTGCAAACCCAAAACCATCGCTACCAATAACACTGCCAGCATGTATTGTAACATTTTTACCTATAATACAATCGTGATAAATTTTTACACCAGGGTAAAAAACACAATTATCATTTACAGTAACATTATCGCCAATAAAAGCCCCAGGATACACTTTTACATTGTTGCCAATTATTACATTTTCGCCTATATAAGCAAAAGCCCCAACAAATACATACTGGCCTAATTTGGCAGTACTGTTAATGTAAGATGGCTGCTGAATACCTGTTAATTGTTGTGAAACCAGTTCTTGGTATTTTGATAATAAAGCGGCAAAAGCGGCGTAAGCATCTGGCACTCTTAACAATGTAGCCGCAACGCTTTGCTTTAATTCAAGCGTATCATTTACAATAACTATAGATGCTTTTGTGGTATATAAATGTTCCTCGTATTTGGGGTTGGCTAAGAATGCGAGTTCGCCTTTTTTTGCTTCTTCAATTTTTCCGAAAGACCCAACTGAAATAGTGGCATCCCCTTCTAATTTGCCATTAATAATCATGGCTATTTGTGCGGCAGTAAATCGCATAGTATGGTATTTGTCATTAGGTCTTTTATCATTGGGCTTAATAGCAAATAATTGATTATTAACTATTAAACCTCATTCACTTAAGTAACAAATGTAGAATTTAATGGTGGTTAACAACTCGCAAATAATAGCCATTTTTAGAGAAAGAACTAAACAGAGTTAAGCCGGAGTGTTGATTCATTGTGTTTATTTCATAACGGTAGTAATATTAAATAAAGAAAGAAATTGATGGTAGTGATTCAAAATGTATGCTGTTTTTTAGGCAGCGTTTCTATGTTGTATATAGGTTTTAATAATTCCATAGTGCATATCATCTTTTTTGGAAAA
>JAYVNQ010000175.1:0-4307 GCA_043758365.1 Chitinophagales bacterium
CGATAGTGCCTATATACAACCAAAAGACACTGTGACGTTAGAAATGCAGTGTCTAGATAAAAATGTGTACGAATATTTTAAGCAGTTAAGCGGCCTAGACCCAACCAATGGTCAGCCCACATCTCCTGCCAACCCTATAAGTAATATTATTGGTGGCAGCTTGGGTTATTTCAGTGCCCACACATCGCAAAAAAAGAAAGGTATTGTGAAGTAATTTTAGGTACAAGCTTTTGTAATTCTGTTCATCTACATATGCGTCGCACACCGCGACTTTTATAACTTTATTCATCTTTTATTGTAGTGTAATAACCAAATTAAAACTAACGTTTTATCGTCTTAAGAAAGAAAATTAACCTAATAAACAACAGCAAACAAAAGCTATAAAACCTATTTAGCAATCATCACTTTTTCAATTACTTCGTACAAGTTTTTTTCTCTAAATGGCTTGGTCAAATAATCGTTCATGCCACTCTCAAAATAATTTTTCTCAAATCCAATTAAGCCATTGGCTGTTAATGCTATTATCGGAATATTTTTTTTCTTCTCATCTTCCATTTGCCTAATATCTATAGTCGCTTCAATGCCATTTTTTTCAGGCATTTGAATGTCCATCAATATTAAATCAAAATCTTTTTGTTTCACCATTTCAACCACCTCGTTACCATTTACTGCCACGGTTAAATCAAAGCCCCAATTGCCAAGTATGGTCGTGATAAAAAGTGCATTTATAGTACTGTCTTCTGCCACTAAAACAGATAGTTTACCAAGCTTATTTTCTGTTAACATGCTTTTGCTTATTTGTTGTAAAATAATCCTTTTTATGTGTAATAAAAGCATAATCACACGCTAAGTTTTAAATCGGTTCTACAAAATCATTATTATACTGTTGATGTTAGCCTTTCGAGTATTTTTGTTGCTATGGAAGTTACAACTGCCACAATAGATAAATTGGCACACTTGGCAAGATTACACTTTGCAGATGATGAAAAAGAAGCGTACAAAGCCGATTTGCAAAACATGATTGCTTTTGTAGAAAAATTGCAAGAAGTAGACACAACTGGCATAGAACCCTTGTTGCACATGGGTGATAGTACCAATGGGCTACGTGAAGATATTGTACAAGGGAGTGTTTTAAGAGAGGAAGCTTTGCTAAATTCACCAGTAAAAGATAAACAATATTTTAAAGTACCTAAAGTAATAAAGAAGTTATGAGTTATAAATGATGAGTTATAACTCATAAACTCGTCATTATCTAACCACGACCCATAACTCATAATTCATAACTCATAACTCCCAACATGGATTCAATCATTCATCTCGATGATATTCTAAAAGCCTACTACATGGGTAATCAAGCAATCCCTGTTTTAAAAGGTATTTCGCTAGATATTTTTCGTAACGAATATGTGGCTTTAATGGGCCCAAGCGGTAGTGGTAAAAGTACCTTGATGAATATTTTAGGCTGCCTTGATTCTCCAACTGGTGGCAAGTACATTTTAAATGGAAAAGATGTAAGTAAAATGCCCGATGATGACTTGGCCGAAGTGCGTAATACCGAGATTGGCTTTGTGTTTCAGCAGTTTAATTTGTTGCCACGCCTAACCGCTGCCGAAAATGTAGCATTGCCGTTAATTTATGCAGGGATCAATAAAAAAGACCGTATAGAGCGTGCCATGGAAGCCTTACGCAAAGTGGGTTTGGCAGACCGTAGCCACCATAAAAGCAATGAGTTAAGTGGTGGTCAAATTCAACGGGTGGCCATTGCACGTGCCTTGGTA
The DNA here is from genome assembly GCA_043758365.1 of Chitinophagales bacterium. GTDB lineage: Bacteria > Bacteroidota > Bacteroidia > Chitinophagales > Chitinophagaceae > Parasediminibacterium. Next base: position 1,779 of record JAYVNQ010000175.1, read on the forward strand.
AATAATCCTTCAATTTTATTGGCCGATGAACCCACTGGTAATTTAGATAGTAAAACCTCGGTTGAAGTAATGGAAATTTTTGGCAATATTCAGCAAGGCGGCAACACCGTTATTCTAGTTACCCACGAAGAAGATATTGCAAAATACGCCCACCGCATTGTGCGCTTAAAAGATGGCTTAATAGAAAGCGATAGAACCAAAGAAACTTTGTCGGCTAGTTTGTACGGATAAGTAGGCGATGAGTTATAAGTGATAGGTTGAAGGTAGTAAGTGATAAGTTGTAAGTGTTGAAGTCTGTTTGGGATTTGAGGTTTAGCTCTCTGTCAAATAATGTGTTTTAATACAGCTACTAGCTGTATTAATAAATAAAAAGTTTCACACAAAGCTATAGAGTAGACAAAGCATTTTGTATTGAGATATACAAATTTATTGCTTAATTTTCTTAGTTCTTTTTGTGTGAAACTCACTTATAATACAAGCACTTCCTAATATATTTATCAGAATTTAGCAGCAATATATTCAATCAGTTTTTCGTCACTCATTTTATTAGACGTAGACTCTGCTGTTTTAGTATTTTTAAATTGTGGGGTGCTTGCTAGATAATGAATAAATTGTTCTTGCGCTTGCCCCGTACCTGTAAGATGCACATCGGTAGCATTAACTAAATGTGCTGCTATTTCTTTAAAAAATTTTTGTTGTAAAGTTTTTTCGTGATTATTCGAATTCTTTTCATTTGAGTTTGAGGAATTCTCTTCCCCTTTTACATGTGCTACTACGGTAAATGTGCTGTCTATCCCTTCACTATTTACGATTGTTGCACTGTGATTGTCCATCCAAACTCCAAATTGCTTTTGATTGTTCATTTTTTTTATTTTAATGTGCTACAATCAATCCAATAACCATACCGCTAGAAAAAGGGAAAATAAAAGTCGCAGTATTAGTTATTAAAAGAAAAATTGTTACTATTTTCTAAGTATCGAGATTGCAATGGTGGCTCAACAACCTTCATTCCATAGTCTAGAGATATTTTAGCTCCTTCTTCGGGTGTGGGCTTAAAATTCGGGTCGCCCACTAATCTAAAAAAATCTTCCATTTCCCTTTTTTATTTAAATGATTTAACCACTATTATTACAATTATTTTTTTGCTAAGGCATTTTTCATGGCGACTGCTGCTTGTTGAATTGATGATTGTACAGCAGGTATTTTAGCTAAAGGGTTTAACATACCATAATCGTGTATAAAGCCTTTATATTCTGTAATAGTTGTTGGCACGCCAGCTTCATCCAATTTTCTGGCATATGCAACTCCTTCATCATGTAAAATATCATTTTCGGCAACTTGCACCAATGTTGGTGGCAAACCTTTTAGTTGCTCAATAGTAGCTTGTAATGGCGATGCATAAATATTTTTACGTTCTTCCGCGCTGGTTGTATATTGATTCCACATCCATTTCATTAGTGGCGCAGTAAGAAACCGCCCCTCTGCAAAAGATGTGTAAGAAGGCTGAGTAAATGTTGCGTCAGTTACAGGCCATAGCAACAACTGAAAGCTGATTTTAGGACTTTTTTTATCCTTTGCCATTAGCGATACAACCGTTGCCATATTACCTCCTACACTATTGCCAGCTACTGCTAATCTGCTACCATCAACCCCAATCTCTTTCCCATTAATAGCCACCCATTTTGTAGCAGCATACGCCTCATTAATAGCCACTGGATATTGTGCTTCAGGCGATGGTGTGTAATCTACAAAAACCGCAGCAGCACCGCTATTTATCACTAAATCTCTTACCAACCTTTTGTGTGTGGGATAATCGCCTAAAACCCAACCACCACCATGAAAAAACATAAACACAGGAATATTAGTTTTTGCATTCTTGGGCTTTACTATGTGAATATTTACTGTAATGCCATCTTGTGTAATTTTTCGTTTTTTTTCTTCAATATCAGTGTAAGTAAAAGCAACGGATTTTTGGGCGCTAACCAACACCATTCTTGCATCTTTAGGTGCTAATTCTTCTACTGGTTTTCCGCCACTGTTGTTAAGTGCTTTTAAAAATGTACGCATTTCTAAAATAATGTTTGCGTCTTTTTCCGCAGGCAAAATTGTTTGTGCCATAATAGTGTTGTTTAAAGTTGATAACAATATAATACTGATTATTGCTAATTTGAATGTTGTAATTTTCATTGATTGTATTTTTTGATTTAAAATAGATAAACAATTTTTATGTAGAAAGGTTTTAATATGGGGTTTTGTATAACGCACAACGAGAATATTTTGGCGTTTAAGCCAACGATTTTAACCGCTAGCAAAATAACCGAAAATAGGTTATGTTATATTATTCTAATATAATTGAAATGTTGAGTTGCACTATGTGAAGCAAAGACAAATTACAAAATTGAAAACCAAAACAGAAGTTATATCCGTCAAACCGCCATAACGCCAAACCTCATCCTATGTTTATATTTTACTAACTTGATCCGTTAAATAAGAACAAATATTTAAAAGAACAGGGGGCAGAATAAGATA
>JAYVNQ010000176.1:0-12970 GCA_043758365.1 Chitinophagales bacterium
TTTTGAACCCTCACAGTAATTTGATTTTTTGCTAAAACCTTTAACTGTTGGGGGTTCTACTTTATTTTAATCCCCTAAAATAATTTCAAACAACTTCTACTTTAAATTACAGAAATTAAATAAGCTGTGAAATAAAAAAACACATTTTAACGTAAATATGATAAATGGTTTTTACGTTCTACGGTTGCAACTTAAATTACAATCTTATAAACTACAACTGCTATGAGTAAATGTCTGTATGCACTACTGTTATTGATTTGTATGGTTTCTTCAGCTCAGCAAACACTTGTTACCAAAGCTAATTATCAATTGGCTGGAAGGTTTTCGCCTAAGAAGTTGGATAAGTTGGTTTTCTCTACTGCTGTAGACCCGCATTGGCTTAAAAAAAGCGACCGCTTTTGGTATATGTACGAAACCACCGAGGGTAAAAAATGGTATATTGTTGATCCCACAAAAGCCGAAAAAAAGCTACTGTTTGATAACGCAAAACTTGCTGCTGAAATAAGCAAAATTGTAAAAGACCCTTTTGAAGCACAGCACTTAGGGTTAGATAGTATGCGTTTTATTAAAGATGAAAATAGTATTCAATTTGAAGTAAAGTCTACCATTGACATTGAGAAAAAAGATACAACTACTAAGAAAGAAAAAGGCAATACTCCTCCACCACCAACAAAAGAAAAAAAGGTATTTTATTTTGAGTATAATCTTACAACTGGTGTTTTAACCGAATTGTCTGATTTTAAGAAACCAAAGCGTAAGCCGCAGTGGGCAAGCATTTCACCAGATAGTAACTTAATTGTTTTTGGCAAGAATTATAATTTATTTTACATGGATAAAGCCAATTATGCAAAGGCTTTAAAAAATGAAGATGATAGCACCATTGTAGAAACTAAGCTAACAACCGATGGGGTTGAAAATTATAGTTGCCATGGCGAGGGAGCTTTAGGTGGTGGTAGCGAAAACAACGTGGACAAAGAAAAAAATAAAAATAAGCGTAAGCCTTCACAGATTTCTTGGAGCCCAGATAGTAAACATTTTACCCTTATAAAAGCGGATAATAGAAAGGTAAAAGACCTATGGGTAATTAACAGTGTTGCTGACCCGAGGCCAACTTTAGAGACCTATAAATATTTAATGCCCGGCGAAAAAGATGCCCCTACAGACGACTTGTTACTATTTAACATGACTGATAAAAGCCACTCAGAACTAAATGCTGATTTGTTTAAAGATCAAGATATTGCGGTATGGAGTGCACCCAATTTAGCTACTGCAAGAGATGATGATTATAGGGTTAATACTTGGCTTGGCACTGCAGATAAATTTTATTTTACAAGAACAAGTCGTGACCTAAAACGTATTGATGTTTGTATGGCAGATGTAGCTACTAAAGCTGTAAAAGCCTTGATATCAGAACGTTTGAATACTTATGTTGAAGTAAAACGAGTTGGTTTGGTAAATGGTGGTAAAGAGTTAATACAATGGAGTGAGGCTGACGGTTGGGGACATTTTTATTTGTACGATGAGGCAGGAAAATTAAAAAATCAAATTACAACTGGTGCTTACCATTGCGAAGATATTGTTGGCATTGATGAGAAAAAAAGGGTATTATATTTTTCTGCCAACGGCAAAGAAACCAATGAAGATCCATACTATTTGCATCTGTACAGCATCAACTTTAATGGAACTGGTATCAAGTTGCTTAACCCTAGCGACTTTGACAATACTATGAACATGAACGATAATCAGAAGTATTATATCAATACTTTTTCCCGTGTAAATACCGTTCCAAAATCAACCCTATTTGCAAGCGATGGTAGAAAAATAATGGATGTAGAAACGGCTGATTTTACCTCATTATTTGCTGCTGGTTATAAGTTTCCCCAACCTTTTAAAGTAAAGGCCGATGATGGCATTACGGATTTATATGGTGTGATGTACAAGCCTTTTGATTTTGATAGCACTAAGAAATATCCAGTGATAGAATATGTATATCCTGGCCCGCAAACCGAGGCGGTAAATAAAGCTTTTAGTCGGGGCATGGATCGTACAGATCGCTTGGCACAACTGGGGTTCATCGTTTTAACAATGGGCAATCGTGGTGGTCATCCATCACGTAGTAAATGGTACCACAACTATGGCTATGGCAATTTGAGAGACTATGGTTTAGCCGATAAAAAAGCCTGTGCCGAGCAAATGGCAGACCGCTATCAATTTATAGATATTAACCGAGTTGGTATTCACGGCCATAGTGGTGGTGGGTTTATGAGCACTGCTGCGATGTTGGTTTATCCCGACTTTTTCAAGGTGGCTGTATCATCATCTGGCAATCATGACAACTCTGTTTATAATCGTTGGTGGAGCGAAAAACACAATGGCGTAAAAGAAATAGTGAGCGATAAAAATGATACGTCTTTTATGTACAGTATTGATAAAAACCAGACATTGGTAAAGAACTTGAAAGGGCATTTAATGCTAAGCACTGGCGATATTGATAACAACGTGCATCCAGCAAATACCATTCGTTTAATGAACAGTTTAATCAAAGCCAACAAGCGTTTCGATTTGGTAATGCTGCCAGGCCAACGTCATGGTTATGCAGATATGGTAGACTATTTTTACTGGAGAATGGCAGATTATTTTACCCAATATTTAATGGGCGATTCTACTGAAAGACCTGTTGACATTGTAGAAATGAACCGAGAGATAGAACAAGGCGGTGTTAAAGGCGATGCCGCTGGGACAAGCCAAGGTGGTAGAAGGCAGTAAAATTTTTTGTTGTTCAGCAGCATATTTTCAGTCGGCCACATAGGCGTCTGTGCGCATATAAAGTTGAACAGCATTACCAAAGCTGTTTTATAAAATAAAACCACGCAATACAATAGCATATTTAATACTTTAGCCGCATGAAAATTGCAATTATTAATGGCCCCAACCTAAACCTGCTTGGCACTAGAGAACCTAGCGTGTATGGCTCTGAAACTTTTGAGGATTATTTTAAGCAATTGCAGCCACTTTTTCCTGCTATTAATTTCACTTATTATCAAAGTAATGTTGAAGGCGAACTAATAAACGAATTACAACGATTAGGCTTTAGTTACGATGGCATAATTATTAATCCAGGTGGTTATACGCATACATCCGTAGCCATTGGCGATTGTATTGCGGCCATTACCACACCAGTTATAGAAGTGCATATTAGCAACGTTCATGCAAGAGAAGATTTTAGGAAGATTTCTCATGTATCTGCCAAATGTAAAGGCAGCATAATTGGCTTGGGCTTAAAAGGTTACGAGTTAGCGGTGCATTGCTTTACAACGGCTAATAGTAAATAATTAGCGTGGTTTTATTGCTGCTTATTTTCTGCAAGATTTTTCTTTTTAATCCTACTTAATGGGCACATTATTTTTTATTGTTTTTATGGGTTGGGTGGTTAGTTTTTTAGGGCAATTGCCTTTGGGAAGCATGAGTTTGACTGCTACTCAAATTTATGTGCAAGAAGGTGTAAAATCTGCTTGGCAATATTCGGTTGGCGTTACCATTGTTGAAATGGTTTATTTGCGTATCTCGTTATTTGGTATGGATTGGATTTATCAACACGATGGCTTTTTTAAGTTTATCGGTTGGCTAACGGTGGTATTTTTCTTAGCATTAGGGATTGTAAGTTTTATTACCGCTTACAAACAACAACAAGAAAAGAAGGGGCTATTAATTGATAATAATGTGAACAGATTTTTATTAGGCTTAAGCTTAAGTGCTTTGAACCCAGCACAAATTCCATTTTGGATTTTATGGAGTAGCTATATGTTAGATCTAAAGGTGTTACACTCAAACACAACGGAATATAACCTGTTTACAATTGGCGCAGGCATCGGCACATTAGTAGGTTTGGTGGTCTATATGTACGGGGGTAATTATTTGGTTACCAAAATGAATATGAGTAATAAAACATTAAATAAAATAATGGGAATTATCTTTTTTATTGCTGGTGTTGCACAGCTTTGGCGAATGATTAGTAAGGCTTAATTCGCTAAAATAAAAACGACATTCGCAGACATATAACCAACTATTTTTTTGCAATTATGCCTTTGCATTGAGATTCAATTCATAACTAATAATTTATAACTCATAACTAACTATACCATTTCTTCTGCCCATTTATCCCTCTCGTCAGGACTAAATTTCCAAGGGGCAAAATTATTTTCAATATTACTAAAGGTACCATTCCATTCTTGTGGGGCGTTACTTTCTTCCATTATTAGGCTGCGGCGTAATTCGGTAATAATATCTAATGGCGAAATGCTTATGGGGCAAGCTTCTACACAAGCGTTACAAGTGGTGCAAGCCCTTAATTCTTCTACCGAAATATAGTCGTGTAACAACGTTTTATCATCGACCACAAATGATTTATTGGCGTTGATATTTTTACCAACAGCTTCCAATCTGTCTCTCGTTTTCATCATTATTGCCCGTGGGCTTAATAATTTACCAGTAATATTTGCAGGGCATTCTGCCGAACAACGGCCACACTCGGTGCAGCTATACGCATCCATCAAATTTTTCCAGCTTAATTCAAACACATCTTTTGCCCCAAAGTGTGCTGGTGCAGCAGCATCGGTTGGTGCTAGTTCTGGTTGCATGGCGAACAACACTTCGTTCTGCACACTTTGCATGTTGTGCATTTTTCCCTGCGGTTCTAATTTGGCATAGTAGGCATTTGGAAACGCCAACACAATATGTAAATGTTTTGAATATGGCAGATAATTTAAAAAAGCAAAAATACCTGCAATATGCAACCACCAACAAGTACGTTCTATACCAACCAACGTACCATCGCTAAAATTTTGAAAAATGGGGTGCAATAAACTTGAGAAGAAAAAGTTACTTGTTAGATGTTCAGCATAATGGCCAAAACCTCTTGTTTGTAGCAATGTATCGCAAGCATTCATGGTTAAAAATAAACTCATCAATACTATTTCTGTAATTAAAATAAAGTTAGCATCGGTACGTGGCCAACCATTCAAATCCTTGCTGATAAAGCGTTGTAGCTTAACAATATTTCTACGGCATAAGAAAATTACACAAACTGCCGTAACACCAAAAGCCAACCATTCAAAGAAATTTATGAGGAAACTATATAAGCCACTAAGCATAGGTGCAAACAAACGGTGTGTGCCAAAAATGCCATCCAACACAATTTCTAACACTTCTAAATTAATGATTATAAAACCTGCATAAATTACCAAGTGCATTACTGCAACGAATGGGGTTTTAAACATCTTTTTTTGTCCGAATGCCAATAAAAAAACATTTTTCCATCGTAAAGTTTTATTATCGTTCAGATCTTCATCTTTCCCTAAAAAAATATTACGCCTAAGTTCAGCAGCCTTTTTTGAGAACAAAAGAACTGATACTGCCGCTAGAATTATAAAAGCAATTTGTTGGATGATTTGCATTGTAAAAAGTTATGCAGCTAAGTTAGTAGTTTGGTAGCTAAAGTTGAAAGGTTGAGGACTTGATTAGTTTATATGTAAAATAGTAGCTAAAAAAAAAGCCCTGTAACGCAATGTTTACGGGGCTTTTGATAATTTATTTACACCACTATTACTCAACCTTTGTAATCTTAATCATGTTGGTTGGCAGGTGTAAATGCACGGGTGTGCTACCAGTATTTACCACCATATCGCCAGCATTTAAAAATCCTTTTTCTTTTAAAATATCTATCTGGTCGTTTATAATATCATCTACGCTGCGTTCTTCATTATAATAAAAAGCTTGCACACCCCAACTTAAACTCAATTGGTTTACAAGGCTTTTTTCTTTAGTAAAAATAAACAACGGTGCAGCAGGGCGGTAACTACTTAAAAAGAAAGCAGTATATCCGCTCTGAGTCATACCTATTAAGGCTTTAGCATTAACATCGGCGGCTAATTTACAAGCATTGTAACACACGGCATCGCTATGAAAAGATGGTGAATGTGGTTGTGGTTTTAAATCCTCCTCACGATTATAACGATACTCTTTTTTCTCAACCTCTGCAATTATTTTACGCATGGTTTGCACCACCAAAGCAGGGTGTTGTCCAGCAGCAGTTTCGCCACTTAACATCACCGCATCGGCACCTTCTAACACGGCATTTGCTACGTCGGTAATTTCGCTACGGTTAGGTTTTACACGGTCTATCATGCTTTCCATCATCTGTGTAGCCACAATTACTGGCTTACCACGGTGAATACATTTGCGTATCAATTCTTTTTGAATTAATGGAATTCTTTCAACAGCCAATTCAACTCCTAAATCGCCACGTGCAACCATAATCGCATCACTTTCTAAAATAATGTCACGGATATTTACCAATGCCTCCGGCTTCTCAATTTTTGCAATAATTTTAGTCTTACTTTTCTTCTCATCCAATTTGCTACGAAGAATTACTAAGTCCTTTACGCTGCGTACAAAACTTAATGCTACCCAATCGCATTTTTGTTCTATAATAAATTCTAAATCAACTAAATCTTTATCGGTTAAAGCTGGTAGAGAAATTTTTGTATCAGGTAAGTTCAAGCCCTTTTTAGATGATAAAATACCACCTAAAGTCACCTCAACTTTTACGTTTTTATCTTTGGTAATATCTACTACTTTCACTTCAATTTTACCGTCATCTATCATAATGATATTGCCAACACGCACATCATCGGCAAGGTTTGGGTAGGACACATAAATCTTCTCTAAAGTACCTACACATTTCTCGTTGGTAAATGTTAGAATATCGCCTGGCGTCAATAATAAACTGTTGTTTTCAATTTCACCAACACGCAATTTTGGGCCTTGCAAATCGCCTAGTATTGAAATATTGTAATCTAAACTTTCGTTTATGTTACGAATATGTGTAATAATTTGTGCCTTATCCTCATGCGATCCATGGGAAAAATTTAAACGAAATACGTTCACACCAGCCCTTACCAATTCTAATAACTTATCGTATGTATCGCAAGCAGGGCCTACTGTTGCAACGATTTTTGTTTTGTGCATTGTGTGCTGTTCTGCTTTTGCAGCTTCAGAAATAGTGTTAGTTTTATCCGCTTTTTTACTCATAACCATGTTTTGATAGGTTGTTTTTTAAATCTATTAATGCAAAAAGCCAACTACAACTTTAGCTGGCTAATATTTTTACAATTTTCATCCATTCTTGACCAATAGTTTGCTTCTGTTTTACGGCTTTGTCAAGTGGAGTGTAGTGTATTTTATTATTTACAACTCCTACCATTACATTATTCCTGCCAATTAACAAACTTTCAACGGCATAATAACCCATGTGACTTGCTATTAATCTGTCTTCGCAAGTAGGTGAACCACCACGTTGTATATGTCCTAAAATACAAACTCTTACATCGGCAGTAGGAATACGTTCTTTAATAATTTTTGCTAGTTGGTTACCGTCGCCAAATTCCCCACCTTCAGCAACTACAATCAGATTTACCAATTTTTTCCGTTTCTCTTTTTCGGTGAGGTTAGCAATTAACTCTTCAATATCAGTTTTAGTTTCAGGGATAACAATATTTTCCGCACCAGTTGCAATACCACTGTGTAAGGCAATGTAACCAGCATCTCGTCCCATCACTTCAACGATAAACAAACGGTCGTGTGCATCCATGGTGTCACGAATCTTATCAATGGCTTCAACAGCAGTATTTACAGCCGTATCAAACCCAATGGTAACATCGCTTCCGGCAATATCTTTATCTATCGTTCCTGGTAAACCAATACATGGCATGTCGTACTCATTACTAAAAATTTGAGCACCTTTAAAGCTACCATCACCACCAATAATTACCAGGCCATCTATACCAAAACTTTTTAAATTTTTGTACGCAATAGCTCTTCCTTCTGGCGTTCTAAATTCTGCACTTCTAGCAGTTTTTAAAATTGTACCGCCACGTTGGATAATGTTGGCAACACTGCGGCTATTCATTGGGAAAATATCATTGTCAATCATGCCACTGTAGCCACGCATAATACCAAACACTTCCAAGCCATGATAAATGCCTGTTCTTACTACTGCTCTTACTGCTGCATTCATGCCTGGGGAATCGCCACCTGAAGTTAAAACGCCAATTTTAGTTACTTTATGCTTGCTCATTTTGTAGTTGATAGGAAAAAAAGGGTTGAAACTTTCAACATGAAGAGTCAAAAGTAAGGCTTTGAACTTTAATAGCAAATGTGTACGTTTTTTATAATGATTTTGTAATGTTGTAAAATGAAAGTTTTAATAACAGGTACTAATGGTTTTTTAGGTCAATATTTATGTATAAACCTTGCTAATAAAGGGTTTGAGGTGATTGGCGTTAGTAGGGGCGACTGTAAAATAATTAACCTACAAACAATAAAATATCAAGCCGTTGATGTGACAAAAAAAGAAGAAATTGACAGGATAGTAAAGGATGCCAAACCAGATATTATAATTCATAATGCGGCCATGAGTAAACCAGACGACTGCAATAATGATAAAAGCGAATGTTTGTTACAGAATGTAGAAGCAACCAGATACTTAGTTGAAGCTGGTGAGAGAATAGGTGCTTATTTTATTTATGTATCAACAGATTTTGTTTTTGGCGAAAATGGCCCGCATAATGAAAGTGCGTTACCATCACCGTTAAATTTTTATGGGGAAAGTAAATGGATGGCTGAGAAAATTGTTGCTGCGAGTGGATTACAATCTGCCATTATGCGGCCAGTTTTTATTTATGGCGAAGTAAAAAAAGGTATGCGGAGCAACTTTTTATATTGGGTTAAAAATAACTTAGAGAATAATACTGCTATTAAAGTTGTAACCGATCAACAACGTACCCCAACTTTTGTAAATGATATTTGCGATGGTATTATTACTATGATTGAAAAGCGAGTTACTGGCGCATTTCATTTAGCAGGAAAAGACCTTGTTTCGCCTTACGATATGGCTATAACCGTTGCAAAAGTGTTAGGTTTAAATGCGTCGCTAATAGAACCTGTAACTTCTGAAACCTTTATTGAGCCTGTTATTCGGGCTAAACGTTCAGGTTTAAAAATAGATAAAGCAAGGACAGTTTTAGGGTATAATCCCGTAAGTTTTGAAGAAGGAGTGAGGCTGAGTTTCGGACTATAACTCTCGTTTTTTAAGTAAAGCCACCGTTAACCTACTAATACAAACCAAGCGTTCTTTATCATCATAAATTTTTATATCCCAAACATGGGTTGACCCACCTAAATGGATAGGGCTTGCAATAGCGGTAACAAATCCATCCTTCACGCCTCGAACGTGGTTCGCATTAATTTCTAAGCCCACACACATCATTTTTTCTTGGTTAATTATTAACGCAGAGCCAATGCTACCAATAGTTTCAGCTAATGCCACACTTGCACCCCCATGCAACAAACCATAAGGCTGATGAGTGCGTTTATCAACCGGCATAGTGGCTTTTAAAAAGTTGTCTCCTATCTCAGTAAACTGCATGCCCAAATGTTCACCCAAGGTATTTTCGCCCCAATGTGCAAAGTCAGAAAGTTGTATATTTTTATTGTGCCAAATGCTCATAATTATAAAGTTTTATGGCATAAAGATTTTATTACCGCTTCAGGCAAAAATGGCGAAGCATTACCACCATTTTTAATAATATCACGAACAATGGTAGAAGCGACCGAAGTATATTTTGGTTCGCCAGTTAAAAACACGGTTTCAATATTGCTGTCCATGGTTCTGTTGGCATCAGCAATAGATTTTTCGTACTCAAAATCGCTTACAAAACGGATGCCTCTTAATATAAACCTTGCACCAATTGTTTTGCAGTAATCAATCGTTAAACCATCGTAGGTAACGCTTTCAACACGTTTCTCATCTTTATAAATTTCATTAAACCAAGCCATCCGTTGCTCTGCACTAAACATGGGCATTTTGGCCGAGTTAATACCAATACCAACAACAATTTTATCAAACAAAGGCAAAGCCCTATTAATAATATCGGTGTGGCCTAATGTTACGGGATCAAATGTGCCGGGGAACAAACAAGTTCTCATAAAGTACGATTTACAATGTACGATTTACAATGTACGATTTACGATGTTTGAAGTACGTTTTTTATAAAACGTACTTTCTACTTCATGATTCGTACTTGATTTAGTTATTATTGCTTAGTAAATATAAAACCGCCATCCTTACTGCCACGCCATTTTCTACTTGGTTTAGTATGATGGAATTACTGCCGTCTGCCACATCGCTATCTAATTCAACACCACGGTTTATTGGGCCTGGGTGCATGATAGTTATCCGTTTGCCAATGCTATCCAATAATTTTTGACTGATGCCATAAGCCAAATTATATTCCCGTAACGATGAAAATAATGGCTGGTTCTGTCGCTCTAATTGTATCCGCAGCACATTGGCAACATCGCACCATTCCAAGGCATTTTTTACGTTGTACTCAACCCGCACATTCAATGCTTCGGTAATATATTTTGGTATTAATGTTGGTGGTCCGGCCACCACTATTTCCGCACCCATTTTTTGTAATAAATAAATATTGCTCAATGCCACACGGCTGTGCATAATATCGCCAATAATAGCCACTTGCAATCCTTGTAAACTACCAAATTTTTCTTGCATTGAAAAAGCGTCTAACAAAGCTTGCGTAGGATGTTCATTAATGCCATCTCCTGCATTAATAATGGCTGCTGGTATATGTTTGGCCAAAAAGTGGGGTGCGCCGCTAGCACTATGTCGCATTACTACCATATCTACTTTCATGCTTAAAATATTGTTGACTGTATCTAACAACGTTTCGCCTTTTGCGGCAGAGGAACTGCTGGCAGTAAAGTTTAACGTATCTGCACTCAAACGTTTTTCGGCTAGCTCAAAACTCATTCTTGTACGGGTTGAGTTTTCGTAAAATAAATTAACAATGGTTACATCTCGTAACGATGGCACTTTTTTTACTGGTCTTTGTAAAACGTCTTTAAAATTAGAAGCTGTGGAAAGTATAATCTCTATATCCTCTTTGGTGAGGTTCTTAATGCCTAGAAGGTGCTTAGTAGAAAGGTTCATTAAAGAATAAAATTAGAGAAAAAAAATCAGTTACAAGTTTCTGGTTTCTATTTCTAGTTACTGGATGCTAATAACTTGTAATCGACAACCAGTAACTTGCAACCTAGTTTCACCCCACCATTTGCACCCCCTCATTAAAATTTACAATTACTTTTTGGTTGGCAAATGTGTCTATTGAGCGACCAACATAATCTGCTTGAATAGGATATTCACGGCTAAAACGTCTATCAATCAACACACATAATTCAACCTTAGTTGGCCTACCAAAATCTAACAATGCATCCATGGCTGCACGTATGGTTCTACCTGTCCAAAGTACATCGTCAATAAGTACTACATTTTTATTTTCTATACTAAAATTAATATCGGTTTTGTTGGCTGTATGTAGTTGTTTTCGCACATCATCTCTATAAAAAGTAATATCCAATTTGCCGTAATTTATTAGCGATGGGGCCATTAATTGTTTCATTTCATCTATAATGCGGTCGCTTACAAAAATGCCTCTTGGTTGTATACCAATTAGTACCGTATTGTGAAGCTGCATGTGGTTTTCAAAAACCTGCTTTGCCAATCGTTTTATGGTGAGTGCTACTTGCTGCTGCGAAAGAATTGTTTTCAAAACTTTATGATTTTTGTAAAAATATGGGTTAAAAATTTATGTAGGCAAAGCTGAACAAAGTTTTACAGATGCATTGTGCGACGCCTTTGCAGCTGAATAATGGTTTATAGATGACCAAAAAAAAGCCCTCTGAAAATTCAGAAGGCTTGTACTTACTAACTGGAATAAGTTATAAATGTGCTTGTATTTTTTTATCTAACACACTTTTTGGTACTGCACCAATTTGTTTATCTACCACTTTACCGCCTTTTACAAAAAGGATGGCTGGGATAGATGTAATGCCATAATTCATGCTAGTATTTGGGTTAACATCTACGTTTACTTTACCAATTTTTACTTTGCCAGCATACTCCTTGCTAAGCTCTTCAATAACTGGACCGATTGCACGACAAGGGCCACACCATTCTGCCCAAAAGTCAATAACACTTAATTGATCGCTATCCAAAACTTCTGTTTGGAAGTTAGCGTCTGTAAATTCTAAAGCCATGATTGTAAATTTTTGTTTTATGATTGAGATGATTCTCCGTTTTCTAAATGTTTGATTATCAAATATACCTCCAAAAATAGAATGTTGCTTATTTGACTTTTCCACCAATGTTATTACTGACGAAGTGTGTTGAAAAAACTGACAGAGGGACGTATTTTTTTAGATAATCATGATAATCATTTAAACTTGAACTGAATTTGCATTTGTGGCTTAACCAAAGGCTTGTATATTCGTACCATAAAATTGCTATGTATCAACAATTATATAAATATTTTGTTTTAAATAGGAAAGTAAGCCTCCCTGGTTTGGGCGATTTTGTGATAAATACAATACCTGCAAAACTAGATTTTGTGACGGGTGTGTTACATGCCCCACACCCTAAAATTGCTTTTAAACGAGGGCAACCAAGTGTTGATAAAAACCTATTTCAATATTTATCTAAAGAATTGCAAATTGATGAAAAGCAGGCTGTGCAAGAACTTCAAGCCTTTAGTGAAAATATAAAAGACAATTTAGGAAATAATGTATCAGTTGATTTGCCAGGCATTGGTAAACTACAAAAAGGGGATAATGATAACGATGTTTTGTTTACTGAGGAAAACATTGCAATGCCAGTTTTTTTAAACGATATAAAACTGAATTCTGCTACTGACAGTAAGGCAAATTTGGTAGAGCTTTATAAAACTGGCGATAACCTAATTCTTACCGAAGAAACCGAAGATGATCGTCTTGAAATGATTATTAAAGATAAAGACGAAGATTATTGGTGGGTGTATGCTTTAATACTTGCTTTAAT
>JAYVNQ010000177.1:0-12900 GCA_043758365.1 Chitinophagales bacterium
AAGGACGGTAGTTTTTTGAAAGTTTGGCAACAATTATTGCAGAGCAACAAACATTTATTGGATCTATCTACCGCTCAATTTGATGGCACACAGACACCTTGCAAACGAGGTGGTGAGGCCGTTGCTTATCAGGGGAGAAAATCCTGTAAGACCAGCAATAGCTTGATTTTATGCGATAATAATGGTTTGCCATTGGTAGTAGGAAAGCCCCAAGCTGGCAATCACAACGACCTTTACAGACTCAACAAAATATTTGATGAAATGATTGCTTTTTTAGAAACAGCCACCATATCAATGTCAGGTGTTTTTATGAATGCCGATGCAGGGTTTGATAGTAAAAGCTTTAAGAAAAACTGTGATGAAAAAACAATAGAGTTAAATGTAAAAGACAACCCAAGAGGCTGCAAAAATAAAGAACCAACAACGCCATTTTTTGATGATAAACTATATGATGACAATAGATATAAAATTGAAAGAACAAATGCTTGGATGGACGCTTACAAAGGAATTTTAATAAGATTTGAAAAGCTGACCGTCACTTGGTGGAACATGTTATGGTTAAGCGTTATAGCCATCTTTCTCAAAAAAATAAAATGTTAAACAACTTCATTGATAACTGCCATATTCTGCCATTAATTCAATGCTCCGTTGGCGGTTGGCTTTCTTCTGATCATTATCTGCAAAAGCAGTTGAATGAATAAGCCCAAAGCCATTTAAAATATTGCTATATTTTTCAGCAAAAGCCAATGTAACGTAACCACCAAAACTATGCCCAAGCAAAGTATAATTTGCTATACATAATTTTTGTAATAAAGCATACGCACAATCGGCATAAAATTCAATGGTATAAAGGGCATCAACATTTTCAGAACCATCAACCATCAATACCCAACTATCAATTTTCGATTTTCCAGACCCAGGTAAATCAATAACAATAACTGTAAAAAAATCTTTTAAATATTCAACTTGATAATTCCAAATGCTACCGTCTTCACCAAACCCATGAAGCAGCACAACAACATTGCCCATACCCTGTTTTGTGTAGGCAATTTGAAGGTTGTGATAATTAAAATATTGGTGCATATTTTCGGAATGGTTACAACACTTCCCAAGTTTCAAAAGCTTAGAAATATTTTATTTATTAGACTTTACTAAATCTTTTAATCAACCAATTTGCAACGTTCCAACCAATAAGCAAGGCTGCAAAAACGGCGGCAATTTTGTACAAATAATCGCCATAAGCAACATAAAAAGTCTCGTTGGTATTGATTGCTACTGCATATTTTATTACAGCTGCTTCATTCCAGGGTCTGGTTTCTATAATCTCACCTCTATCATTAATCACAGCACTAATACCAGTGTTGGCGCTTCTTACCACCCAACGCCTTGTTTCAATAGCCCTTAACCTAGCATACTGTAAATGTTGTTTATGCCCAGATGTGTTACCCCACCAACCATCGTTTGTAATAATGGTAATAATATTTGCCCCACGCTCCACATAACTAGCTACATATTCCCCATAAATACTTTCGTAACAAATAACGGGTGCAGCAACATAAGGGTTGCCTTTCTCGCTAAAAACCTGCGAGCTATCGCTTTTGCCATAACCACCTGTACTACCGCCAAACTTCTCAAAAACAGGCCCCATAAAATTTAAAAATGTTGGCAAACTTTCGACGCCTGGTACCAACTTGCTCTTGTTGTAAAGTTGTAAATTGGTATTGGCTTTTATAGCAATAGCTGTATTAAATGCATCGTAATAAGTACCATTGCCAGCTAAATGTGCTGTCGTTGTTGCCTTATTTGTGCCATAATTTTTATAGGTATCAATACCAGATAGTAATGTAATATTTGGATGGCGATTTACAAAGTCGAATACTGGTTTATAGTATATATTTTCAGTAATATGATTTTGCCATTCTTGAGCACTCATAGCGGTTTCAGGCCACAGAATAAGTCGTGTTGCAGAGTCTATATTTTGCTCAGATAATTGTATCAATTGGGCTATTTGTTGTGCAGTAGAACTACTATTATATTTTTGATAAGGATCAATATTTGGCTGAACGATGAGGACATTGTAACCGTTGATTTGTTTGATTGATTTGAAGTTCCATGATATGATAAAAGAGATTACAAATGGTACAACAATTAATATCAAAAAAACACCGACAGCTTTGAACTTGAAACTTGAAACTTGAAACTTACTTACTGCTTCTTTTATAGTCATATTTACTAGCAAAATCCATAAAGTACCCCCACTTACACCAGTGTATTCATACCATTGTATCCAAGTAGGATGTGAAGCAAAAACATTACCCAATGTTAACCAAGGCCAACTTAATTGCCAGTTTAAATGGATATACTCAAAAAGCATCCAAAAAACTACCAAAGCCACGTACCCAATGCGTTTGTCATATATTTTTTTAAAGGTAAAGTAGCCCCACCAAGGCAAACACATCAACAAACTATTGGCAATAATAGCAGCTACAGAACCCACATCTGTCGAGTTCCATATCCACCAAGTTGTAGTAGCATTCCAAAGCAATAAAGCAATAAATATGTGTAAGAAAAAGTGGTTCTTTTTTTGTACGGCATCTGCTACAAACAACAATGGTACAAAGGCAAAAAATATGATAAAAGTAAATGGAGAAACTGGCCACGCAGCAAATAATAAAACGCCAGATAGTAGACTTAGCCAAAGAGATTGAAATCGCTTCACAACAAACATTTTGGTGGGGAAGTTAAGCTGGAATTTTGTTCAATTAAATATAGAAAAATAAAGCATGAAGAATGCTTGCAACTTTGCTTAGATCTTAATTAACTCTCTAGTTCAATCTAAATCTAATCTTCAAAATGAATAGAAAAAGAAATCATTCGAGAATTGATTTTATCAAACACACTTGAATATTTTAGGCTTGGGTCTCGCTCGTGCAAATTGGTTAATCCATAAGTAAATTTTATTTCAGGTGAAATGGTTACAAATGGTAGAAAAATATTAAAACCAACACCGGTTTCCAATGCAAAATTGCTGCCTTTTAGCTTAATCAAATCTTCTGCATTACGTGCAGCGGAGTTACTACTTAAATCCTTGTCAAACCTTATTCCTCCCAATAAATACACTCGAAAATTATCAATCCTATCAGAGTTGAATTTTATCTGTATTGGCAAACTTATCAGGGTAGAAGGCAATATTTTTTTCTGCTCCACCGCTTCTGTAGATAAATGACTACCAAGGGTATAATTAAAATATTTTGCCCCACCAATAATCAATTGTGGGTTAATGCGTAGCTGAAACCTATCACTTAAACGAGCCGTACCAGCTAAGCCCAAAGTAATGCCACCACTTGCACCAGGTTCGGCAACTAACACACTATCATCTTGCGAAAACTTTACTGATTTTGTAGGGTGTAAAAAAGATGAGTTATAACCTAAGGTAATCCCAAAATAGTAGGTTAAATCATCGTGATTAGGACGATTGATGTCTCTTTGAGCCTGACTTTTAAAGCTCGTTACAGCAACTGTAACCAATAAAATTATCCGTGTTATTTGACCCCGCAATAAATGGTGCATATGCCTAAACTAAGTGATTTTAAATACGTTTGGGTAAAGCCTGCTTCATGCATAATGTTTAAAAAAGTTTGCCCTTCGGGAAAGGCCTGAACACTATCGTTCAGGTATTGGTAAGCATCCTTATTTTTTGCAAATAACTTGCCAAAAGCAGGAGCAATTACATTCATGTATAAATTATAAAACTGCTTAAACACAACCTGCTTTGGTTTAGAAAATTCAAGCACTACCAACTTGCCACCAGGTTGCAACACACGTCGCATTTCCTGTAAACCTTTTGCCAAATTTTGAAAATTACGTACCCCAAAAGCCACAGTAACAGCATCAAATTCATTGTCGTTAAAAGCGATGTTTTCACTATCGCCAGTAAATAATTTAATGGTATTTTGCAACCCTTTAGCCGCAATTTTATGCCTGCCCAAATCCAACATCCCAACACTAATATCTATACCAACAATTTTCTCTGGCTTTAAAATATCGTAAGTCATCAGAGCAACATCTGCCGTTCCTGTAGCCACATCCAACACTTTTTTAGGCTGCAATGCTAGCAATTGTTTGATGGCTTTTTTACGCCAAGTAATATCAATACCAGCACTTAAAAACCGGTTTAAAAAATCGTACCTAAAAGCTATGTTATCAAACATTTCAGCCACCTGTTCTTTTTTGCTTAGGCTGCTCTTTTTTTGCGGCACCACACTATCATGTGCAAATTTTTCCATTGTTGCGAAGATATTATAATTAACTATTTGGCTGCCATTACTTACAACTTAAAGGCATGATTGTTGGTTAATGTTGTGCTAATTTGATAAGTCGCAAATTTGATAATGCGATAAAGTGATAATATGGTGTCGTGCAAATGAATAATAGCTAATAATTGGAACAATTGCTTTTAATTCGTGGATTAAGGAATAATAAAAATAATCTTGACAATCTTATAAATAAGTGCTAATGCAAACACAAGAAGATATTCAAAAATTAGGCTTGGAAATTAGTCAACAACATATTGCAATTGAAAGGCTACAAACCGAACTTAAAAAAGTGATTGTTGGTCAGCAATATATGGTAGAACGCTTACTTATAGGACTTTTGAGTAATGGGCATGTATTGTTAGAAGGCGTACCAGGATTGGCAAAAACATTAACTATAAAATCGTTAGCACAAGCTATTGCAGCACCTTTTAGCCGCATTCAGTTTACGCCAGATTTATTGCCAGCCGATGTTATTGGTACCATGATTTACAACCAGCAACGTGGCGAATTTATGGTACGAAAAGGGCCAATATTCAGCAACTTTATTTTAGCCGATGAAATTAATAGGGCTCCTGCAAAAGTGCAAAGCGCCCTGCTAGAAGCGATGCAAGAAAAGCAAGTAACTATTGGCGAGAAATCGTACAAATTAGATGAGCCATTTTTAGTTTTAGCAACTCAAAACCCATTGGAACAAGAAGGTACTTATCCGTTACCAGAAGCTCAAGTTGACCGTTTTATGCTGAAGGTTGTGGTAGGTTATCCCGATAAAAAAGAAGAACAACTAATTATAAGGCAACAAGTGCAAAGTCAATCTGTGCCTACAATTCAGCCCGTAATGAGTACGCAAGATGTACTGCATGCTAGACATTTGGTGAGGCAGATTTATATGGATGAAAAAATTGAGCACTACATTATTGATATTGTATTTGCTACGCGTTATCCAGACCAATATGGCTTAGGTAAGATGAAAAATTTAATTAGTTATGGTGGCTCGCCACGAGCCAGTATAAACTTGGCATTAGCTGCAAAAGCCCATGCATTTTTAAGTAAACGGGCCTACATTATTCCAGATGATATCAAAGCGATTGCCAAAGATGTTTTAAGGCACAGAATTGGTTTAACATACGAGGCAGAGGCAGAAAATGTAACTACAGAAATGATGATTGATGATATTTTAAGAACAATTCATGTTCCATAACCCCAGCCCTAAAGCGGAGCTATTATAATTGTCAATATAAATAAATGAACTTCTTTAAAAAAAGTAAAAATATAACTCAAGAGCCTCTATCTAGCTGCCCTTCAGGGGCTGGGGATGAATTGTTGCGTAAGGTTCGTGACCTTGAAATTAAAAGTAAGAAGCTTACTAATCATTTATTTACAGGTGAATACCATACTGCGTTTAAGGGCAGAGGAATGGCTTTTAAAGAAGTGAAAGAATATGCAGCTGGTGATGATATACGTTTCATAGATTGGAATGTTAGTGCTAGAATGGGCAGCACATACAGTAAAGTTTTTGAAGAAGAAAGAGAACTAAGTGTGTATTTATTAGTAGATGTAAGTGCTAGTAATTTGTTTGGCACACATACACAAAACAAGCGAGAACTAATTGCAGAAATGAGTGCTGTATTAGCTTTTAGTGCCTTAAACAATAATGATAAAGTTGGTTTATTATTCTGTACAGATAAGGTAGAAAAATATATACCATCATCCAAAGGTAGACAGCATGTTTTATACATGGTTCGTGAATTGGTATCGTTTCAGCCCCAAGCAAAAAAGACAGATTTAGTAAAGAGTTTACAATATTTAAATAATATTTCTAGGCATAAAAGCATTGTATTTATTCTTAGTGATTTTGCGGATGCGGGTTATCACGAAGCTTTAAGAATAGCAGCTAAAAAGCACGATGTAATTGGTGTGCAAGTGTTCGACAAAGCCGATAAACAGTTACCTAAAATAGGCTTAGTGCAAGTAGCCGATGCAGAAACTGGTGATACCGTTTGGTTAGATACAAACGATGCCACTGTGCGTTTATCTTACAACCAACAACACCATAAAATATTAGAAGATGCCACTACTATTTTTCTCAAAGCTAGTGCTGATTTGATACAGATAGAAACGGGTGAAGATTACGTAAAAGCATTGCAACATTTTTTTATCAAACGAGCATGAGGAAAATAGTTGATAGTTGGCAGTTGATAGTTGACAGGTTACGTGTAGTATGCTTGTGTATTGTGAGTTGTAGCTTGTTTTTATTAGTTGCTTCGGCCCAAAAAGTTAGCACCTCAACTAGTAAATCAACCATACGCATTGGCGAACAATTTGAATTAAAATTACAAGTTGAACCAAGTAATAATACCACCCTATTAATAGATGCTTGGTTTAATATTCCTGATAGTTTTAGCCACTTTGAGGTGCTACAACGTTTACCTATAGATACCCTTGAAGTAAGTGGTTTAAAAAGCTATACTCAAAAAATATTAATTACCTGTTATGATACTGGTACTTACCAACTGCCAGCCTTTATAATTACAATGGTTGATAAAAAGACCTATGCTACAGAAGCTTTACCAATAAAGGTTTTGCCAGTTGATATCAGCAATATGAAGGACTATCACGGCATTAAAGAAATTATTGAAGTAGAACCAGAAACAAATTGGTTATTATATGCAGAAATTGGATTTGGCTTTCTGGTATTCTTCGTTTTATTATTTCTTATTATTAAATATTTTGGCAATAAAAAAACTATTAAACCAAATAGGAGAAAAACTTTTTTAATAAACGATATTTTACAAGAAATTGATGCGTTAAAACCGCTTATACAAACTCATCAATACAAACTATTATTTACACAATTAATTAGTATTACTCGCAATTTTTCCGATGCCCAATTACAAATAGCAACTCTAACAAAAACTACGGATGAATATATGGTTTCACTAAAAGGTAAAGTTGGCAACGAGCCTACACAAGTGAAATATTATCAGTTACTACGCTTGGCCGATGCTGTAAAATTTGCTAAGTATCAAGCTAGCGAAAGTGAGTGTTTAAAAGGCTTACAAGCTGCTAAAACATTTGTATCAACCATTCATTCTTTTAATTATCAACCAACAGCCAATGCTGTATAATTGGTATCAACATATCAGTTTTGCTTACCCTTGGGTATTGCCTTTATTGTTAGTTGTGCCTTATATTTTGTACTGGTATTTTAAAACGAATAATAAGCAAACTGCATCGCTTACCATCACCACTACTTTCTTTTTACAGCATACTAAAAACTGGAAAACAAGCCTACGGAATGTCCCCATTTTTTTACGTTGTTTAGCATTAGTTTGCTTGATTATTGCATTAGCAAGACCACAACAAAAATTTACTGAAGACCAAACAAATGGAGAGGGTATTGACATTGTTTTGTGCTTTGATATTAGTGGTAGTATGACGGAACAAGACTTTACCCCAAACCGCTTGGAAGCTGCTAAAGAAGTAGCGGCAAATTTTGTGCAAAACCGACCCGGAGATAGAATTGGTGTCGTAATATTTAGCAGCCAAAGTTTTACGCTTTGCCCCATAACACCAGACCATAAAACGGTGCTTACACAAATCAACAATATTCAGAATGGTTATTTAACTGAAGATGGTACTGCTATTGGCTCTGGGCTTGCTACAAGTGTAGATAGATTACGGAGTAGTACTGCTAAAAGTAAGGTAGTAATACTGCTAACAGATGGGGTTGATTTTGGCGGTGTGATACCACCAGATATTGCCAAAAAACTAGCCAAAACCTACGGCATAAAAGTGTATTGTATTGGCATTGGTACTGAGCAAGAAATGGATGTAAAAATCAACTCAATTTTAGGTACTGTTACTCAAAAACGTAAGATGAGTTTTAATGAAAATCTACTAAAAGATATTAGTGCCGAAACTGGTGGACAATACTTTCAAGCGAAAGATAAAGAAGCCCTAAAAAACATTTACGCTAGTATAAACCAGTTGGAAAAAAGTAAGGTTGAAACAACTACTTACAGCCGCTACACCGATGAATATTTACCTTTTTTATTGCTTGGTCTAGGATTAATTATTCTGGAGTTGATGATGCGGTTAACGGTGCTAAAAAAGTTTCCGTAAAATATTTTCGTGCCCAACTTTAGTAATTCTATTCACCATCGTTGCGTCGCACACTGGGGCGTTTAGATACTTTTTTCAACCTCAGTTTCGGTTAATTTTCTGTTGCCATTTTAATATTGTCCTGTACTTAATAACACTAGTGTGCAAGCTTCAATCGCTAAAATATTATTAGCTTTTGCTAAGGCAAAAAACTCATCATTTTCTGTACCCGGATTAAAAATTAACCGTTTAGGGTGTAGCGATAGAATATAGTCGTAGTAAGGCTTTTGGTTGGCTGGTTTAAGATAAAGCGTTACTGTATCCACACCTTGTAATAGTGGGCTTTCTGTTACAATTTCAACCCCACCAATTTGCCCAATTTTATTACCAATAGCTACAACCGTATGTTGATGTGCCACTAATTTTTGAACCGCTAAATAACTATATCGTTCTGGGTTAATAGATGCACCAAGTACCACTGTTTTCTTTGTTGTCATAATTTGTTTTACTATTTGTTTACTATTGTTTTTCTATCCATGCATCCGCCTAACATCGACTGATACACACAATTTATGCGAGCCGCTGCTAAGTATCACACCTTTTAATGGGCTGATGTCTGCGTAGTCTCTGCCCCAACCAATAGTAATATGTTGGTCACCGGGAATTTGGTTATTGGTAGGGTCAAAATCTATCCACCCAAGGTTAGGTACAAAAATTGAAAACCACGCATGAGAAGCATCAACACCAACCAATTTTTTCTTGCCTTTTGCAGGTATAGTTTCTATATAACCACTTACATAACGGGCTGGCAAACCAATAGATCGTAAACAAGCAATGGCTAAGTGTGCAAAGTCCTGACAGACGCCTCTTTTTAGCCGCATAATTTCGGTAACGGGTGTGGATATGGTAGAAAAATCAGGATCGAATTTAAAGTCTGTATAAATGCGGTGCATCAGATTTTGAGTAGCTTCAAAAATTGGTCTTTGTGGTGTAAAAGATTGTAAAGCATACAAGGTAATTTGGTCGTCAATAGTTGTCATTACTGTTTCAGGAATGTATTGCCGGGCATCAATATAATCTGGTTGCGGTTCAAACAATTGTTGCCTAGCATCTTCCCAAGCGGTGTTACTGTAAAGGTTAATTGCAAGCGGAATTTTATTGGTTTTTTCTATTTGGTTAACCACCGTTACAGATAGTTTTTTATGGTCGTGTTGAATGGCGAAATACAACTTTTTATTGCCAAAAAAATCTTCATATTCAGTAATAACATCTGGCTCGGGTCTAATATTAATAACCGTTTTTTTACAATGTTGCTTATCTGTATTTCTTGGAATTAACATGGCAATATTGTGGCATAAACTTATATAGCCAGCGTAAGTATATTCAGTTGTATGAGTAATAGTGTAAAGCATATTTTATTAGTTTATACATCAGCCATAAATAATTGCTTTTGTGTTTGTGCGTGTTTAAAATAAGTTTTAGAAATAGCATCTGGAATAGCAGACAACAGATTGTATATTTTACCTAAAAAATCGCTTAAATTAGTATACTCAAAATGTTCCGCATTAAGATAAGACAGGTGTTCTTTTGTAGTCAATTTTACAAGGGTATGGGCTTCTAAAATAAGACGTTCGTGATCGGATAATAAATCAGTACTTCTTCTTTTTGGCAAGTGCGAAAAATGCGTTTTAATTCTATCTAATTGGTATATTAACGACCGTGGATTATTGGTATCTAATAACAACAATTCTAACACTAAAGGCAACTGTATTGGTACACGGTATTTATAGCGGTAATTGGCTAATGCTTCGTTACTTTTTAAAACCGCCTCTTGCAGATTAAAAGCGATTTCTTCTTCGTTAAAATTCACCAAAACCGCTCTCAGCATACGTATCAGCAAAAGGCTCTGTTCAATTTTTCTACCAGCATCCAACAATATCCAGCCTTGTTCACGAGAAATACTCTCTCTGTTCAAGCCAATAAAAGCCACCATTGCAGTAATTAAATTATCTACAGCGGTCATCATTTTAAAATGGTTCAAATTAGTATTGGCAGCAGTTGCCCAATCTTCTTCCAGCATCCTTAACACACGCCATGTATCGGTACTCCATTGCCCACGAACCGCATACACTGCCCTACTAAATAATTGACAATTATAGGCCAAGCTAGCATTGCGTTTTATATCAAATAAAATACTCCTCATTTCACCCCAAGTATCTGTTGTTTCTTCATCAATAAAACCTGGATAAGTAAACGTAAAATTGGTGAGTGCTTTTAGCAAAATTTGTTGCGTCTCTACATCGTCATCAACTAATAAGGTATTGCCATCGGTTACACATTGCATCACCGTTCGTTGAAACCTTGCATTGCCCAAAATGCGTTCCGCATAACGCCCTACCCAAAACAAATTTTCGGCGGTGTGGCTTGGTAAAATACCGGCAAATGATGGAGTAATAGTTTTAAACAATTCCTTACGGTGATGATGCGTACTATCCTTATCCTGCGAAATAATCCAAGTGTCTTTACTAATACCGCCCAACTGATTAGATATAAGCATATTATCTTGCTTTGATGAGGTTCTAGTAAGGCCACCCGTCATTACAGAATAGCTGCCATTATTACTTACTAAAAAACTTCTAAACAACGCATTTCTCGGTTCTATTTTACCATTAACCATTGATGGTGTAGACGAAAAAGCAATTTTTTCCTGACCAACATATAAGTGTGGGTGCGTTTTAATTTCTTGTTTTAATTGGTAGATTTTTTCTTGTGTAAGATGTGATACATCAATAGAATTACTACTTGCAAATGTGCTACGGTAAATGCGTTTAATCACCAATTTTTCAATATTAGCAAGCACATAATTCAATTCTTTTTTCTGACCACACCACCACGATGCAATGGTTGGCAAAATCAAATCTTCGTTAAAATAGTACCGAGAAATATTTTGCAAAAAAGGCATTAAGCCTGGGTTTTCCAAAACGCTGCTGCCAAGTGGATTTGCGATACTAACATTACCACTACGCACAGCTTGTAACAAACCTGGCACACCTAATTGCGAATCGCTTTTAAGCTCCAATGGGTCGCAATAAATATCATCAACACGGCGTAAAATAACGTCTACTCTTTCTAAACCGCCAATGGTTTTTAGCCATACAAAATTGTTACGTACCATCAAATCATCGCCTTGTACCAACGTAAAACCTAGGTAAGATGATAGATATGAATGCTCAAAATAGGTTTCGTTACTTGGGCCCGGCGTTAAAATTACAACCCTTGGATTTTCTTTTCCGTGCGGTGCCACTTCCTGTAAGGCTTGCTGTAAATTGGTAAAATAAGACGACAGCTGCATAACCTTTAAGCCATTAAAAAGCTCGGGGTTAATACGGCTCATGGCAGTCCTATTTTCTAGTGCATATCCATAGCCAGAAGGTGCTTGAGTTCTATCGTTCAGTACCCAAATATTACCATCGGCACTGCGAGCCAAATCGGCAGAATATAAAATTAAACTATGCTTACTTTGTGGGCTAATACCAACGCATTGCCTTAAAAAACCAGTATGGTTGTAAATGAGTTCTACTGGTAGCAATCCATTTTTTATCAGCTTACGTTCACCATAAATATCTTTTAAAATAAGGTCTAGCAGGGCGGCACGTTGCACCAAGCCTGGCTCAATTTTTTTCCACTCTTCTTTGCTTATTAAAAATGGAATGATATCTAAATTCCAAGGTCGGTTTAAGCCCGATGGATCATCGTAAATATTATAAGTAACGCCGTTTTCTTTTAATAATCGCAGTATATCTCTACTCCTATCTTCTATTTCAATTTGACCAATATTTTTTAGCGATGTAAAAAATGTAAGCCAATGTGGACGTAGGTCTCCGTCTTCGCCAAATAATTCATCGTATGAATAATTACCGCTTAAAAACCGCTGTGAGAGATAGTCTTGTTTAATTTGTGTTATCATGTAAATAGCAATACAGGCCTGTGCGAAATTGCTTTAATTAATACAGGTTAAAAATAGGTATTTGCGGTTAGATGGACGGGATAAAAAGTAGAGATTTGACGCAAAAGAGATAATGATTTTGAGATACAAAATTTTTTATTCCTCTTCGTCGCTTTTATAGAGAACATCTCGAAGCAAAAATCAAATGCATCTCTACCCAGTTTTTATCTATCATTACATTTGCCTTTCAGAATATTTAAAACAACCGATTTTTACTCCGGAAACCTTTTACCATCCCTTATAATGATTGATAAATTTCATATTCATTTGCGGTTGATTTTAGTTTTTATTATCTACCAACCAAATCAATAAAGCTTCCAAAGTTCCAGTCTGCGATGCCGATGCAGCCGAACAGGATTACAAAAAAGCTGATTAACAAAATTTGGTAATGTACTGAAAAATAGTTGGTGATATTTTAGATTAAAACACTTTAATTGCCTTTATCAGCTAAAAGAGGAAGCAAGCTCTGCTGGAGAG
>JAYVNQ010000178.1:0-4264 GCA_043758365.1 Chitinophagales bacterium
TAATATATTTTAGATACTAAATATAATTAAGCCTTTTTACAAATGATGTATTTTATTTAATGCTACTTACTGCATTTAATAATATCATTAATAATGTTCAAGTGGTGTTGTGTATGAATGTTGAGGAAAGGAGTGGTTTCCTTTACATTTAATTTGCCAAATATTGGGTGATCGAAATAATTATTGGGTTGTAAAAGGCTTAGTTTGTTTATTGATTCATGTGTAAGTTGCACGTGTTGTATCAATGCTTCTGGTGTTAAATAATTGGTAGGTTGTACATGTTTTGGTGCTTTTACCTTACCCCGTGGAATTTTTTTTGTAATAAAAATTACAAATTTCCAAAAACTAAACTTGCTTTTATAATCTGCGGGGTTAGATTTTTCTAAGTTTTCTATAACTTTATCTATCACTAGTAAAATATGTTCTATATGCCAACCTACTGATGCTTGCGAAATAGTTGTATTAGTAATGCTTGCATTCGTAATATTACTTTCTAGCTTTGCCAATAATTGTTGTAATTTTTCCATGCAAGCAATTGTTTTTGATACAGTTATATTAAAATTTATATTATAAAATTAGGCTCTATATTTTCATAAAGCCAAACTTATTTATACAGTTAAAACTACTTCATTTTTTAAAATATGAAACATTTTTATGGTAAGTGCTTGAAACAACATTTTACTGTTGGCATTACGTTCAATATAATAGGCAGCCTTATCAATTTCTTCTACTATGGCTTGCTGCTGGCTTACAGAGGCAATTTTATTTAACCGTAAGGCAAATTCTTTTTGGGCTTCAGCAATAGCAAAACTATCTGTACCAAGCACTTTTATACGAATACTTTGCTCTATTAAATGGGTAAAAAAGCGTAAAAATTGTTTCTGTTTTTCTCGCCCAAGTTTGGCAATATCTTCTGTAAACTTTACTTGTGTCATAGGCCCGCCACGTAAGGTGCAATTCAACCATTCTTTAAGTAGGCTCTGCCAATCCTCCTCGTTGTGTTGCAGCAACTGTAAGGCTTCTCTGTAATTGCCTTCACTAATGGCAGCAATTTGTGTAGCAGTTGTTGGGTTGGCATTTGCCCTTGTAATTAACGCTTCTTCAATCTCTTTAGCATCTAACATAGGTACTTTTACCAATTGGCAGCGGCTAAGTATGGTTTGTATTATTTGTTCTTCATTTTCGGCCACCAAAATAAACAGTGTATTGGGTGGCGGTTCTTCTATCAGTTTTAGCAGTTTGTTACCTTGGTTACCTAAATATTCTGGCATCCAAAGCACCAAGACTTTGTACTCGCTTTCAAAGCTTTTAAGGCTAAGCTGTCGCATAATATCGCTGCATTCTTCGGCGGTAATATTCCCCTGCTTATTATCGGCACCAATAAATTGCAACCAATCGTACACATTACTATAAGGCGATTGTTTTATAAATTCTCGCCACTCGGTAATATAATCGGTGCTTTTGGGTTTATCGCCAGGTTTACGTGCAATTACAGGGTAGGCAAAATGAATATCAGGATGAATCATTTGCTCAGCCCTTTGAAAACTTTGTTGCAGGTGTAAATCATCTGGCAAAACAAAGCTGGGCTTAGCTTCTAAGGCACTCATGCCTCCAAATAAATCTTCCACCATTGGCGAAGCCGTTGGTTGGCAAACTACAAATTGGGCAAATGCTAAAGCCAGTGGTAATGCACCGCTACCTTCTTTTCCTAAAAATAATAAAGCATGGCTCAAGCGATTTTGCTGCACCATTTCTACCAAATGTTGCGTTACCTGTTGCTGACCAATTACATCTTTAAATTGCATTGCAACGAAAATAGGGAATTGCTAAATGGCTATTGAAACGAAGGGTAATTAAATCTGCTAATGTTTATTAAACTATGCTATAAGAGTCACTAATTCTCAACAAAACAGATATAATATTTTTTAATTGGTGCAGAAATAGTTTGCTGTATCAAGGCATCATCAATTGCTGTAATATCTTTTACTGTACCATCTTTAAACAGGATATTTATTTTCTCATCTGTAGTTTTATACATTGTATTGTCTGCTTCGCCAGTAAAAACAAAATAATTTGCCGCAGCTTTATCAATTTTTAAACTGGCCATTACTTCCTGTGTCTTTTGCTGAATTACAGCAGGTTCAAAAGGCTCGGCTTGCAGTTTTATTTTTAATAGTTTTCTGTTTAATAATCGTTTACACAATTCACTTAAAACAAAGTCTTCATGATGGCTCCAACGTTTTACAGCAAACGAAAAATCTACATCATCTAATTGGCAAAATTTATCTAATGTTTCTCTGTCCATCACACCATTAAAGTTGTACAAGAAAAAATCGGTTGCACCGCCTGTACCAAGGTTTGTATCGCCTTTATTGGTTAATTCTCGTACTCGTTTTAAAATATTTACCAGCATTTTTTCGGCACTCAAAACAGTTTTGTGCAAATACACTTGCCAATACATTTGCCGCCTTGCTACTAAAAATTTTTCAATGCTGTAAATACCTTTTTCTTCCACCATCAACTCGCCATTATGCACCGTTAGCATTTTTAAAATCCTATCGTAACCAATGACACCTTCACTAACGCCAGTAAAAAAACTGTCACGTGTTAAGTAATCCATTCTATCAACATCTAGTTGGCCACTTATAAGTTGGTGCAGGAATTTTTTTGGGTATTTATCCGTAAAAATATCAATCGCCATTTGCAGCTTACCACCAAAATCTTCATTCATTACTTGCATAATCATCAAGCTAATATTCTCGTGGTTTACACCTTGCAACAATTGATTTTCTAAGGCATGAGAAAATGGCCCGTGACCAACATCATGCAGCAAAATACCAGCCTTTACCGCTATCTCTTCTTCGGTAGAAATATCCACACCTTTTAGCCGTAGTTCGTTAACCGCATTGCCCATTAAATGATAAGCCCCTAACGAATGTAATAGCCTTGTATGAACCGCTCCAGGATACACCAAATATGCCAATGCCATTTGATGTATGCGGCGTAAACGTTGGTAATATGGGTGAGAAATAATTGAAAAGAAAAGTGGGTGATTGATAGTAATAAACCCGTAAACGGGATCGTTGATTATTTTTTGTTTTTGAGGCATATTGTTGAGAGTATGTTAAACCAATTTTTCAAATGTACTATTTTGGATGGATGAGATATATTTAACAGCGTTTCTGATTGGAAACTGAAGTTCAATGAATAATCTAACCGTTCCAGTGTGCGACGCAACATAAGCTGCAAAAGGGTTTGAACCTGGTTACCAAAAGAATTTAAAATTATAAATTAAAAATTGTCACATGTCTTTAGCTAAAATTGTTTGGGTAGATGATGAGATGGAAAGCTTGCAAAGTCAAAAAATGTTTTTGGAAAATAAAGGCTACGATGTAACGACGTTTTCTAATGGGTTTGATGCCTTGGATTACTTAAAAGATAATGTGGTAGATGTGGTGCTGATGGATGAAACGATGCCCGGTATTACTGGGCTTGAAACGTTGGCAAAAATTAAGGAAATAAACCAGCAAATACCTGTGGTGCTGATTACCAAAAACGAGACTGAAAACTTAATGGATGACGCCATTGGTAGCCAAATTGCAGACTATTTAATTAAGCCCGTAAATCCAAACCAAGTACTGTTGAGTTTAAAGAAAATTATAGATAATAAACGCTTGGTGGCTGAGAAAACTACAACGTCTTATCAGCAGCAATTTCGTAATTTATTTACAGCGTTGAACAGTAATCCTGACTATAACGAATGGATGGATATTTATAAAAAATTGGTGTATTGGGAGCTTGAAATGGAAAAAAGTGATAGCCCTGAAATGCAGGAAATACTGGCGTCGCAAAAGGCGGAAGCAAATACAGAGTTTTTTAAATTCATTAGTAGAAATTATGCTAAATGGATGAATCCAAAAACGGATGATGCACCAATAATGAGCCATAATTTATTTAAGTATAAAGTAATGCCTCATGTAGAAAAAGGGGTACCTACTTTTTTTATTTTAATAGATAATTTACGGTACGATCAATGGAAAACCATACAGCCAATTTTTGCTGAAAGCTTTCGTATTTTAGAAGAAGAAACGTTTTATTCTATTTTGCCAACGGCTACACAATACTGTCGTAATGCTATTTTCAGCGGTTTGCTACCCATTGATATTGAAAAACAGTTTC
Organism: Chitinophagales bacterium; assembly: GCA_043758365.1. Classification (GTDB taxonomy): domain Bacteria; phylum Bacteroidota; class Bacteroidia; order Chitinophagales; family Chitinophagaceae; genus Parasediminibacterium. The sequence continues at coordinate 4,180 of JAYVNQ010000178.1, forward strand.
CGCTAGAATGGAAGAACGACGAAGAAGAAGGTGGTAAAAATTTATTTGAAGAACACTTTTTTAGGGCTCAATTAAAACGTTTAAA
>JAYVNQ010000179.1:0-33417 GCA_043758365.1 Chitinophagales bacterium
CTCCAGCAGAGCTTGCTTCCTCTTTTAGCTGATAAAGGCAATTAAAGTGTTTTAATCTAAAATATCACCAACTATTTTTCAGTACATTACCGTTTTATACTAAGTACTAATAATAATTATACTGTAAAAATTATTTACCTATTTAAAGAATCCCAGTTACGAAAGTAACTGGGATTCTTAATTTAAGTTATACCAACCCCTCACAAATCTTCTTAACTATACTTGGGCCTTCATAAACAAATCCTGTCCAAACTTGTACTAAACTGGCACCAGCAGCCAGCTTTTCTTTGGCATCGGTTGCAGTAAAAATGCCGCCGCTTGCAATAATTGGGATGTTGCCATTTGTTTGATTGGCTAAATATTCTATCATTTCAGTACTTCGATTTTTTAAAGGCTTGCCGCTTAAACCACCACTGCCAATACTTTCAATATCTTGTGCAGAAGTAACTAAATGTTCACGACTAATAGTGGTGTTTGTAGCAACTAATCCAGCTAGTTTTATTTCAGAAGAGAGGTCAATAATATCATCTAATTGCGACTGCGTTAAATCAGGTGCAATCTTTAACAGTAAAGGCTTTGGCTGTTGCTTGCCTTGGTTAATATTTTGTAAATGTGATAGTATTTTTTGTAAGGATGCTTTCTCTTGCAACTCACGCAAACCAGGTGTATTTGGGCTACTTACATTTACCACAAAATAATCTACACAGTCAAATAAATCGTTAAAGCAAATTTCGTAATCCTTCCAAGCTTTATCGTTTGGGGTAAGTTTATTTTTACCAATATTACCACCAACTATTAGTTGATGGTTGATAGTTGATAGTTGGTGGTTTCCCTCTCCAATAACGATTCTCGATTTTCGACTTCCGACTTCGGCTTTCCATTTTCTCAATCTTTCTGCAACTACCTCAACTCCATCATTATTAAAACCCATTCGGTTAATCAATGCTTTATCTTTTGGCAGTCTAAATAGTCTTGGCTTATCGTTGCCAACTTGTGCTATTGGGGTTACTGTGCCTACTTCAACAAAGCCAAAACCAAGTGCTTCTAATTCATTTAAATACAAAGCATTTTTATCAAAACCCGCACCTAACCCAACCGGATTTTTAAACGTTAGCCCTAAAATATTTTTTTGTAATGATGGGTAATTTGCAGAGAAATTAGCACTCATTATTTGTTTACCTAACCTTGTGCTGCAAAGCTTCTTAAGGTTGTTCATGCTAAAATAATGAACGGCTTCGGGATCGAATTTGAATAAAATATCTCGTAGTAAATCGTACAAAAATTAAAAAATAAAAGTGAAGAATTAAAAAAAATTGGAATCAGGACATAATTATTTATAACGCATCATTCATAACTATTAAAAGTCAATTCCAATCCATTTTCGCTTACTTTTCTCATACTTATCAAAGTTAAATTTATACAATTTGCCAGGCCTATGTGGTACATCTTCTTCCATTTCTCCAACATCAATTAATAAATCCATCGATGCGAATTTTTTTCTAAAATTCCGTCTGTCCAATTTAATATTTAAAATAGCTTCGTATAGGTTTTGAAGTTCTCGTAACGAGAATTTATCAGGTAATAAGTTAAACCCAAGTGGATGTTCTAAAATGCGTTTTTGAAGCCATTTATAGCACTCGTCTAAAATGTCTTTATGATCAAAAGATAGTTCGGTAATTCCAGAAAAATTATGCCAGTGCAGCTCATGGTCGTGTATTTTTAACTGGTGATGATTGATGTTCAATAACGAACAATAAGCAACTGTTAAAACCCTTCCACCAGGGTGCCTATCAATTCTACTAAATGCCCTCACTTGATCTAAATACACGTCATCCATACCTGTTCTTTCTCGCAAAATGCGGTTGGCTGCATCATCTAATTCTTCATGATCTAACACTGTTTCTCCCAACACACTCCACATACCTTTATATATTTCTAAGTCAGCCCTAATTAATAACACTTTCAACTCATTTTTATCAAAACCAAAAATTACACAGTCAACCGTTATAGGAAAACTAGGGTATTGAGCTACCAATGCTTGAGCATTATTTACAAGCTGCTCCCTTTTTGTTTTGTTTATAAGAATAGTTGTTTTGGTCATGCGTTAGCTTACTAAAATTTGATGATTGCGATTAATTCAGACAGTGTAAAAATAAGCAGCTTTATATAAATGGATTGTAATCATTTATACAAAATACTGCGTAACACAATCAGCATTTATCTTTATGTTTTTAATAGTCTTTATGTACAATAATAGCCAAATAAAAGAGTATCAAGTAAGTACAATACATTTTTTAAAAATGCTTGATAACCCAACTACAGCTTTGCCAATAGTAGATGATTTACGTAGAGTTTTACGCTTTAATGAGTATAGATATTATGTGCTGAACGAGCCACTTATTAGCGATTTTGAATACGATCAATTATTTAAATTATTAGAGCGTTTAGAAAAAAAAAATCCAATCATTATAACAAAAGATTCGCCAACGCAAAGGGTTGGAAGCAGCTTAAATAATGGCTTTGAAACAGTGCAACATTTAGTGCCAATGCTAAGTCTTGAAAACAGTTATAATGCAGAAAATTTAATTGATTGGGATAGGAAAGTAAAAGAACTATCAGGGCTAGAAACTATTGAATATTGTATTGAGCCAAAGTTTGATGGGGCAAGTATTTCATTGATTTATGAAAACGATTTATTGGTGCGTGCTATTACAAGAGGTAATGGTATAGAAGGCGATGATATTACAACAAACATTAAGCAAATACGCTCCATTCCTTTGTCGGCAAATTTCTCTGAATTTGGTATTCAGCAAATTGAAATTAGGGGCGAAGTAGTAATGACAAAAACTTCCTTTGATAAGTATAATAGCAGCTTATTAGCACAAGGTTTAGCACCATTAGCAAATCCTAGAAATGCAGCTAGTGGTAGCCTTAGAATGAAAGATCCTAAAGAGGTTGCTAAACGAAATTTAGAGGCTTTTTTATACCATATTAGTTTCGTAAATCGAGAATCGCAAGTTGCAAGTATTACCGACTACCAATTCACGACTCATGATAGCTCTTTACAATTACTTTGGAACTTAGGTTTTCGGTCGCCGCAAAAAGAAAAACATGTAGTACAAGGCATTGATGAAGTGATACAACATGTACACGATTTTGAAGTGCTTCGAGATACACTGCCTTACGAAATTGATGGTATGGTAGTGAAGGTAAATAACTTCGTATTGCAAGAAAAACTTGGCATGACAACGCACCACCCTCGTTGGGCTATTGCCTTTAAATTTAAAGCTCGTCAAGCCACTACAAAGCTTCGTGGTATTGAGTTTCAGGTTGGTAGAACGGGTGCTATAACCCCGGTTGCTAAGTTAGATGCTGTACAAGTTGGTGGTGTTACAGTAAGCAGTATTTCGGTACATAACGAAGAATATATTAGAGAGAAAGATTTGCAAATTGGCGATACTGTTTTAATAGAAAGGGCAGGGGATGTGATACCACAAATTGTAAAAAGCTTTCCAGAATTAAGGGATGGTACGCAAACACCAATTGTGTTTTTAAAGACGTGTCCATCATGCAACCAACCGCTTATTAAAGATGAAGATGAGGCTGTTTGGCGTTGTGTAAATGATAACTGTAAAGCACAGTTAATAGAAGCGGTTATCCATTTTGTAAGTAAAGATGCCATGGATATTAAAAGCTTTGGCGAAGCCAATGTGAGGCGTTTTTATGAGATGGGGTTACTGACAAACATACCCAGTGTTTACAGGTTAGATTTTGATAAAATTAGTAATCAAAAAGGTATTGGTACCAAGTCAATTGATAATTTAAAAACTGCTATTGAAGCATCTAAAACACAGCCACTACACAGGTTAATTTATGGTTTGGGTATCCGTTTTGTGGGCGAAACAACTGCTAAGGTTTTGGCAAATTTTGTGACCAATATTTTCGAGTTTGCAGATAAAACCGAGGATGATTTACAACAACTAGATGATGTAGGCATAAAGGTTGCAAAAAGTATTTACCAATATTTTAGTAACGAAAAAAATATTGCCATGCTTAAACAATTAGAAGCACTAGGCTTGCAACTAACAAATACTAAACGCGATGTAGTAATAGAAGGTGGCTTAGCCGGTCAAACTTTTTTATTTACTGGCACACTTAATAAGCTAAAACGTAATGATGCAGAGACTTTAGCCGAACAGAATGGCGGCAAAATTGTTAGCGGTATTAGCAGTAAATTAAACTACTTAATAGTAGGTGAAGATGCAGGTAGCAAATTAGAAAAAGCTAAGAAAATTAATACCATAAAGATTATAAGTGAAGATGAGTTTTTGGCTTTGGTAGGTGGTAACTAGAGGCGTTTTTTAGGAATACAGTATCGAATTTTATTAAATATTAAATAATCCACGCAAGTGGCAACAACAATATGCTACAATCATCAACTATAAAATTTCTACAAAATTTAAAGCAAAACAATCATAAAGATTGGTTTGATGCCAATAGAAAAGTGTACGAAATTGCTAAGGCAGATTATTTGCAATTTGTTGGTGAAGTTTTAGAAGGGTTATGCAAAAATGATGAAACATTGGCTTTTTTGCAACCTAAAGACTGCACCTTTCGTATTAACCGAGATGTGCGTTTTAGCAAGAATAAAGCACCATACAAAACCAATATGGGAGCGGGTTTCAGCAAAGGAGGAAAAAAAATGATGTTAGCTGGTTATTACTTTCATTGCGAGCCTAGTGCGAGTTTTATTGCTGGCGGTGTTTGGATGCCTATGGCACCGGAACTTAAAAAAGTAAGACAAGAGATTGATTATAGTTACGATGAGTTTAATAAGCTTGCGACTAATAAAAAATTCGTTGCAAAATTTGGTAGTTTAGAATATGGTGAGGACGTTGTTTTAAAAAGGGCTCCTAAAGGTTATGAAGAAAATAATCCTGCTATTGAATACTTGAAATTGAAGAGCTTTATTGCTTCTACACCAATTTCAGATAAGGATTTGACCAGTAAAGATTTAGTGAAAAAAATTGTAGAAGATTGTGCTATTCTACAACCTTTAATTTATTTTATTAACAGAGGAATTGAGGGCTAATTTATTGCCTTAAACTTTTTTGCAATGGGGTTTAAAAAATATTTAAAAATACCGTTGCTATTTTGGTTTTATAAAGCGAAGTGCCCTTACAAAGCCAAGCACAATGAAAATGGTAACTGGACTAAAGAACATAAATGCGAAAGGCATAATTAAGGTTGTAAAGTAAAAATAGCTTTCTCATAGAAAAGATTTGTGGTTACCTAAAACCTAATAATATTTGTAACCATGACCCATAAACTAATTATCATCACAGCCCCATCAGGTGCAGGTAAAACCTCAATTACTAGATTTCTGTTAAACAAATACCCACAATTAGCTTTCTCTATTTCTGCTGCAACAAGGCAGCCTCGTGGGCAGGAAAAAAATGGGGTTGACTATTACTTTTTAAGTGCCGATGACTTTCAACAAAAAATACAAACCAATGCCTTTATTGAGTGGGAAATGGTGTACCAAGGCAAATATTATGGTACATTAAAAACAGAACTGCAAAGAATTTGGACCGAGCAAAAAACGCCTATGTTAGATATTGATATAAAAGGTGCTATCCATGTGCAGCAACAGTTTCCCAATAATTCATTAAGCATTTTTATTGAGCCACCAAGTGTTGATGAACTAAAAATTCGCCTTGCAAGCCGTGGTACTGAAACTGAGGAAAGCTTGCATGCAAGAGTTAATAAAGCTTCTTATGAAATATCCTTCAAACACCATTTTAATAAAATAATATTAAACGATAATTTAGAGAAAGCCTGTAAAGAAACCGAAGCCGTTATTGTAGACTTTCTTGGATTGTCTAAAGAATAATCTATTTGATTAAAGTAGTAGATTAATCTAAAAAATTGAAACCAAATCCTTGGTTTTTGTTTCTCTAAACTTGCAACTAGTAACCAGTAACTTGCAATTATAAAATTTGCTTTGCTATGTCATTTACCAACAAAACCGTTTTTATTACAGGTGCCAGTAGGGGCATTGGAAAAGCAATGGCTTTACGCCTAGCTAAAGAAGGTGCTAACATTGTTATTGCTGCAAAAAGCACTGAAGAAAATCCTAAATTGGGAGGAACAATTTACTCAGCTGCAAAAGAGATAGAAGCCACTGGTAGTAAGGCTTTAGCTATTCAAGTAGATATTAGATATGAAGATCAAATTGCAACAGCCGTACAACAAACTATTGATACTTTTGGTGGTATTGACATACTCATTAACAACGCTTCTGCCATACAATTAACAGGTACTGAACAAACTGAAAGCAAACGTTTTGACCTAATGCACAGCATTAACGTGCGAGGTACTTTTTTAATGACAAAAGCTTGCATCCCTTATCTTAAAAAAAGTAGTAACGCTCATATTTTAACACTATCGCCACCTATTAATTTAGATCCGAAATGGATTGGCCCACACGTTGCATACACACTTACTAAATACAATATGAGTATGATGGCTTTAGGTTGGGCACAAGAGTTTAAAAACATACCAATTGCTAGCAATGCCTTATGGCCACGCACCACCATTGATACAGCTGCTGTGCGTAATTTATTGGGTGGAGAAACACTTGCTAAAATGAGCCGTACAGTTGATATTTTAGCCGATGCTGCATACTTTATTCTTCGTCAAAATGCTACCGATTGCACAGGGAACACATTTATAGATGAAGCAGTTTTTGCAGCTGAAGGTATTACAGATTTAGGCCACTATTCAGTTTTGCCAGGAGGTAAATTATATCAGGATTTGTTTGTGTGATTTTGTTTTTGTAACCAGCATTTGTAATACTATTTAACATTGTTGCGTCGCACACTGCGGCTGTTTGATATACTGTGGGGGTTTTATCGTAGCGTAATATTTAACCCAATCCTTCTTTTATCTTTTTTGGTAAGGTTTCAAATACCAAATCGTACGATTCGTCAATCCAATCTTGTAACTGCTTATTACTAACAGAACCATCAGGCACAATAGTGTTCCAGTGTTTTTTATTTTGATGAAAACCAGGTTGCACACAATCAAAATCGGCACGTAGTTGTTCAATTCTATCAGGGTGGCATTTTATATTAAACCTAAAATCGGTACTATCTAAAGAAACCAATAGAAATAACTTACCACCAACTTTAAACACCAATGTTTCAGGGCCAAAAGGAAATCCTTCTTCGGCAAAAGGTTTATCTAAGCAGTAATCCCGTAAGGTTTCAATGTTCATAAGCCAACAAGGGTTTTGTGGCTACAAGTTAGCAAAACCAAGTGGGTTTTTGTAAGATTTTATCCTACCTCATTTGCTCTATCGTATGCCATTATAAATATAGCACCAAGGTTTTTATGCGGTGGAATATAATCGTCAAATTTTTCTTTCATATCGCCTTTAAATTGGATATCAAAACTCTTCCATAACTGTGGCCAATTAAGGTCTCTACCATTTCTTAGCTCATCCATTATCTTATTAATCAACCCTTGGTTTATAATGCCAGTACCAACTTGTTTTGATGAAATAATTTGTGCCTGTGTGGTACGTTTTAATACCTCACTTAAGCTTTGGTAACCGCCACAACTACCTAACAAAACTACTTTTGCAGAAGGTGCCAATTGGTTGATGGTACTCTTTACATAATAGCTATGCCCACGATGAATAACTACTGTTGGGTTAAGCCCTAATGAATCTAAATATCTATCTAAATGGGCTTGTGCTTGTGCATCTAAATCCTTTAATTCATCTAAAGGTTTATTAGCATAAATGGTTACAGTCGTCCCTTTTACGGATTTAACTTCTACCCATTCTGGCTTATTAATAATTTTCCAATTGGCATTGCGAAAATTATTTAGGAAGGCGTTAAAAACCATGTTACCATCTTTATCTCCATAAAAAAATTGCTGCACTGTAATTCTATTACTACTATCCTTCAATAAATTAATTGGCATTTTAAACACAGGATTTATACCTAATTTTTCACTCACATCAATCTTATTATTTTCATCCATCGATAAGAAAATCGTGTTGAGTAACGTATAAATTGTCACCCCTCTTTTATCCGTTTTTTGAGTAGCCTCTTCTAAATTTTTTTGCACTTGATCAATAATTAGTTTTTGCAATTTCGGGTCGCTAATGCTAGCGTAACTATCTGCAACATCCACTGCATCTTCTAAGGTTTTTGTTTTCTCTAAACCAGTAACAAAATTCCGCATCATCTTGTCTGATTCAGTTTCATCCATCCGCTTTAAAAAGTCGCCTAAAGTGTTATATGCAGATGCCATTTTTAAAAACTTTTTATAGTAATCAAAATGTACTGCTTGTAATAAACTATCAGCTTTTGGCTGAGTCATTCTTTCAAAAATTCGCTTGTAAACACCTAAGTAACTACTGGTATAAATCTCTTGTTCGCTTAATACACACAAATAGTATAACTCAACAGGGCTAAGCTTTTCAATACGTTTAAACCTAACGGCATCGCTACGTTCATCATGCAGACCATTAATGGTATCAACATAGTTTTCAATGCCTTTTGCTTTTAATTTTTCGGTTAGTACATGTCTCACCAACGGTGTATCTCCACGCTGCATTCTTGCGGCATAATCTATTTCGGTTTTCACTAATAATTTATAATAACCTTCATTGTCATTTTTAAGTCGTGTAAGTGTATCTAACGAGATTTCTTTGCGGTACAAAAGATCTAAAAAAGGGAAATAAACCCTACCAGAATTCATTAACGCCAGTAGGCTAATAGACTTCACTAAAGGCTCATCTACTGTTTGTATTTTTCTTGCCAAAGGCGATGTCATTGAAGCATAATTATACAATGCTTCTTGGTCTTTATAAGCTTCTTTAATTATTAAACTATCGGCAAAAGCAACACCCACATTATCTTGTAAAATTTTTAAAATTTTTGTTGGATTTTTCTTACAAAGCTTCAATACCAATTCATCTTTACTGGCACGTAAACCCATGTTGTTTTTAAATGCCAAATTGCTTACTAGAATATTTCCAAGCTCTATTTCGTTTCTGACTATTACAGGATAAATAGATTTTTTTTGAATCTGTAGTTTCATACACTGTTCATATGCTAAAATCAAATCACCCAAAAAAATACCTTTAATTGCTTTTTGATTGTAATAGTTTTTAAATTCAGTAAGCATGTTTTCAATTCCGCGTAGCCAAGTGAATTTATCATTTTCAGCAATTGTGCTATCAAGCTCAATTTTTGCTTGTAAATTATTAATATGTGTTATTAAAATCTGATTGGTTTGCTGGTTAATATCATCATCGTTAGATACTTTAAAAATCTTATCAGTATTACCATTTAAGTGTAAAATATTTTGTTGGGCGTCATCAATTTTTGTGTGAAAAAACTGGCGGTTTAGTGGCACTTTAGGCATTACCAATTCAGGTTGCGCTATTGCTACAATATTTAAAAAAAGTAAGAAAAAGGGGAGGTAAAATCTATTCATAATCATAAGTGGGCAAAAATACTGCCATATGGTTCTACGTGTAATTTAATACACAATTACTGTTAACAATTACATAATGTAGCTAATGACGCAACTTGCAACTGTAGGAAGTTATTTTTGTGTAAACTTAATGTGAAGATGGAACCAAAAGCAAAACGGATTCTGATTGCAGATGACGAACCCGATATTTTAGAAATTGTAAGTTACAACCTTAGCAAAGAAGGATACGATGTTTATACCGCAAAAGATGGAAGCGAAGCAATGATACAAGCCAAATTGCTCAATCCAGATTTGATTATTTTGGATGTGATGATGCCTAAAAAAACAGGTGTTGAAGTTTGCCAATTATTGAGAAGCATGCCTGCTTTTCAAGAAACACTTATCATTTTTTTAACAGCTATGAGTGATGAAGCATCGCAAATAAAAGGCTTAGAAACAGGTGCTGATGATTATGTAAATAAGCCAATAAGTCCGAAGGTTTTAGTAAGCCGTGTAAATGCTTTGTTTAGACGATTAAATAAGGAAGATGGTAAGACTGTAACCATTGGTACTATTCAAATTGACCCAGTGAAGTTTATGGTAACAATTGACGGAGAAAATTTCGTATTAGCTAAAAAGGAATTTGAATTACTTTATCTTTTGGCATCGCGGCCTGGTAGGGTATTTCTTCGTAACGAAATACTATCGCAGGTTTGGGGAAGCGAAGTAATTGTTGGCGATAGAACCATTGATGTGCATGTTAGAAAAATTCGCCAAAAATTAAATATTGATTGTATTACTACCGTAAAAGGTGTTGGCTACAAATTTGAGGTTTAAGCCCTTTGTCCCGGAAGGGGTGATGTAGATGAAATAATGTAACTTCCGCTAAAATAATTACCCTTTAAGGGTAAGGGGTATATGTTTAAAACCAAAAATCTTTCTCCCAAACAATTATCTGCATTAACCGCTTTACTGCTTGCTGTGCCGATTGGCATTGGCTTTTTTCTTGTAGAAAATAATATTTTGTTTGGAATCATTGCTTCAGCTATAATTTTTGTGGGTAGCTATTTTTTAATTGGTTTTGTGTTAGAATCTTTTATTTATCGAAAAATAAAACTCATTTATAAATTCATTTACCAAACGAAAGCGAGCAAACGAGAAGAAACTTATTATAAATATATTTTACCTAAAAAAAGTATAGATGAAGTGAATGAAGATGTTGAGCGTTGGGCAGAACAGCGCAGTGCAGAAATTGCCGTGTTGAAAAGTAATGAAGCTTATCGAAAAGAGTTTTTGCAGAACCTAGCACACGAATTTAAAACCCCAATTTTTGCGATTCAAGGCTATGTAGATACGTTGTTAGATGGTGCCATGGAAAACCCAGCCATCAGTAAAAAATTTTTAGAAAATGCCGCAAGAAATGTAGAACGAATGGTGAATTTAGTTGAAGATTTAGACGAGATTTCAAAGCTAGAAAGTGGTGAGCAACCATTGTACAAACAAAATTTTGTTGTGCAAGATTTAGTAAAAGAAACCTTTGATACTCTATCAATTAAAACAAGCCAATTTAATATTAAGTGTGGTATTAAAAAAGGCTGCGAAAATCCTGTAATTGTTTTTGCAGATAAAGAAAAAATACGCCAAGTAATAAATAACCTTGTAGAGAACGCCACCAAATATGGTAAGCAAAACGGTACTATTGTAGCTAGCGTTTACAAAACTGATGATAAGCATGTTTTGGTTGAAATAGGCGATGATGGCATTGGTATTTCGGAAGACCATTTATCTAGAATATTCGAGCGTTTTTACCGTACAGATCGTGGTCGTAGCAGAGATATTGGTGGTACAGGTTTGGGGTTAGCAATCTGTAAACATATTATTGAAGCTCATGGGCAAACAATGCATGTTCGAAGCACAGTAGATGTAGGAACAAGTATTGGCTTTACATTAGATAGCAAACGAGATTAAGAAAATTTAAAATTTAAACTCTATTATTTAAGAAATTCTGTAACTCTAGCCTTACCAAATCTTAGCTAAAATCATAAAATCTACCATTTAAAAGGCCTCTGCAAAAACAAAAGCTGTGCATGAGAGAATCTACTGTACTTATTGCTATGAATTAAAACTTTATTGTGAATATGAGAATGAAATGTTATGGCAATATGAAGGAAATGCAATCAAAATATTAAGTCTTTTTATCGCATTAATTTTAATTAACAAAATTTCAATGTTATCTTATCATTAATTTAAAACTTGCCTGCTGTTTTACGCTCTATAACTCTATTTTTGTTTCCTAATAATTTAACCTCAAATGGGATTAAACAGCATTGGCAAATTATTCATGCCAAAAAACAAGGTTTTCTACGAATTGTTTGAACAAGTAGCTGATACAGTTTATGACATGGGCGTTCAACTAAAAAAAGTAGTTGGTGAGCCAGATAGAGATAAGCGAGCACCACTTATAAAACAAGTTGAGGACTTAGAACATAAAAATGATGACCATACGCATCGCATTTTTACCGAGCTTGGTAGAAACTTTATCACGCCTTTTGATAGAGAAGACATACATTATTTAGCAACTGCTCTCGATGATATTTGCGATTATATTTATAGCTCTGCTAAAAAAATAAACTTCTATAATCTTAACCCTAACGATACTGGTATTCAAAAAATGGCCGACCTTATTGAGCAGGCTTGCAAAGAAGTTAAGATAGCAGTTTATGGTTTGAGGGATATGAACAACTTACGACAAATGACGGAGGCTTTGGTAAAAGTAAACAGCATTGAAAATCAAGCCGACGATGTGTTTGATATGAGCATTGAAATTTTGTTTGAAACAGAAAATGATGCCAAAGAAGTCATAAAAAAGAGAGAGATTTATCAGGTAATGGAAATTGCAACTGATAAATGCGAGGATGCAGCGAATGTAATTGAAAGCATCATTATTAAATACGCGTAATCCTTATCGCCAATCCAATAATTATTAATCATAAGAACCATTTTTCGGCTTATGATTAACTATTAACGATTAACGTACAACCGATATTAAACATGCTTACCCTACTTGTTGTCATTATTATATTAGCCTTTGTTTTCGATTATATCAATGGCTTTCACGATTCGGCAAACTCAATAGCCACAATCGTTTCAACAAAGGTGCTTACACCATTTCAAGCAGTTCTGTGGGCAGCATTTTTTAACTTCTTGGCCTTTTTTATATCAAAATATTTAATAGGTGGTTTTGGCATTGCAAATACAGTTGCTAAATGGATTAATCCTGAATTTATAAACCTACAAGTTATTTTAGCAGGCATTATTGCTGCCATTTGTTGGAACTTAATTACATGGTGGTTTGGTATCCCTTCAAGTTCGTCTCACACCCTAATGGGTGGCTTTATTGGTGCAGCTTTAGCACATGCACATGGCTTTAGCAATGGCACTGTAGATGTTATCAATTATGCCAAAGTAATACCTACTTTCTTATTTATTTTTTTAGCGCCTTTTATAGGTATGGTCATTGCATTTTTCATTACCATTCTCATTGTGCATCTTTTCAAAAAATCCAATCCTTACAAAGCTGATACTTGGTTTAAAAGATTACAATTGGTATCATCTGCTGCATTTAGTATTGGCCATGGTGGCAACGATGCTCAAAAGGTAATGGGGTTAATTGGGGCAGCAGTAATCTTCTACGAAAAATCGCTAGGCCACAATCTTAATTTTAATCAGTTTGTAGTACAATATGCATGGGTACCGTTCACTAGTTTTTTCTGCATTGCATTAGGTACTTTAAGTGGTGGTTGGAAGATTGTAAAAACAATGGGTACAAAAATTACTAAGGTTACCCCGCTAGAAGGTGTGGCAGCTGAAACCGCTGGGGCTATTACGTTATTTTTAACTGAGCATTTTAAAATTCCTGTATCAACAACACACACAATTACAGGGTCTATTATTGGTGTTGGAGCTACAAAACGGTTAAGTGCCGTACGATGGGGCGTAACCGTAAACCTAATGTGGGCTTGGATTGTAACCATTCCTGTCTCAGCTTTAATGGCCGCAATTTTCTATTATATCATCACTTTATTTATCTAAGCAATTTTTTTGTTACAAGCTTTTGTAGTGCTATGGTGCTATAGTTGCGTCGCACACTTGTACGTTCTTATCGCTATTCAGCTTTTATCGACGCGTGTATTAAACTTTTCAAGTTTCAAAAACCTTGAAAGTTTTATAGGTTATAAAAGGCACAATCATCACCCAATATTTTACACTAAATGCTTACTTTTCCACCTTAATAAAAACTTATGGCTAAAATTTTGGTAACAGGCGGTTGCGGTTATATCGGCTCTCATACAATTGTAGATTTATTAGAGAATGGCTTTGACGTAATCTCAGTTGATGACAATTCTCGTTCTTCAACTTATGCTTTATCTGGTATCGAAAAAATTACTGGCAAACGCATAAAAAACTATCATGTAGACTTAAAAAGTTTTGACGATACCCAAGCCATTTTTCAAGAAAATACTGACATAAAAGGAATCATACATTTTGCAGCATTTAAGGCCGTTGGCGAATCGGTTGATAAGCCTTTAGATTATTACGAGAACAATATGTTTTCGCTAATTAATCTGCTAAAATGTGTGAAAGAATTTAATGTGCCATATTTCGTTTTTTCGTCTTCATGCACGGTTTATGGCAGTCCAGATGCCATTCCTGTAACCGAATTAACACTAGAGAAAAAAGCTGAAAGCCCTTATGGTGCTACAAAGCAAATGGGTGAAACCATTATTAAGGACTTCTCGAAGGTTGAAAATACTGCTAGTATTTTATTACGATATTTTAATCCAGTAGGTGCACATGCAAGCAATAATATTGGCGAATTACCTTTAGGTAGCCCAATGAATTTAGTGCCAGCAATTACCCAAACCGCTATTGGTAAATTACCAAAAATGATGGTGCATGGTAACGATTATGATACCAGAGATGGTAGCTGTTTGAGAGACTATATTCACGTTTGTGATATTGCTCATGCACACACCTTGGCTTTGCAATATTTAATGGCAGGAAAGAACATTACCAAGAGCGATATTTTTAATCTTGGCTCTGGTGATGGCACTACTGTTTTAGAAGCTATCAACACATTTGAATCTGTGAGTGGTGTAAAATTAAATTACGAAATAGGGCCACGCAGAAATGGAGATGTGGTAGCTATTTATGCCAATAACGAATTTGCAGTAAAGAACTTAGGCTGGGAGCTGCAATACAATATCTCCGATATGATGCGAACTGCTTGGGCTTGGGAATTAAAGATAAAAGAAGATGAAAGCTTAATGAAAATGCAAGAAGTCGCATTGAAGTAAACCATTTCACGCAAAGCACACAGAGAATACCACGAAACAAAGTTTTTAAATCAATTCTTAGTGTGCTTTGAATCCTTTGTGTTCTTTGAATCCTTTGTGTTCTTTGTGTGAAACCACTACAATTCAGCGTAAACTTGCTTTGCAAAAGCATCTAAACTCGGGTCTCTCGCACCCATTAATAACAACACACAATCATCTGTAAAATGTGGTTGCAAGGCTGTTATTAAGTCATTACGATTCTCTATAAAAAAAGCTTGTTTACCCACAGTTTTAATATCATTAATCAAATCGTTGGCACTAATATTTTTTATTGCAGTACCACCAGCATAAAAAATTTCACTCATCCAAATTTCATCTTCTGGACGTAAGGCCTTACTAATTTCTTCTACAAAATCATTGCGCAAAAATCGGGTTGGACCATAACCATGCGGTTGAAACCAAGCAATTACTTTTTTAGCTAAAGGTTGTACCCCAAATATAGCAGCAGCAACCTTTGCAGGGTTATGAGCGTAATCATCAATTACCCAAATATTATCTTTTTTACCCAATACTTGGTTGCGCCTGTAAATGCCTTTGTAAGCTGCAATGGCTTTGCTACAAGTTGTCAAATCAACGCCTAGTTGATTGGCTACACAAACTCCCGCTAACGCATTTTCCATATTATGTTTGCCAATAGCATTTAGCGAAAAATCAACACCATTTATTTTGAAACTAATGCTTAATCCTTGTTGTAAAAAGTGAGTGGCTTTATAGCCAGCATCTGCATTATTAGATGAAAAATCTTGCTGTAAATTTTGCGAAAATGGGACAGCTAATACGTTAGAGGCATTCACTATAAAATGTTGTGAATGGCTCTTAAATATTTCAAAAATACCTTGGAGTTCACTAATCTCTTTATGGTCTTTATCTAAGTTTAAAAGTAGCCCAATTTTAGGATGATAATTAACAATAGAACCATCACTTTCATCTGCTTCAATTACTAATAAATCACTATTCCCAACAAATGCATTACCTATTTTCCCCAACTCTTGTAAACGTACTAAACCTGCACCACTAATGATGCTTGGGGCTAAACCGGCATATTCTAAAATATCAAATAGCATGGCACTTGTGGTACTTTTACCGCTTGTACCACCAACTGCAATAGTGCGTTTATCGTTGCTTATTAAAGTCAATACTTGCGATCTTGTAATGATTGGTATTTGTAAGCTTCTGGCCTTCTGAATTTCTACATTTGTTTCTTCTACAGCAGTAGAAATTACAATCACTTCTGTAGCTTCTGTAATGCCGCTACCATCTTGTAAAAAGCAAGTAATGCCTGCTTGTTCTAGCTTCTCTTTTGTATCGTTTGGTTCATTGGGATGAAAATATCTATCGCTACCCGAAACTGTTTTTTCAATGCCTGATAAATATTGAGCAATAGCACTCATGCCAGTACCTGCAACACCTATAAAATGAAAATTATAATAATTATTAATTGAAAAATTCTCCATTTTATTTATTTTATATCAAAATCTATAACCACATTTTCTGTAGTAGGATGTGATTGGCATGTCAGTATAAAACCTTGTGCTATTTCGTCTGGTTCAAGCCCATAATTTACATCCATAGTTACATCGCCCGATACCAATTTTGCTTTACATGTACAACATACGCCACCTTTACACGCATAAGGTAAATCAGCACCTTTTTGTATAGCCGCATCTAATATAGAATTGCCATTAACTGCCAAATCAAAATCAAAACTTCGCCCATCTATACGAATTAAAATGTTACTTTTTTTCTCGCTTGTTTTCGTTACATTATTGCTGTTAGGAGTTGCTTTTTTATTTGATGATGCAAACAACTCAAAATGTATTTTTTCTTTATCAACTCTTTTACTTTCTAGAAAATGCTTCACACAAAATGTAAGTTCCTCTGGGCCACAGATAAAAAACTCATCGGCTTGTAAGGATATTAGTTTATCGAATAATAGTTCACATTTTGAAGTATCAATCCTTCCAAAATTTATAGCTGTGTCAGTTCTTTCTCTACTTAAAATGTGAATTAATCTAAAGCGGGTGAAATATTTGTTTTTTAATGCTTCCAACTGTTCCTTAAAAATGATGGAATGTCTGCTAGTATTGCCATACACTAAGGTAATGCTGCTATTTGCCTCGGTTTGTAAAGTTGTTTTTATAATTGATAAAATTGGAGTTATGCCACTACCTGCTGCAATAAAAACATAGTTTTTTTTGTTAAATGGATGTAGGGTTATATTAAATTTTCCTAGAGGTGGCATTACATCTAATACATCACCAACTTGTAAAATTTCGTTGGCATAATTCGAGAAAATACCGCCTTTTATTTTCTTTACAGCTATCCTAAAATCAGTTTCTAGAGGTGATGAGCATAGCGAGTAGGATCGTCTTATTTCTTCGCCATTAATGCTCGTTTTTATAGTAATGTATTGCCCTTGTACATAGCTAAATTTTTCTTTTAAAATACTAGGGATTTCAAAAGATACGGACACACAATCATTTGTTTCTTTGGTAATAGTAGCAACCTTTAGTGGCTCAAATTGAAGTAGCATTTAGTGCAGCATTAATCGTTAATCAATAAAAATTCACCTGATTTATTTTTAATAAAATTTCTCGTTTATTCAAGTGGTAATTAAAATGATTTAGGCTTTATATTTTAACCCACCAACTAAAATGGTAATCATATTTTCTTCTAGCTCTTTACCATTAATTTTCACCTTGCTTCTGTGCCAGCTTTCAATGCCACTTATAGCATGCAATAATATTAAAACAGCAGTGGCCGCATCAATTTTTTTAATCTCTTTCTTCTTGATGCCTTGCTCTACAATGGCAGCAAAACGCTTACGAAAAGTACGTCGCTGTGTTTGAAAATTTGATAAATATGGTTCACTTAAATGTTTCC
Source organism: Chitinophagales bacterium (assembly GCA_043758365.1). Taxonomy (GTDB): domain Bacteria; phylum Bacteroidota; class Bacteroidia; order Chitinophagales; family Chitinophagaceae; genus Parasediminibacterium. Next base: position 17,775 of record JAYVNQ010000179.1, read on the forward strand.
ATTCACGGTCGCTAACATATACTTCATCGTAATGCAATACCATGCCCGTAATTAAAAAACGCAACAGCTTTTCTACTTTTTGAATGCTAGTTGTTTTTTCAGTTTCTATCTCATCCATAGTTTGCATATAACGGTTAGCAACCTCAAAACAAATTATGTGCAGCAACTCGCTTTTGCTATGGATGTGGTTGTACAAACTAGCAGCTTCTACACCAACTACTTCGGCTAGTTCACGCATACTTGCAGCCTTAAAACCTTTCTCTTTAAAAAGTGTGGCAGCGTTAGTAATAATTACCTCTTTACGGGTATGGTTATTATCGGTTTTAATACGTCCCATAAAATCAAAAATACACTAACGTTTGTTAGCTGCATTATTGTTTTACGTTAGTTTTATAATTTAAGGGTAAATGGTATAGTTTCGTCGCAATAAATAATCAATTTAAATATAATAAAATAGTAGATTATGTCTTTAGTAGTAGTAGGTTCAATGGCTTTTGATGCCATTGAAACGCCATTTGGAAAGAGTGATAAAATTATTGGTGGTGCAGGCACTTTCATTGCTTGGTGTGCATCCAACTTTGTGCCTGTAAAACAAATAAGTGTTGTTGGTGGCGATTTTCCACAAGAAGAACTAGATATTCTTACAGCCCGAAACGTTGTGTTAGAAGGGGTTCAGATAAAAAAAAATGAAAAAACATTTTTTTGGAGTGGCCGCTATCATATGGATATGAACACCCGCGATACATTAGTAACCGAATTAAATGTATTGGCCGATTTTAAACCCGTTGTGCCAGAAAGCTACCAAGATTGCGAATTTTTAATGTTGGGTAATTTGGCTCCATCGGTACAGTTAAGTGTCATCAATCAACTTAAAAACAAACCCAAATTAGTGGTGCTTGATACTATGAACTTTTGGATGGATATTGCTTTAGATGACCTTAAAGCTGTGCTACAAAAAGTAGATGTGTTAATGGTAAATGATAGTGAAGCAAGGCAGTTAAGTGGCGATTATTCGTTGGTACGTGCAGCACAAAAAATCAGCAAAATGGGGCCAAAATATGTGATTATTAAAAAAGGCGAACATGGTGCATTACTATTTCATGAAAACAAAGTTTTTTCTGCCCCGGCTTTACCATTAGAAGAAGTATTTGATCCAACTGGTGCTGGCGATACCTTTGCTGGTGGCTTTATTGCTCATTTGGCAAAAACAAAAGACATAAGTTTTGAAAACATGAAAACGGCCATTATTGTAGGTAGTGCCATGGCAAGTTTTGCTGTTGAAAAATTTGGTACGCAACGCCTAAGAGAAATTAACTCAGCCGACATTCAAGACCGTGTACAACAGTTTGTTCATTTGGCTACTTTTGATATTAGTTTGGTGTAAACAATAAATAAATTTTTGGCATCAATCACATATCCTTCTACATTCGCACCACAAATGATAACAACAAAAACCATAAAAACTATTAAGAAACACATCCTCAACAGGGAAGTAGCTTAACTTTTTATGTACATTTTTAAAACATATTAAGAGCCTTCCCAAAATGGGGAGGCTCTTTTAGTATCAATCATTCATCAATTAAAACAAACAAAAATGAAAGTAGCAGTAGTTGGAGCCACCGGCTTGGTAGGCACCAAAATGTTGCAGGTTTTGGCAGAAAGAAATTTCCCAGTAACTGAATTAATACCTGTTGCATCTGAACGTTCTGTTGGTAAAGAAGTAACATTTAAAGGCACACAATACAAAGTGGTTAGCATGGCTGATGGTATTGCTGCAAAGCCTGCTGTTGCTATCTTTTCGGCTGGTGGTAGCACAAGTTTAGAGTGGGCCCCAAAGTTTGCCGAAGCTGGTATTACCGTTATTGACAATAGTAGTGCTTGGAGGATGGATGCTACAAAAAAACTGGTAGTGCCAGAGGTAAACGCCGATGTGTTAACTGCTGCTGATAAAATTATTGCTAACCCAAATTGTAGTACCATACAAATGGTGGTGGCATTGCAACCATTGCACACTAAATATAAAATTAAACGTGTGGTGGTTAGTACTTACCAAAGTGTTACTGGCACAGGTAAAGCTGCCGTAGATCAGTTGTTTAACGAACGTAGAGGCATTGAAGGTGAGATGGCATATAAGTATCAAATAGACCTTAATGTGATACCACAAATTGATGTGTTCTTAGAGAATGGCTACACCAAAGAAGAGATGAAAATGGTGAAAGAAACCTGTAAAATTATGCAGGATGATAGCATTAAAGTTACTGCTACAACCGTTCGTATTCCTGTAGTTGGTGGGCATAGCGAAAGTGTAAATGTGGAGTTTGAAAATGATTTTGATTTGGCAGAAGTAAAAGATTTATTGGCATCATCCCCTGGCATTATTTTACAGCAAGATGACGCCAATCAACTGTACCCAATGCCTTTGTGGGCACACGAAAAAGACGAGGTTTTTGTTGGCCGTTTACGCAGAGATGAAAGCCAAGCAAACACTTTAAACATGTGGATTGTAAGCGATAATTTACGTAAAGGTGCTGCCACAAATGCAGTACAAATTGCCGAATATTTAATGGGAAAAGGATTGTTGTAAAAAGTAGATATAACCAAAAAAATATAAAACGCCCAATAGCAATTATGTTATTGGGCGTTTTATATGGCAATTTGTTAACTCAAATAGTTACGGGTATCCAAACATATCTTTAGCTACATGAAACCTAGCACATTGCCATTACAATTAGCCACACCATTATCGCAAACATTTGTCGAAAGTTTGTTGCAACCAAGAGATGCGTTTTCTCATAAAGGAATGTTTGGACATGCCTTATTAATAGCTGGGAATACCGGTAAAATGGGTGCAGTATTGTTAGCAGCAAAAGCTTGCCTACGTAGTGGCGTAGGGTTGGTTACAGTAAATATTTTACCAAAAACATTTGCTATTGTGCAAACAGCTTTACCTGAAGCTATGTGTGTATCTAGAACAAGTGCTATTAACTTTAAAACACATGCCGCCATTGGTATTGGGCCTGGATTGGGTACTTATGAGGCGGCTAATAAATTGGTGCTTGATATATTGGTAAATGCTACGCAACTATTGGTTATAGATGCTGATGCACTCAATTGTATTGCCTTGAAAGCAGGTAATAATTGTCTTGACAAAATACCATCAAATGCAGTAATAACGCCACATCCAAAAGAGTTTGATAGATTATTTGGTAATCATACCAATGATGCGGAAAGATGGGCTACTGCAATAAAAGCTTCCAACGATTATGGCTTTGTAATAGTTCTAAAAGGACATCACACATTAATAGCCCACGAAGGCAAAGCGTGGTACAATATTACTGGTAATGCTGGTATGGCAAAAGGGGGTAGTGGGGATGTGTTAACAGGAATAGTTACTGCTTTTTTAGCACAAGGGTATTCAGTTATTAATGCCGCTTTGTTAGGTGTGTATTTACATGGCTTGGCTGGCGATATTACTCTACAAACTCAGGCAATGGAAAGTATGCTACCCAGCGATTTAATTGAGAATATTGGCAACGCATTTACACAATTAAGAACACAGTTAAGGCATCGTCAACGTTAAAATTATATGACTAGTAATTGTATTTATTGCGTGGCAATGCCTATTCTGTTACATTTACCAAATCTCTTAGATATGCAATTATAATTGCCATTATTCACTTTTCACTTATCCTTTTTATGCTCTATTCAATGACAGGTTACGGTCGCAGCGAACAAACCATTGGCGATAAAACATTTTTAATAGAAGTGCGGTCTTTAAATGGTAAGCAATTTGATTTAAGGATGCAATTGCCAGCCTTATTAAAGCCTTTTGAGTTTGAAATTAGGAGCATTTTAAATGAAGGGTTAGAACGTGGCAGTGTGGAGTGTTTTATTAATATTAAGCAGAATGGAGCTGCCAAACCAGTAAGCATCAATACCGATTTATTGAAGGCTTATTATACTTCTGTAACACAAATTGCAGACGAACTAAAAGCTGATACGCAACAGTTGTTATCTGCTATTTTGCGGTTGCCAGAAGTGGTGATAAACTCAACAGAAATGTTGAACGATGATGACTGGAAAGGCTTTCAAAAAATATTAAAGGATGCCATTGGAGATTTGAATGACCATCGGTTAGACGAAGGTAAATCGTTGGAAACCGATTTGTTGTTACGTGTTGCTAATATAGAGGTGCAAAGTGCCGCTATTGTTGTGTTAGAGCCAAATCGCAGGCAAAAAACAAGGGATAATTTAGTGAAATTATTAGAGGAAAAAGTAGGCAAAGAAAACTACGATGCTAACCGTTTAGAGCAAGAATTAATCTATTATATAGAGAAGATTGATATGAGTGAAGAGCAAGTACGTTTAAAAAACCATGTTGCTTATTTTAAAACAATTTTAGCTGATAAAGAAAAAAGTAAAGGCAAGAAACTATCATTTATTTTACAGGAATTTGGTAGAGAAATTAATACAACTGGTAGTAAGGCATATGATGCTGAAATACAAAAATGCGTAGTACTAATGAAGGATGAAATGGAGAAGGCGAAAGAACAAGTATTGAATGTTTTGTAAGGGAATAATTTTCATAAATAAGTTCTCAATTTCACAATCTTATCTTTGAAAAAAATATTTTAGGCTTGAAACATTATAACAAACTTCCTACTTTAACCATCAAAAATTGCACATGCTACATTGTGCTTTTATTGTCTGTTTTTTCATCTTGTAATACTTTAGATCTATATGAAAAATCAGCTGCATTTACCAAACACGAATGGAAAACTACTGATAAACCCAGCTTCGATTTTTCGATTACAGATACCATCTCTTTGTATAATATTTATGTGGTTATTCGTCACGATGATGCCTACCATTATAATAATCTTTGGCTAAATATTACCACCCAATCTCCTAATGGTACACCTGAAAATCAACAGCTAGAACTAACTCTTGCTAATAATACAAAAGGATGGTTAGGTATGGGTATAGATGATGTTTATGATCATCGGTTGCGTATTACAAATACCCCAATTAAACTTAAAAAAGGTAATTACCATTTTACCTTGCAGCATACAATGCGTGAAGATCCGCTACCTTATGTGTTAAGTGTAGGCGTTCGTGTAGAAAAAGTACAGCCATGATAAGTGTATCAACAAAAAATAAATTAACCCTAGTAACTATTGTTTACTGGGTATTGCTTTTGTACATGATTGCTGCATTGGTTTGGTGGTTTATTGCCTTACAAAATCAAAATAATTTAATGGCTAATATGCGGTTGGTTGAATTGAAGAAAGACGACCCAGCATACTTACAAAAAGTTGCCATAATTGAAGATAGCCAAAGACGAAAAACAGCCCAATATATTGGTGAAGGCTCTACCTTTTTGGCGCTAATTTTATTGGGTGCTGTATTTGTATTTAGGGCTGTTCGAAAGCAAATAAAATTATCGCAACAACAGCAAAATTTTATGATGGCAATAACCCACGAACTTAAAACACCAATTGCGATAACTCGGTTAAATTTAGAAACTTTACAAAAGCGACAATTACAGGAAGATGTTCAGCAAAAGCTTATCAGTAATACGTTACAGGAAAATGGCAGATTAAATTCTTTGTGTAATAATATTCTTCTGGCATCGCAATTAGAAGCTGGTTTAAATACTGCATCTAAGCAAGAAATAAATTTTAGTGATCTTGTAGAAGGCTGCGTTGAGGACTTTGTAAACCGTTACCCAAAACGCAATATTAGTAGCGATATAATGGAAGCTATTTACATTAATGGCGAAGAAATTTTATTGCAAATGCTGGTAAATAATTTAATCGAAAACGCACTAAAATATTCTTCAAATGAGTCGCTAATAACTATCCGTTTTTACGAAGAAAAACAACTTATCAATTTACAAATAATAGATGAAGGAATTGGTGTTGCCGAAGCAGATAAAAAAAGAATTTTTGATAAATTTTATCGAGCTGGCGATGAGAATGTACGAACCACAAAGGGCACTGGGCTTGGTTTGTACTTATGTAAAAAAATTATGCAAGGGCATAGAGGTCATATTTCAATTACCCACAACCAACCGAAAGGAAGTATTTTTACAGCATCTTTCAATGTATAACTATGACTGAAAAAAAAGGTAATATTTTATTGGTAGATGATGAAGAAAATTTACACGAAGCACTCAGACTGAACCTCGAAATGGAGGGTTATGAAGTAACCAGTGCTTTCGATGGAAACCAAGCTTTAAAAGCAGTTGCCAATGAATATTTTGATCTTATTGTACTTGATGTAATGTTGCCACAAATTGATGGCATTGGTGTTGCAGAAACTGTTCGGATAAATAATTTAGATACTCCTATTTTAATGCTAAGTGCAAAAAGCACCAGTGCTGATAAAATTTTGGGGTTAAAAAAAGGTGCCGATGATTACTTGACTAAGCCCTTTAACCTTGAAGAATTATTGTTACGTGTAGATAAATTAATTGCTAAAAATAAAAAAATACAGGTTAAAGAAAGTATTGGAGAGAGCTACAGTTTTGGTAGAAATACGATTGATTTTAAAGCACAAGACGCAGTAACACACGATGGCAAAACGGTTGAATTGAGCAAGAAAGAATCCATGCTATTAAAACTATTGATTGAGAATAAAGGTGAAGTGACAACACGTGAAAAAATACTGCAGATAGTGTGGGGTTACAACGTTTACCCAACCACAAGAACCATTGATAATTTTATTTTAAACTTTAGAAAATATTTTGAAGAAGATAGCCGTAACCCTAAATATTTTCATTCGGTTCGGGGTGTTGGGTATAAGTATATTGATTGATTATATTCTTTAAATCAGTTGCTCTAATCTTTCAAAAATAAACTCTTTACTCAGTGTTTTATTGTAAGCATACAAGGCTTCGTTACAGCCATTAAGTAAGCTTTTAAGTTCGGATTTTTTATGGTTGTTAATTTCATTTTCAAGCAATTCTACCATCAATTTTTTTGCAGCCTGATAATATGCTTTATCATCTTCTAGCAATAATAAATCGTTCAGCTTTTCAGTATTATTTTTTGTAATAATTGGGGTATTGGCTTCCTCAATTATTGGGCTTTTAGTTGCTTCATTTTTCTTTTCTTTTTTAAAAAAGCTTAGCCATAAAATAATACCTACAACAAACGCTATACAAGGCACAATCCAAATGTATTTTGAGTTGCCAACTTCTTCTGAAAGTTTGGCATTATCAATCTTTTCTATTGCGGGCAAAACAGTAATATTAATGCTATCTGTTTTAATAGTTTTATACTGTTTTAATTCACTATCAAAATATGAAAACTGTATTGGTAATATAGTGCTTGTACCCTCTTTTTTACAACTAAAAGGTATAGTAAATACTTTTCTTCCATTTACAGGAAAGCTAAGCCTATCAAGTATTTCGTTATTCTCTATCTCAAAATGTTCCAGGCTACTAGACCATTTGATAGTTGGGCAAACCAAGTCTTGAAAATTCCCTTTCCCTTCAATAGTTATTTCTAAATTATTGTTATCATTAACGGTATCTTTTAATTTATTTACCCTAGCGTTAATACTGAAATTGCCAACAACATTTTTAAAATTTTCGGGTTTATTTTTAATTGGTAACCCATTTACTTTTAATAAAAATGGCTCATTGCCAAGTGTTATATTTTTAGTTAAAATAGGGGTTGAATTATATACTTCCAAAGTAGTTTTAAAGAACGAAATGCTGTTCTCAACTTCAGCAGTTCCTAGCATTATATTACCTTCTTGAAGGGGTACTAATTGTACCTTTCGTATCACGTAGCATTTATAGGCTTTGCCATTAATTATTTCTTTTGTTACTCTTAAATCATCGGTTGTCATTTCAATAACACTACAGCCACTAAACTCTGGTTGTTTCACTAATTTCGACTCTGACTGTAACCTTGTAAATAATTTATAAACTACCAAAATCGGCTCGCCTACATAGCATTCTTTTTTACTTACACTCAATCTCACAAAAATGTTATTCTTAATGGTGGCATCTATGTTTTCGTTGGCTTTTATCAAGTAAGGTTTATCTGTATTGGTCTCATAAAATTCAACTCCACCGGGCAGTTGTACACTCGTTTGTGCAGCTATTTTTGTGCTACCAAAAGCATAAAAAATCAGTAGAAATAAAAGGTAAAAATAGTGCCTCATAACTTGTAACAAATGTAATTGCATATCATTTTAAAACCGTTAAAGGATGTATAAACTATCCACCTTAAAATTATTTTTTGTTACGAGCTTTTGGTCAATAATTAAGCTTTGGTTGTGTCACTCCCTTGTACGTACTTTTCGTTGTTGAGCTGTATTTAAGCGTAGGGTTTAACCAATAGTTTTAATCAAGCTTGCTTTGTTGTAATTAATGCCATTTATTTAATTCGCATAATTGCAATCATTGTTATTAGCAGTTATAGCTGCCTATTATTTACACACATCTATCCAAAATTACCAATGCCTTATTATGTTTGTTATAAACTAAAGCCGCAATGAGTTTACATACCATCATCGATTTTTTAGAGCCCATCAATCGCTACCAACTTAGCAACGATGAAGGTTATAAAAACACACAGTTAGGCCAACATATTCAAGCCTACGAAGAAGATTTTCCTGACATTGCAAATGCGGATTTGGTTCTAGTTGGCTGTGGCGAAATGCGTGGTAAAGGTGGCAATAATAATACCGATGCACCCAATGCCGTTCGTACTGCTTTTTACAACCTATTTCATTGGCATAAAGATGTAGTAGTTGCAGATATTGGTAACGTAAAAGTGGGTGCTAGTTTACAGGATACTTATGCGGCTTTAAAAACTGTTACTAGCGAATTAATTGAACACGGTAAACGCGTGGTAATAATTGGTGGTAGTCACGATGTAACCCTTGCACAGTATGCTGCTTACGCTAGTTTAGAAAAAATTATTGAAGCAACTTGCATTGATGCAAGAATAGATTTAAACATGGATAGCGTATTACCAGCAGATAACTTTTTAATGGAAATGTTAACTGGTGTTCCCAACTATATCAAACACTATAACCACATTGGTTTTCAAAGTTATTTTGTGCATCCACAAATGCTAGAAACGATAGACAAATTACGTTTCGATTGTTACCGTGTTGGTAAGGTAAAAGAGAGTTTGGAAGAGATGGAGCCAGCAATAAGAAACAGCAACTTGTTAAGTTTTGATATTGCAGCTATTCAACACGCCCATGCACCTGCCAATCACTTGACACCAAACGGTTTTACAGGAGAAGAAGCTTGTACGTTAATGCAGTATGCAGGCATGAGTAGCAACATTAATACAATTGGTATTTATGGGTATGATGCAGCGTTAGATAACCACGATTTGACTGCCAAACAAATCAGCCATTTGCTGTGGTACGTTATGGATGGTGTGCACAAAAGCAAGCAAGAATCTGCTTTAGCTGACCGTAACAATTTTTACGAATACACAATAGCTTTTGCTGAGGTGGAAACCACTTTTTTACAAAGTAAAAAAACAGCTCGTTGGTGGATGCAATTGCCAGATGAAAAGTTTGTAGCTTGTAGTAAATTAGATTATGTTATAGCAAGTAATAACGATATGCCCGAAAGATGGTTAAGGGCAGTAGAAAGAAGTTAAATAATAAAAATATTTCAATGAGGAAACTATTGCACTTTTTACTGTTTATTATTTCGGTATTACAATTTGCTTGCTCCTCTCAAAAGCAAGCAATAAACAATCTTGAAACTACTGCTATTGTTGAACAAAATCTATTTGCAACTTTTGCTAATACAGCAATTTTTTCTGATAGTAATTTCATTTCAGCCCACGTTGGGATTAGTATTTATAACCCTGAAACCCAACAATATCTCTACAATTACCAAGGCGACAAATATTTTGTACCAGCTAGCAATATGAAGCTGTTTACCTGCTACGCCGCTATGAAAAACTTGGGGGATAGTTTGGTAGGATTGCGGTATTTTAAGGATAATGATGATTTTGTTGTTCAAGCAACTGGTGATCCCACATTCTTGCACCCTGATTTTAAAAATCAACCAGTATTTAACTTTTTAAAATCTAAGCCAACCGGAACTTTTTTAACCAATAATTGGGATGAAAAACCACTTGGTAATGGTTGGGCTTGGAACGATTATAGCGATTATTATATGGCTGAAAGGAGCCCATTTCCTGTTTATGGAAATACAGTAATTTTTTCTTTTGATAAAAAAGTACAACGGCTCAATAGTTTACCAACAGCTTTCAATTCTTACATTATCAATAATCATCTCGTTTCTTTGAATGATTCATTTTCAATAAAAAGAAAATACTTCAGCAATGAATTTGAGGTTGAAAGGGCGAGATTAAAATTCAAAACAATAGATATCCCTTTTGTAACTGATAAATATCGTACAGCCGTTGTTTTATTAAACGATACGATAAAATCACGTTGGTCATTTGCAGAATTTGAAGAACGAAAATTCAAGAAAAGCTGTAAGATTATTCACTCTCAACCCACCGACTCTCTACTAAAACCAATGATGCACCGAAGCGATAATTTTTTTGCTGAACAAACTTTGTTGATGGTGAGCAACGAAAAATTGGGAATTATGAACGATGAAAAAATTATTGATACCTTATTGAAAACCGATTTTGCTGGCTTACCACAAAAACCCAAATGGGTTGATGGTAGCGGCTTAAGCCGTTATAATCTAATTACCCCACAAGATTTTGTTTGGGTACTTACCAAAATGAAAAATGATTTTCCTTGGCAGCGTATTACTAATATTATGGCAACAGGGAATGAAGGCACTCTGAATAATTATTACAAAAATTTAGCTGGTAACATTTATGCTAAAACTGGTACGTTAAGTGGTCAAGTAGCATTGAGTGGTTATTTAATTACCAAGCAAAATAAAACCTTGGTATTCTCGGTTTTAGTAAATAATCATCAAACTTCTGCAACAGCAATAAGGCGTGGTATTGAACAATTTTTGAACAAGGTTTACGAGCAATATTAATAACTGATTGAAATAATTTGAATCAAAAAAATAATTTAAATTCCACATAAGCAAGCCTCCACATTGAACCAATACTCATTTTACGCTGCGGTTAAAAGCAAATAAAAATTATCTTTGGCAAATTCTTAAGTCCCAATCATTCTCATATATTTGCAGCCCGAATAGCGGATGTGGCGAAATTGGCAGACGCACTAGACTTAGGATCTAGCGCCGCAAGGCATGTAGGTTCGACCCCTATCATCCGCACAGCAAAAGCCCCGTCAGTAGGGGCTTTTTTTATTAACGATTAAAAAAAATCCTTCACCCGAAGGTGATTTTAAAATGGCAAAAGTTATAAGAGAAAATGTAGGTTTATTAACCGATAAACTAACCGTTACAGTATCTAAGGAAGATTATTTACCAACATTTGAGAAAAATTTAAAACAACAAGCCAAAACGGCAAATATTCCTGGGTTTAGAAAAGGCATGGTGCCATCTGGTTTGCTACGCAAAATGTATGGGGCTAACCTGTTTCAAGAAGAGGTTTTGAAAACAGTTGAAAAGGAAATGACAAGTTATCTTTTCGTAAATAAGCTAGACATCTTTGCCCAACCGCTTCCGCTAGATAAAGATGCCCGTCAATTGGATATGAATAATGCAAAAGATTATTCGTTTGGTTTTGAAATTGGGTTAAAGCCTGAGTTTGATTTGAATGTAAATAATATTAGCGTTACAAAATATAAAGTTGATGTAACCGATGCCATGATTAATGAAGAAGTGGCTCGCTTGCAAACTCGTTTTGGTAAAATGACTGAACCAGCAACAGTTTCAACTGATGAAGATGTTTTAAACGTAACCTTTACTGAAGTTGATGCTGATGGAAATGTGCCAGAAGGCGGTATTAACAAGGCTAACAGCGTTTTGGTAAAATATTTTACCAATGATTTTAAAGCGAAAGTATTGGGCTTAAAAGTGGATGATGTATTAGATGTGCATTTGGCTTCAGCATTTGGCGATACTGAACGTGAAGCAATTTTGGCCGATTTAGGATTGGATAAAAACGAAGTTGGCAGTGCCGATAAAACTTTTAAAATGACCATCACCAAAATTGGCTTTGTAGAAAAAGCTGAATTAAATGATGAGTTCTACGCACAAGCTTATCCATCAAAAGAAATTAAAACTGAAGACGAATTAAGAGCTGCCGTAAAAGAAGATATTAGTGCTTACTACGATGCACAAGGTCGTAACCAAATTCACGATCAAATTTATCATAGCCTTTTGGATAATACTGCTATGCAATTTCCTGAAAGCTTTTTAAAACGCTGGTTGCAGGTTGGTGGCGAAAAGCCAAAAAATAGCGAAGAGGTTGATGCAGAATACCCAAGTTTTACCAATCAATTAAAATGGATGTTAATTAGTTCTAAAATAATTGCCGATAATAAAATAGAAGTTTTACCAGATGATATTAAGGAATTTGCCAAGATGCAATTGTTTCAATACATGGGTGGACAAATGGATATGATGGGCGAAAATAATCAATGGGTTGATGATTATGCCAACCGTATGATGCAGGATAAAAAGTTTGTAGAAGATAGTTACCAACGCATTAGCACCGAGAAGATATTTACAAGTTTAGAAGGTAATGTTGTAGCTAAAGAAGAAGCAATTAGTGCAGATGCTTTTGCAGAAAAATTACACAATCATCAACATTAAAATAATAATAGATAATAAAATTATTGCCCGTTACGAACTTTGTAACGGGCAATTTTGTTTCATTAATTGCTATGTTGTATTTAAAATCTGCGACTTCTGCGATATCTGCGATAAAACTACGCCATGTTGTCTGTAAAAAAATAATCGCATAATATTTGAAACTGCAATTCACATAACTTCAACGCAAAATATTTAGTAGATGAATTTTGGAAAAGAATTTGAAAAATATGCCGTGAAAGATCAGGGCATCAGCAGTGCCACACTGCACAATTACCAAGCACATTTTAACCCCACCAGTCTTACCCCATACATTATTGAAGAACGCCCTTTAAACATTGCTCAAATGGATGTTTTTAGCCGTTTAATGATGGACAGAATTATTTTTTTGGGTGAAGGCATTAACGATTATGTGGCAAATATTATTACTGCTCAGTTATTATTTATGGAAAGTGTAGATAGGACTCGAGATATTCAAATGTATATCAACAGCCCAGGAGGCAGCGTTTACGCAGGTTTAGGGGTTTACGATACCATGCAATTTATTAGTCCAGATGTTAGTACAATTTGTACTGGTATTGCAGCAAGCATGGGTCAAGTGTTGTTGTGTGCTGGTGTTAAGGGCAAACGTACGGCACTAAAACACAGCCGTGTAATGATGCACCAACCAAGTGGTGGTATTGGTGGTCAAGCAACCGATATTGAAATTACTGCGAGAGAAATCAAGAAATTAAAACATGAGTTGTACGAAATAACGTCTGCCCATACTGGTAAAACAGTTGATGAAATTGCTAAACACAGCGACCGTGATTATTGGTTAACTGCTATTGAAGCAAAAGAATTTGGCTTGGTAGATGAAGTATTATTTACCAACCCACGTAAGGCTGCAGCTTTAAAAAGTTAAAGTGTTGCCACAAAAACCCAAAGGTAGAAAGTTGCACTAAGTTTTTTTGTGTCTCTTTGCGATTATGAGTCTTTGTGGCAAAAAGCTGAAAACTTACAAACAGTTCCAGTGTGCGACGCAACGAAGCTAAATAGACTTACAAATGCTGGTAACAAAACAAATTTTTAACCCCCATTTTAGGTAAAAAACTATAATATGATACAATCTAAATACATCGTTAACCCATATTTAATGGAAGATGAGGAAGATGAGAAGCCGAAAGAAGAGAAGCAAGCTGACCAAGTTGGGCCAGTAATGATGAAGAAAATGGAGAAAATGTTTTTTGAGAAACGTGCCATTTACTTTTGGGGTGTTGTTGAAGACAAAACTGTAAGAGATGCTGTGTCTAAACTATTATTGTTAGATGCTGATAAGCCGGGTGAAGAAATTAAATTATACATTAATAGTCCAGGAGGCGTGGTTACAAGTGGTATGGTTTTGTACGATACCATTAAGTTGATAGAAAGCCCCGTAAGTACTATTTGTATGGGTTTAGCAGCAAGTATGGGATCTATTTTGCTAAGCGTTGGTACTAAAGGCAAACGTTACATTTATCCGCATGGCGAAGTGATGATTCACCAACCAAGTATTGGTGGTTATTTTCAAGCAACACAAGCTGATATTGAGATTCAGGCTGAGCAAATTAGAAAAACCAAAGAAATTGGCGCCAGAATTTTAGCTGAAAATTGCGGTAAAACGATGGAGCAAATTTTTAAAGACTTTGATCGTGATTATTGGATGAATGCCGATGAAGCTAAGGCTTATGGCATTGTGGATAATGTATTAGACAAGTTATAGTTTTTGTTAATTCATCATACCTTCAGAAATACACTTTCTTAAACAAGATAGAGAGTGTATTTTTGTTTGAATACAATTGTTGTACTTTTTCTTTTTGTGATAACTAAATTTTAAATTAAATGGCAAAGCAAAGTCATCTACATTGTTCATTTTGTGGCCGAGGTAGAGATGAAGTTAAAATATTGATTGCGGGTCAAGAGGGCCATATTTGCGAGAATTGTGTAGAACATGCCGAAGATATTATTGCCCAAGAATTAGGCTTAAGCCGTGAGCTGGGTTTGGCAAACGATGTTGCTAAACCCGCATCTAACTTAAAATTAAATGTCCGCAAACCTGCTGAAATAAAAACTTTTTTAGATCAATATATTATAGGACAAGATGATGCCAAAAAAGTAATAACCGTTGCGGTTTATAATCACTTTAAGCGTGTTAATCAAAAGCAGATTCATGATGATGTTGAGATTGAGAAAAGCAATATTGTAATGGTTGGCGAAACTGGAACTGGCAAAACATTGATAGCTAAAACAATTGCTCGTTTGTTGAATGTGCCTTTTGCAATTGTTGATGCTACTGTGTTTACCGAAGCTGGTTATGTGGGCGAAGATGTAGAAAGTATGTTGACCCGTTTATTGCAAAATTGTAATTACGATGTACAAGCTGCCGAACGCGGTATTGTGTACGTTGATGAGATTGATAAAATTGCCCGTAAAGGCGATAATCCATCTATTACAAGAGATGTTAGTGGTGAAGGTGTACAGCAAGGTTTATTGAAAATGTTAGAAGGCACGGAAGTGTTGGTGCCACCTCAGGGCGGTAGAAAGCACCCTGACCAAAAGATGATAAAACTGGATACAAAAAATATCCTGTTTATTTGTGGTGGCGCTTTTGATGGTATTGATAAAGTAATTGCTCGTAGGGTGAACACCAATGCCATAGGCTTTAATGTAAATAAAGAATTGCAGGATTACCAACGCAAAAACTTGCTACAATTAATTACGGCGCAAGATTTAAAAAGTTTTGGTTTAATACCTGAACTGTTGGGTCGTTTACCAGTTGTTACGCACTTAGATCCGTTAGACGCTGAAACACTACTAAGCATTTCAACTGTACCAACCAACTCGGTAATAAAACAATACACACGCCTTTTTGATATGGAAGGTATTGCTTTAACATTTGATGATGATGTGTACGGT